>CAIKAP010000109.1 GCA_903825435.1 uncultured Verrucomicrobiota bacterium
CGAACCGTTCATCGCGCGCTGGCCCGGTGAGATCAAACCCGGCACCGAATCCTCTGAACTTATTGGTCTTGTTGACATGATGGCCACCTTCGCCGCCGTTGCGGGTGTTGAGATGCCAAAGGATGGTGGCCCCGACAGCTTTAATGTTCTTCCCGCGCTCCTAGGTGGAAAATCGCCACGTGACCATCTCGTCGTCCAAAGTAATGGCGTCGAGCGCCAAGCTATCCGCGTCGGCGAGTGGAAATACATCCCTGGCAAACCCGCCGCCCATGCTCGCGCTGCCGGTGGCGGACTCTACAGCACTAGTCCGAATGTTCAGCTTTACAATCTCGCCAACGACATCAGCGAGGAAAGCAACCTTGCCGAGAAAAATCCCGGCAAGGTGAAGGAATTCCAGGCGTTGCTCGATAAGATCAAAACTGACGAAAGGAGCCGACCATGAAATACATTCTGCCCGCCATCCTCCTCGCTGCCGTTGCGTGTTACGGCGAAACACCGGTGCCCGACGGCTTCGGCATTAATATTCACTTCACCGACCCGCGACCCGGCGAAATGAAGATGATCGTCGACGCTGGGTTCAAATGGGTCCGCATGGACCTGAACTGGGGCGGCACTGAGCGCGAGAAGGGCAAGTACGACTTCCGCGCCTATGACCGGTTGATGACCGCGCTCGACGAACATGGCATCCGCGCGCTGTTCATCCTCGACTACGCGAACCGCCACTACGACAACGGCCTCTCGCCGCACACCGACGAGGGCCGTGCCGCGTTCGCGCGCTGGACTGCTGCTGCGGTCGAGCACTTCAAGGGTCGCAACGTGCTCTGGGAAATGTGGAATGAACCCAACCTCAAACAGTCTTGGAAATCCGAACCGAATGTCACCAACTACACAGCGCTCGCTATCGCTGTCGGTAAAGCCATCAAAACCGTTGCGCCCCGCGAAAAATATTGCGGCCCCGCGGTCTGTGAGATTAACCTGAAATTTCTCGAAGCTTGTTTTCAAGGCGGCGCGCTGGAGTATTGGGACGCCGTTACGGTTCACCCTTACCGGGGGATATCACCACCGGAGACGGTCTTACCGGAGTACGCGAAGCTGCGCATATTGATCGACAAGTATGCGCCGAAAGGCAGGCGCATCCCAATCCTTTCCGGCGAGTGGGGCTACTCGACCGTGCAGAAGAATATCGACGACGAGAAACAAGGCAAGTATCTATCACGCCAATTCCTTATGAACCTTCTTGCCGGTGTGCCGCTTTCGATTTGGTACGACTGGCACGACGACGGCACCGACCCGAAGGACAAGGAACACCATTTCGGTATCGTTCGCCATCAGTTCTTTAAGGAGAGGGATCCCGTTTACGACACCAAGCCTGCGTATGCCACGTTGCAGGTGCTCGTCGCCAACCTGCGCGGCTACCGCTTCGACAAGCGCATCGAGACCGGCAGCCCCGACGACTTCGTCTTGTTGTTCCGTAAAAATTGGCAGACGAAATTCGCGGCGTGGACCGTTGCCGCGCCGCACGAAGCCGTCGTTGGCGGAGAGCGGATGACATTGACCGGAGCGGTGCAGTACATCGAGCCGAAGGAGACGCCCCGTTAAAACGCAGCTTACCGCTGTTGCTATTGTCGCTGTCGTTGTCAGTCGTGCTGGCGACGTTGGTGCTGAGCAAACTGACGATTTCGTCGCGCGCGACGGACAATGATACATCCGCCACCGCCACAGTGCCGTTGAAGATGTTTGACTTGGACAATTGCTTCGCTCATAGCCTCGGTGACGAGGCCACAAGCCGTATCCACGACCAACCGCCCACCGCTCCGCGTGATTTCGAAATTGACCACGTCCGCATCTGTGGGCCACAATGAAATCAATCGTACAACATTCCTCACCAAGAGACTCGCTATGAACCGTCGCACATTTCTGAAAGCTGCCAGCCTCGCAGCCATGCCGTGGCCCGCATTACGCGCGCTCGGCACTGAACCAGCAAATATGCCACCAACAAACTGGATCAGCGAGAACGGCCTCACGCGCCTCGGCACGCTCAAAACGAAAAGTTCGCGGCAGATTACGCAATCGCGGTTCTCCATCGGCTGCGAGTGTCTCGACCGCAAGATGTGGAATTTCGATAAAGCCTATCCGCACATCGCCGCACTCGGCGCAAAATGGGCGCGCGTGCAGACCGGCTGGTCGCAGTGCGAGAAAGTGAAGGGCAAATACGATTTCGCCTGGCTCGACGCCATCGTGGACAAACTCCTCGCTGTCGGCATCCAGCCGTGGTTCAACGTCGGCTATGGCAACCGGCATTACACGCCCGACGCCCCACACGAAACCGCCGTCGGCTGGACGCCTGTGTACGACCAAGCCGCACGCACCGGCTGGGAAAACTTCGTCAAAGCACTGGCACGGCACTACCAACTCCGGGTCGCGTATTACGAGGTGTGGAATGAGCCGGACATCCGTCCATTCTGGACGCCGCACGAGCCGTCACCAGAAATGTATACTGACCTCGTGGCGCTGACTTCACGCGCGATCCATAGCGTGTTTCCAAAGGCAAGAATCATCGGTGGGGCGATTTCCGATGCCCTCAGCCAACAACGCGGGTTCTCCTACGTCGAACGTTGTTTCGAGCACGGAATGGGCCAGCACATTGATGCGTTTTCCTACCACCTCTACCACCCAACGCCGGAAGGCTACTACGACCGGCAACTTGCGACGCTCCGCGCATTGGTCCATCGCTACCGGCCCGGCCTCCCGCTCTGGCAAGGTGAGTCCGGCGCGCCATCGATGGCGCAAAAAGGCCAAGCGCTGGACAACTACGAGTGGGACGAATCCAAGCAGGCCAAAAACGCCGCGCGCCGCTTCCTGCTCGATCTTGCGCTCGACACACCGTTCATCTCTTGGTTTCACGCCTCGGATTTCATGTTCTACATCATCAAGAACGAGATCGTGAACAAGCAGTACTACTTCGGCCTGCTCGGCGGCGGCGAGTACCGCCCCAAGCCGGCCTACTCCGCCGTCCAGACCATCTGCACGCTCTTCGCCGGTGACGCACACCGCACCGACGAAGTGAACCTCCGCCTGTCGGCCCGGGACAAAGCGGATAGCGCGTTGGTCGCCGACGCACGCGCCTACGCGTTCGCGACCGGCTACGGTACCGTGATCGCCTGCTGGCAACCGCACAACCTGATGGAACCGTTCACGCTGCGGCGCATATTGTTGGCCGCTTGGATGCCACAGACCCTCGCGTGGAAAGAGCCGGTACTCATCGACCCGTTGACACAAACCGTTTACGCCCTTGCGCGCTGCGAAACCAAAGGCGGCGTCAAGCAAATGGACGTGCCGCTCACCGACTGGCCACTGTTACTCGCCGACAGGAACGCCATCCCGATTTAACTCCGAAAAATGCGTTCGGGATACAAATCTCAGACTTAGTGCCGCGCCCGCGCGGCGGTTGGTGTTGGTGCGGCATCGGGTCAACGAACGGGACAAGCGCGGCGGCAAGAAGTTGCTGGATGTGCCGGAGTATCAGTTTCAGGCATTGGTCACGAGCCTGCCACCGACACAGATGTCAGGATTGGCGCCGTGGCGGTACTACAATGGGCGCGCCGACTGCGAGAATGTGTGATCAAGGAACTGCAGCAGGGCTTCGCCTTGCCGTCGCTGTGCCTGCGGTCGTTCTGGGCGACGGAAGCGGCGTTGAGTCTGGCGGCGCTGACGTACAACCTGACGCCGTTGTTCCAACGGCATCTGGGCTGCAACAGAAGGTAACAGTGCAGTCGTTGCGGTACTGGTTGTTTGTGACGGCGGAAGTACTGAGTCATCCCGCCGGGCGCACGACAATCAAGCTCGCTGTCCCCTCACGAGAGCGAACTTGGTGGCAGCGGTTATGGGAGAAGATTCTGATCCCGATTCCCAACTGCCATGCAGTAGAAAATCGCCCCGCCTTCAACAGCTAAAATGAACTCCTACTGCATCGTTCCGACTAAGGCTGGTGCTTTATCCCGGCCAGAGCGGCCTTCAACTGCGATTCGGAATCCACGAGAAAGTTCGCACTCGTCACGACCTTGGCGCCTTCCTTCAACCCATCGAGCAACTCGAACCAGCCATCAGCGCGCGCGCCGAGCTTGATCTCGACTGGTATCAGATGATCCCCTTCGCCGGTTTTGAAGGCGTAGGTGCGTTCGCCGGTGCGCATAACGGCGGCTTCGGGGATGGCAAGCCGTTCGCCGAGTGGATTGAGCAGGCGGGCGGTCGCCCACATCTCGGGCTTCAGCTTCAGGTGGGGATTTGAGATTTCCATTCGCACCTTCACGGTGCGCGTGTCGGCGTCAATGGTCGGCGCGATAAAGCTGACACGGCCGGTAAATATCTGGCTGACGATCATGATCTCAGCCGGCTCGCCGATTTTCACGAACGACAAATCGGCTTGGTACACGTCGGCGTCGGCCCAGACGTTCGACAGATCGGCCAACACGAGCAGTGGTTCGCCCGCCGTTACTCTGTGACCGGTCGCGATCAGCCGCTCCAACACCCAACCGCTGGCAGGCGCATATACCGTGATGGTTTTGTTGATCTGTTTTGTCTTTTCCAGTTGCTGGATCTGTTCGTCAGTCATGTCCATGAGTTGGAGGCGGCGCCGCGCCGTCGGGCGCATCGCGTCGTTGGCACTGAGGTGTTCGGCCTGCGCGGACATCAATGACGGGCTGTAGATGGTCAATAGCGGGGCGCCTTTGTGAACGAACTGGCCGGTGGTGGCGACAAACAGTTGCTCGACCCAGCCATCCACCTTCACGTTGACGTGGTAGAGCTTCGTCTCGTCGACGACGATCCTAGCCGGGGCGCGGATCTCGCGTGCCAGCATGCGTTTCTCGACTGTGCCCAGCGTCAATCCCATCCGCTGCCGGATTTCCGGCGTAATTGCAATCATGCCATCCGACTTCATTTCTTGCCCGGCTAGCACCAATTTCATTCCGCAGATCGGGCAATCACCCGGCTTGCCCGACACAATCGCCGGATGCATCGGGCAGATGTATCGCGTGGCGGCGGCTTCGTGGGTCACCGGGAGGCCGCACCCGGTGAAGATCGGCATCCCGGCGAGCAGGAAGATGAGTGCGACAAACTTCATGGTTGGTGTAACCTTATCACGCAGGGACCGCTGAGTTGTTTCTGGACCAGCGTGGTGTAGCGCTGCTGCTGCGGGAGCGTCAGCAGGGTACGAACGCGGAGGATGTGGTCGAGCGCCGCCTTCTCGGAGTCGGCCTGTGCGGCGCACATCCGCTGGCAGCAATCAGCCGCCTTCGTCGGGTCGCTGAGCGACTCGCCCAGGTCAGTGCGCGCGGTGCAGTGCGCGGTGCAGCAGTCGGCAAGCTTCTTTTGGAAATCGGCTTCGAGCTTGGCGACCTCGGCGCCTTGCGCGTCGGTGAGGTTCAACTCGTGCTGGAGCCAAACGGTGTCATGCAGTTCAAGCGGACGCGCTCGGAGCCAGCGCGCGACGCCAAACGCCAACATCGCTACCAGCGCGGTCACCACCAATAAAGCGAGAATAGTTCTCTTCATAATTTACCTCTGAGTCAGTCGAACGTACGTGCCGGCGAGCGTGTCGGGTGCGATCAAACCGAGGCCGCCCGGCGGCGATGGCGCAGAGAACAGGCCACTCGACGCGCCGATGACCGCACCGACGATGACGGCGGCAGCGAGCGCAAACACCGGTTGCGGCAGCCAGCCGCGGAGCCAATCAGCGACCGTCGGCGAATGTTCCGGTTTGCCGAGGACGGCGTCTCGCTTCGCTCGGCTTGTTCCGGTAATCCGGCGCCAGACCTGCGCGTCAAAGTTACTGGCGGGTTCAACCTCCTTCCATTGCTGGAGGAGCCGGTGAAGTTGGTCGTCCTGATTGTTCATCAACCAGTGATACGACGGCAGCGGGAAAATCCCTCGCAGATTCTTGCGTTTGAAACCGTGTCATCTTATAAGACGACGCATGAAACCGACACTTTTAGTGCTGGCCGCCGGGATGGGGAGCCGTTACGGCGGTTTGAAACAGGTGGACCCCGTCGGGCCAAACGGCGAAACCATCATCGATTATTGCATTTACGACGCGATGCGCGCCGGGTTCGGCAAGGTCGCGTTCGTGATCCGACACGACATCGAGGCGGCGTTCCGCGAGGCCGTCGGCGCGCGTTTCGAGAAGCGCCTGCCGGTCGAGTACGCCTTCCAGGAACTGAACAAGGTCCCCGCCGGGTTCGCCGTGCTGGCGAGCCGGAAGAAGCCGTGGGGCACGGCGCACGCCATTCTCGTGGCCGAGGACGTGGTGCGCGAGCCGTTCGCGATGATCAATGCGGATGATTTTTACGGCGCTGATTCGTTCCGCGTGTTGGGCGAGTTCCTGTCGAAGGCGCGCGTGGACAGCGCGGACTACTCGATGGTCGGGTTCATCCTGCGCAACACACTCAGCGAGCACGGCACGGTGTCGCGCGGCGTCTGCCAGGTGGACGAGAAGCGGATGTTGAAGCAGGTTGTCGAGTTGCTGAAGATCGAGAAGCACGGCAACGCGGCCCGCAACCTCGACGGCAAAGGCGGCTTCGAGCCGTTGACCGCCGACGAGTATTGCTCGATGAACATGTGGGGATTTACGCCGACGTTGTTCGGTTTCCTGCGCGAGGAGTTCGCGAAGTTCCTGAAAGAGCGCGGCCAGGAAGAGAAGAGCGAGTGCCTGATCCCGACGGCGGTCAACCATCTCGTCACCAACCGGCGTGCGACGGTGAAGGTGTTGCCGACGAAGTCGTCGTGGTTCGGTGTGACCTACCAGGAAGACCGTCCGATAGTGATGGAGAGCGTCCGCGCGCTCATCCGGCGCGGGGAGTATCCAGAGAAGCTCTGGACGTAATCTCGGGTTTCAGGACGCCGACGCAGGGCAGGTTGCGATACTGCTCCTGGTAGTCGAGTCCGTAGCCGACGACGAATTTGTCGGGAATGCGGAACCCGGTGTAATCAGCGCGGAATCCCGCGTGGTGCGGGATTTCCTTTTCGAGAAAGACGCAGAACTTCAGGCTGCGCGGCCGGAGCGTGGCGATCAGGTCGCGCACGCGCACCAGCGTCAAGCCGGTGTCGAGGATGTCGTCCACCACGAGCACGTCGCGGTCGCACACGTTGAGCTGGAGCGCCTTCGTGATGTGGATGTCACCCGAAGACCGAGTTTCGCCGTGGTAGCTGGAGACCCCGAGAAAATCCAGCCGCAACGGCCCCGGTACCCGGCGCAGCAGGTCGGCAACGAACATCACGCTGCCGGTCAACAGCGGCACGAGCGTGAGGTCCTTGTCGGTGTAGTCGCGCTGGAGTTGCGCAGCCAATTCGTCGATCCGTTGTTGGATCTGCGCCTCGGTCAGCAACACTTCCTGGAGATCGTCGCGAAGCGAACTCATGGGCGGACTCTACCGCACCGGTACACGCGCCGGAAAGCAAAAGCTTGACGGAAACCCCGTAGATGCGTATGTTGCCGCCGTCGTAAACAGTTTCCCGTTCCGAATCACCCCATTTAACGCCATTCGTATGCGTTCATCCCCTCGCCTCACCCGCGTCGGTCTCACCGGCGGCATTGCAGCCGGCAAATCGGCGGTCGCGGAGCTTTGGCGCGCGAAAGGCGCGGTGGTGATTGATTCCGACGCGCTGGCGCACGAGGCGCTGGCGCCGGGCACGCCGACAAACGCGTCGGTCGCGCGGGAGTTTGGCAGCGGCGTGGTGAACGCCGACGGCTCGATCAACCGGGCCGCGCTCGGCGAGATCGTGTTCCGCAACGAAGCGCGACGGCTGGTGTTGAATGGATTGGTGCACCCCGCCGTCCGTCAGAAACGACGGGAGGCGTTCGCCGCGCTGGAACGCGCGGGCGACGACACCGTGGCGGTGGCGATGATCCCGCTGCTGTACGAAGTCGGTGAGGAGAAGGAATTTGACAGCATCGTGGTCGTGGCGTGCAGCGAAACGACGCAACAAGCGCGGCTGGCGGCAAAAGGATTGAACGAGAGCCAGGCGCGTGCACGGCTCGCGTCGCAATGGCCGTTGGCGAAGAAGATGGATCGTGCTGATTACGTAATTTGGAACGACGGCTCGCGTCGCACACTAGCGGAGCAGGCCGACACAATTTGGAAAAACATCAAGGAGACACACCATGCGGCGAGGCAGACCCAATAGACGAGACAGAGACAGAGGCCCAAAGGTCCCAAGAATCCCGAAAGAACACCTACCGGCCGATATTCCCGAGCCGGACGAGGTGATGACGGCGGCCACAGCAACCACTGCACCGCCCGTACCGGTCAGCCAGCTTCCGTGCACTCTGCCGTCGGAGACACCGGTGGAGGGACAGGACATACCGAAAGTGGAATTGCCGCCGGGCGAGACGATGTATCTGGGCGATTTGCAGGCGATGAGCATGGCGGACCTGCAGCAGAAAGCGCGCACTTGGTGCGTGGAAGGTATCGCAGTCCTCAAGAAACACGAGATCATCTTCGACATCCTCAAGAAGAACGCACTGCGTAACGGCTCGATGTTCGGCGACGGCGTGCTGGAGGTGTTGCCCGATGGGTTTGGCTTCCTGCGTTCGCCCGCCTACAACTACCTGCCTTGCCCCGAAGATATTTACGTGTCGCCCTCGCAGATCCGCCGGTTCGAGTTGCAGACCGGCGACGGGATCTCCGGCCAGGTCCGTCCGCCGAAGGACAAGGAACGTTTCTTCGCGATGCTCAAGGTGGAGACCGTCAACCACGAGAGTCCGGAGAAGGCGAAAGAGAAAGTCATGTTCGACAATCTCACGCCATACTTCCCGACATCGCGGTTCATCCTAGAAACGAATGCCGAGGAGGTCAACACGCGCGTGCTCGACCTGTTCTGTCCCGTCGGCAAAGGCCAGCGTGGCCTCATCGTCGCGCCGCCGCGCACGGGCAAGACGATCCTGCTCCAGAAAATCGCCAACGCGATCATCCACAACAATCCCGAAGCCATCGTCATCGTGTTGCTCATTGACGAGCGCCCCGAGGAAGTGACCGACTTCAAGCGGACCGTCAAGGCCGAGATCGTCAGTTCGACCTTCGACGAACCGCCCGAACGCCACGCGCAGGTCGCCGAGATGGTCCTCGAAAAAGCCAAGCGCCTCGCAGAACACAAGAGGGATGTCGTCATCCTTCTCGACTCCATCACCCGGCTTGCACGCGCCTACAACACGCTCGCCCCGCACAGCGGCAAGATCCTCTCCGGAGGCGTCGACGCCAACGCGCTCCACAAACCAAAGCGTTTCTTCGGCGCCGCCCGCAACATCGAGGAAGGCGGCTCGCTCACGATTATAGCAACTGCGCTCGTGGACACCGGCTCGCGCATGGACGAAGTCATTTTCGAGGAGTTCAAGGGCACCGGCAACATGGAGTTGTGTCTCGACCGCCACCTCGTGGACAAACGCATCTTTCCGGCCATCAACATCGAGAAGAGCGGCACCCGCAAGGAGGAGTTGCTCTACCATCCCGAGGAGTTGAACCGCATCTACATCCTCCGCAAGGCCCTCGCCGGTGTGCCGCCGGTGGAGGCGATGGAATTGATCGTTGAGAAACTCAAGAAGACCAAGTCTAACGCCGAGTTCCTGCTCTCAATGAAGTTCTGAAAAAGGACAGGGGCGACGACCCTATCGTCGCCCCTCCCGCCCTTGTCCCGCATCCCTGTTACCTTCACTGCGGGTCAAGTGGGCGGCACCAACAGCACGGGAGTTCCCTGTCGTGCGTGCGTACGGTGAGGTCACGCGCATTGGGTAGGAGCGCGGAACCAGGAGAGAACAACGCACACCCGATCACGGCACTCCCGCTGTTGATGCCGTCCACTTCGCCCGCCTTTGTCGCAATGCTTTTCGTCGTCTTCATCGCAACATCCACAGAAATGACACTATCGTCACCACCATGACGCTCAAAAGCATCCAAATCATCAAGGCAGTCCTATCGCTTGCAAAAACCTTGTCATTGTTGTTCATTTTCCGAGGCCGTTTGTACCCAAAGCGGCTGGCGCTCACAATCGGCACACGCCTGAATCTCGTATCAGGGAAAGTCCTACACCACTTGCGACCTTGCTTTCAACCGTCTGGCCGCACATCATACTGCCGATGAATCGATACCTCGCCATCACCGCCGCGTTGTTGATCGGCACCGCGTGCGACGCCGCTAGCCGGGTCATTGCCGTGCACGACCCACAGGCTGCTGCCAACGTCCGCACCATGGTCGCCACAGGTATCAAGACATTGGCCGGTCCGCGCGACGAGGCGGCCGCTTGGCGCGCGTTGTTTTCCAGCAACGATGTCGTCGGCATCAAGATCAACACCCAAGCCGTGCCGTTGCTCGCCACGCACCGCGCAGTCGTGGACGCCATCGTTGCCGGGTTATGTTCCGGTAATGTTCCGCCCGAAAACATCTGGATTTTCGACCGCGACTTACAAAAGATGCGCGACGCCGGGTTTGCGAAACCGGGCGCGAGCCGCGAGGTCGCGATAGTCGACGAGTCGGGTTGGGACGCTGGCGCGTTCTACGAGAGCAAGCTGGTGGGCCGCTTGATCTGGGGCGACCTGTTGTTCCGCCCGAACAACGAACAGCTCAGCACACGCTCGCATCTGCCGAAGCTGTTGACGCAGACAATCACCAAGCTTATCAACGTCCCTGTACTCCTGAGCCACGATGCCTGCGGCTTGTGCGGTTGCCTTCACAATGTGTCACTTGGGATGATGGACAACACCCGCCGGTTCGAGTTGTACGGCCAGAACGGCGACCCGGCCATCGCCGAGATTTGCGCCCTGCCATCCGTGCGTCGCAAGCTGGTGCTGAACGTGATGGACGCGCTCACTGCCGGCTACGCCGGCGGCCCGGCGTTCCGGCCGCAGTATTCGTGGCAGCCGAACACGCTATATTTCAGCTTCGACCCGGTGGCGTTGGACGCGACCTGCTTGCAACTATTGGAGGCGAAACGCAAGGAGGCGAAAGTCTCGCCGCTCGGCGAACGTGCCGGCCATGTCGCCACCGCAGCGCAACTCGGCCTCGGACGGAATGACCCAAAGCAGATTGAAGTGATCGAGCTTGCGCCCTGATTACTTCGCCGGTCGCGTTTCTTTTTTCTCTTCCTTCGGCGCGGGCTTGGGGTTGGGCGCCTCGGCGGGTGCTTGCTTGGCGGTCTCGGCAATGTCGGCAGCGGGCACGATCACAGTCCATGTCTCGCCCTTCGCCGTGCGTTGCAAAAGGAGTTGGCCGATGAACTTGCCGTCAAGCGCGAACACGGCGGAGCCGGGTCCGCTGTTCTGAAGCGCGGGCGTACCGACGTAGAACAAGCGCGGCTTGTCCACAATAGCGGCGATGCGCCCGTCAGTCAGGATCGGATCAAGACGGGGCGTGCGGTTGGAGCGGGCCAATGCGAGCACCTGATCCATCACCTCCGGTTTGGCCGCGTCATTCAACGGCACAACAACGGCAGCCTTCGGCAGTTTTTCGGTCGGGCGCAGGAACGCGAGGTCGAGATCTTTATCGCGCAACACCAGCGCTGCCGCCACTTCGGTGCGGTCAGCTAATATCAATTTCAGGTCAGTGACTTCAGCTTGGATATCGCTGCCTATCGCCCGGCTGAGCACTTCGCTCGGCTCGACGATCCGTAATGACGCCACTGTCAGCCCTTTCGCGTCGAGCACGATGCCGACGGCGTCCACTTTCACTTCCTGCGTGGACTCACGGCCGGGGATCGCGACCTTGGCGACGACCTTCACGCCGATAACGGCCTCCTGGTATTTCTTCAGTAGCGCGCGTCCTGCATTGGCGACTTCATCAGCACGCGCCGACATGGCGAATGCGAGCAACAGGCAGAACAGAGGTTTCATGATTTTTCTTTTGTGGCGGCAGAACCGTTTTGGTTCCAGTCCGGTTCGAGTTCGAGGAAACGGGAATGGATCCCGCGTTGGATGCGCAGCACCACCTGCTTGGGACGGTCCTGCGCGAGTCGTTTGAGGATTCTCTCCAGCGCCGCCACGTCGGCGACCGACTCGCTGTTGACAGCCACGATGAGGTCGCCGCCGCGCAACTCGCCGACCGCTGCCCAGCCGCCGTCGGCGACCTCGCTGACGATCACACCCGGCTGACCTTCGGTCCTGCGGACGACGAGTCGGTCGTAGTAGGTCAGATCGCGCACGGTGAATTCGAAGTTCGGGTCGTGGTAGCGGCGCATTTCGCGTTCTGGTTTCGGTGCCGGTGTCAGCTCGACCTTGAGCGTGAGTTTCTCCTTGCCGCGCAGGATGCCGAAGTCGGCTTTCGTGCCGATCCGGTACTGGCGGATCATCTGGACGAATACCTCCTCGTCGCCGGGCTGGCTGACGAGGATTTTCTCGCCGTCGAGCGATACGATCAAGTCGCCGACCTGCAGTCCGGCGGCGGTGGCGGCGCTGTCCGGATAGACCTGCGTGATGCGCACGCCGGTGATGCCTTTGTGGCCAAGTTGGATGGACATCTCGCGGCTGATGGCCTGCACCGAGGCGGCCAGCGACGCTTTGCGTGCCTCGACGCCCGGCTCTTCAAGTTCCTTCAGGCCGATCTTGACGACGGTGAGCGCGTTGTCGCGCTGCCGGTCAAACGACACCAGCGCCGGTACCGGTTCAGTACTGCCCGTGGTGAGTTGCTCGGTTGCTCTAAACAATTCGGCGACGTTGTGCACCGGGTACCCGGCAACATCGCGGAGAACGTCGCCGCTTTGCAACGGCGGTTTGGCTTCACCGCCGGGGCCGCCGCTGCGGACGCTCGTGACGAGCACGCCGTTGATGTCGGTCAGTCGCAGTTCCTTAGCGGCGATGAAAGAGATGTCGCGCACGGTGATGCCCCACGACTTCAACTCGCGCGTCTTCGGCTCCATCAACGGACGCTCCGTCGTCACCAGCTTGAGCGTCTTCTTCTGTCCGTCGCGCCACACCGTCGCCTCGATTTCTTTACCGACCGGCAGAGAAGTGATCAGTTGCGTCAACGGCGGAATCTCCTCGGCGTGATGAACGTTGACTTTGCGGTCCGCCAGCGAGACGAGCACGTCGCCCGCTTGCAATCCCCCGCGCGCCGCCGGCGAATCCGTAATAACGCCGGAGACCAGCGTGCCGTTCTTCACAATGCCGCCTTTCAGCAACGGCTGGATCTCGATGCCAAGCCATGCGCGGCGAATGGCGCCGCGCTCGATAATTTCGTCGCAGACACGCTGGGCGAGGTTGCCGGGGATTGCGCCGCCGAGACCTAAGCTGATCTCGTTGATGCCGACGATCTCGCCGCGGAGGTTCACCAGCGGTCCGCCGGAGTTGCCGGGGAAAATAGCCGCGTCGTGGGCGATCCATCGGACCAGTCCGCCGACGTCCTCGCCGTCGAGCGTGAACCCGCCCGCGCCGCCGAGCGCGCGCGACATGATGAGCTTGGTATTGCTGACGATGCCTCGCGTGACCGATTGCGACAGCGCGAGCGGGCTACCCATCGCCAGCACCGTGTCGCCGACCTTGAGTTCGTCGGAATCACCAAACGACACGGCGGGAAACGTGCGGGCCTTGTCCGGTTTGAGATGGAGAACGGCGAGATCGGAAAGCGCGTCGGTGCCGACCAGCTCGGCCTCGATCTCCTCGTTGCTGCTGAGGATGCAGACCAGCCGCGTCGCGTGTCCGGCAACGTGGTGGTTGGTGAGGATGTAACCGTCCTTGCGGACGATGACGCCGCTGCCGCCCGTTTCCTGTTTGACGGCGCGGCCACTTTGAAAACGGGTGCTGACGACTTCAATGCGCACCAATGCCGGCGTCACGCGGGCCACGGCGCGGTCCACTGTGGCTGCCGAGCCGCCGAGCCACTCGGCGGCAACCGATACCACCGCCGCTAACAAAGAACTGAGAATCGCAAGTGATTTTATCATCAAGCCACTCGCGCGAACACCACCAGGAACAACAGCGCCAGCACTCCCGCCAGCACCGCAAAGTTCAACTGCACGCTCGTTTGGTGGAGTTCCTTCCACTCCTTCTCCCAGTGCGGCTCCGGGAGTTTGCCGCTGCCGATGACGGGCGTCTTGCGCTCGCGCAATTCATTTAGCCGCGGCACCACTGCCATCAACAGCCAGCCGTCCGTGCCGCCCGTGCTCGCCAACAACAGCAGACTCAGGATGCCCGGCCACTTACCGAACCACGCCCGGTCCGCCAGCAGCCAGCCGACACACACAATCCCGACCGCCGCGCACACCAAGCCGAGCAGATAGTAGCGCGGGAAAATAGCACGCTGCAGTTTCGCCGCGTCGTCCGATGGCAGCGTCTTGAACACCGTTGGCGCGACCACCGCGCTGAAAAAGACAATGCTACCGATCCAGACCGACAAGGCCAGCAGATAAAACCATTTTACGAATGGCACCATGCTGCTCAGACTAGCAACGCCGCACACAAACCGCAAGCGCAGCGTTGCCCGCCGTCAGTTTAGCGGCTGAATGCAATCTTCCGTCACCAATGCGGCGGCGTTCGGGTGGCCGGGCGGGATACCGGGGGCAGTGACGAGCTGACCGGCCTCGATCTTGGCGGCGACGGCGAGGTTCAACGCCAGCAGTTGGGCGAGCAAATCTTTCTTGGCGTCGAAGCCGTAGGCGGCGAGCACGGCGGCGTCGAGGGCGGCGTGGGCGTCTTTTAATGGATTGGCGCCGGGCAGTTCCAGCGTCCGGTAGAGCGCGCGCAGGCCGCCTTTCAACTTCGTCACCGCCTCCGCCCGGATGCGCCGCACTTCCCGGCCCGCCGCCGCCACCGCGGCGATCTGTTGCGCCGTCGGCGTCTGCGGCCACGGGAATGTGTTGAAGATGGAACTGGACGTGTACGTGAAACGCTCGGTTAGCCTCGCGGACTTTCGCTGAAACCATTGCCAGTGAATACCGGAAGACAACACACCGAAACTGTAATCGTCAGCGAGAACGAACGCCTGCAAGAGATTGCTCGGACGAATTACCGAACTCACGAAAACAACGATTGGACGTTTGCTCACCAGCGAAATCACCAAGTAGCGTGGCAGTTTCGCAATCAGCGAAATGAGTTCGGTACGACCGAAGGACAGCAGCCACCACCGAAACCAACAACTAGAAACCGTCAGTGCATCCTAAAACCACACCTTATTCTACGTTCCAGCTTGTCCGACTACTGCTGAAGGTATACAGTCTGAACAAACCTATGACTGCCGTCGGGATGACAGCGAACAGAAAATGCCCGTTGTCCTGTCAGGCAGTCGCACAAGGAGAATGATATGCACACGACCGCCGGTTTGTGGATTGATCACCGGAAGGCGGTGATCGCGATTGTCTCCGCCGAAGGGGAAGAGACGTTGGAGATCAAATCCAACATCGAGAAACAGCCGGGCCGTTTTGCGGGCGTCCGTTCGACGACCCCCTACGAAGCACAACAGGCTCAAGCTGATGATAGCCGCGAGCGGGATTTTACGGGACAGCTCCACCGCTTTTACGATGTGGTGATTGCGGCAATTCGCGATGCTGAATCCATTCTGATCTTTGGTCCGGGCGAGGCCAAGGGTGAACTCACGAAGCGTCTCGAGCATGCCAAACTCGGGGGACACATTATTGCCAAGGAAACGGCCGACAAGATGACGGATCGTCAGATCGCGGCGAAAGTCCGCGAGTACTTTCACAAATAGAGTCCGGCCATCGGATGGAGATCCGAACCACCCAACACAGTGCGGCAGCAAGATTCTGTTGGTGATATCATCGTGAACTCGAAGAAGAAACGTGGCGTTCAACCAGAAGGTCGCGCCGCGCCAACCATCAATCCCGAATCTCCAAGCCCGGCGACCGATTCGCCGAATGCGCCCGTTGCCGTCGCTGCCTCGGCGTCGGCTGACCCAGCCATACTCCAGCAGGAGTTGGCCGCACAGAAGAACGATTACCTGCGTCTCGCCGCCGACTTCGACAATTTCAAGAAGCGCACCCGGCGCGATTCCGAGCAACAAGCCGCAGCCGAAAAGGAAGCATTTATCGGCGACTTGCTGCCGGTTCTCGACAATCTTGAACGCGCCTTAACGTCCGAGCAATCCACTGACTCTGAACAGTTGCGGCAGGGTGTGACGATGACGTTGCAACAGTTGGGCCAGTTGCTCCAGCGCCACGGCATCGAGGCCGTCGAGGATCTTGGTCGGCCCTTCGATCCCCACCGGCATGAGGCCGTTTCTGTACGGCACGACTCCAGCCAACCCGATCAGATTATCCTCGAAGTCATCCAGCGAGGTTACTGCCGCGGCGACAAAGTGTTTCGTCCGTCCAAGGTCATTGTGAATGATCTAAGCCATTCCCCCGGAGTCCGCCATGCCGGTTGAATTCAAGGACTACTACGACGTTCTCGGCGTGGCTCGTAATGCGAGCGACACGGAAATCAAGAAGGCCTTCCGCAAGCTCGCCCGCAAGTATCACCCTGACGTTGCCAAGGACAAAACCACGGCCGAAGACAAGTTCAAGGAACTGAATGAGGCCAACGAAGTCCTCAGCGATCCAGAGAAGCGGCGCAAGTATGATGAGTTGGGTGCGAACTGGAACCATACGGAACGGCAGCCGACACCGCCGCCGGGCGGATTCGGTCGCGGTTACGAAGAGGCTTCCGAATTTCATTTCGATGGCACGGGCTTCAGTGATTTCTTCGAACAGTTCTTTGGCAGTCGTGGTCGCCCCGCCGGTGGTTTCGGTCAGACGCGGGGCGAAGGTGGAACATTCGCCCAGCGCGGCCAGGACATCGAAGGCGACATCTTGGTAACGCTTGACGAAGTGTTGCACGGTTCGACGCGCACGATCAACTTGCAGCGGATCGATCCGCGCACCGGGAAATCGTCCGTGCAGACCTTGCGGGTGAAAATCCCACCCGGCGTTCGTGAAGCACAGCTCATCCGTCTCGCCGGTAAAGGCCAGGAAGGCATCGGCGGCGGCGACTCCGGCAATCTCTACTTGCGTGTGAAGTTCGCTCAGCACCCCGACTTCCGTGTGCGCGGTGCCGACCTGTATTACGATTTGGAGTTGGCACCATGGGAAGCGGTGCTCGGTGCCACTGTTCACATCCACACTCTGGATGGAATGGTGTCCTTGAAAATTCCAGCGGGCACAGTGGCGGAACAACAATTTCGTTTACGCGGGAAGGGATTGCCCACGGGCAACGGAATGCGGGGCGACCTGTATGCCATAGTGTCCATCCAAGTCCCGGCGCATCTGACGCCGGAACAAAAAGTCTTGTGGGAGCAATTGGCCGCAAAATCGACATTCAACCCGAGGAAGACCTCATGAAGAAACAAACCGCACCTGACCGCCCAGTGTGCCTTTCCATTGAGGTGTTTCAACCGAAGCCAAACGTTTTCTACAGCCTCGATGCGACTGCACATCTCGCAGGTGTCCCTCGCCGTTCCATTCTGATTTATTGTCGTGCCGGCTTGGTGCAACCGGTCGTTCAGCCACCGTATGGAATGATGGAATTCACGGAAGAGGCGATTTACACCGTGCGGCGAATTGAGCACTTGCGAACCGTTCACGGCCTCGATTTGGCCTGGCTCAAAGCCCTGTTCGATCTCCTAGATGAGGTGGAACGCCTGCGCGCCGAGTTGCGCTTTTTGCGCCACCATTGAAAATGGTGAACACACCTCAGGCTGCTCCAGCCGTTCTCCAGCAGGATTTGGCCGCACAGAAGAACGATTATCGGTGCCTTGCCGCCCTTCAACCTTCAGCCAATCCAGGCGCCCGCCACCCGTCCCAGTGAGCGAACTTCCGTTCGTTCTGTTGACAGTTGCTCATCGCCTCTCTGGCACGATGCAATCTTCCGTCACCAGCTTGCTCGCGTCGGGATAACCGGTCGGAATGCCGGGCGCGGTGACGGGGTGACCGGCTTCGATCTTACCGGCGACGGCGAGGTTCAGGGCCAGCAGTTGGGCGAGTAAATCTTGTTTCGGGTCGAAGCCGTAGGCGGCGAGGACAGCGGCATCGAGGGCGGCGTGGGCGTCTTTCAATGGATTGGCGCCGGGCAGTTCCAGCGTCCGGTAGAGCGCGCGCAGACCGCCTTTCAACTTCGTCAACGCCTCCGCCCGGATGCGCCGCACTTCCCGGCCCGCCGCCGCCACCGCGGCGATCTGTTGCGCCGTCGGCGTCTGCGGCCACGGGAACGTGTCGAAAACGGATTCGGGCGTGTAGCGGAAATCGGATTTGAACTTGCTGCACTTCGTCACGAACCAAAGCCAGTGCGCGCTCGATTGCAGGATGCCGAAACTGTAATCGTCGGCGAGGACGAACGCCTCCAAGGTATGGTCGGGGCGAATGTCGGGATGAACGAAACAGAAGATGGGGCGCTTGGTGACTTCGCAGCAAGCGAGGTAGCGCGGCAGTTGGCGCACGGCGTCGATGAGTTCTTTCCGGCAGCGGAAATGTTGCCACCACGTCTTCAGCCATTGCTGATCTTGACCGGTGGCTTTGCCGGACTTCGTCTGCTCGGCTCCGGCCATCCCCATGATGTGCGGCAACACCGTCTGCTCGACATGGCGAAACGGCGCTTCGTACCGGTGTGCTTCCAGTAGATTCATTTTCTGGAAGTCGATCACCCAGCGTTGCGGCGCGCCATGGACGAGCATCTCCGCCCCGATAAAGAACGGATGCACGACCTCACGATTCGCGGGGTCTTTGGCGATGAGTGCCTGCGCTTGCGATGGCTCAAGAACAAAACCATGATGGCGCGGGAATTGTCCGTTGTAAATGCACGGCGGCTCGATGTTGCACTTGAGGACTATAGCCCCGGCAACATCGGTTTGATCGGAGAGCGCGGAATTGATGACGGCGCATTCGTGGCAATCGAGTTCGTAAGTCTTGTCGGCACGAACGCCTTTCGTGTGTTTGCTACTGCCTTGCACTTTGAACCAGAGGCGGCGCGTTTTCGGCAGGAGCGCGGCGTCTTGCGTCTTGATCCAGTTGACGATCGAGACGTGGACGTTGGCTTCGCCGGACCACGGCTGGTTGTCCACGGCTTCGACAATCGTGCCGGTTTTGACCACGTGGTCGAGGCCGCCGACGCGGGATTGGTTGTTGCGGACGTTTTGCGTGCCGACCAGCCCGGCGCGGCCAGCGACGGGATCGGCGACGGTGCAGGCCGGCAGGTGGTCGTGCGCTTTGCGGAACCAATAGACGCAGTAGTCAGCCATGCCGGGCACGGCGGGATAGGCGGCGCGCACCTTGTTGACGTAGTCGGGACCGTGTTGCGGTTTGAGCAGCTTGGCGCCGATGAACGGCGGGTTGCCGATGATGACATCGACTTTCGGCCAGTCGGTGAACAGCGCATCAGCGCAGCGGAAATTGGTGTCGAGATTGTCGAGCGGCAAATCCGGCTCGGAGATGTGGAGTTCCTCGATGGCGAGCTTGCGCCCGATCATCATCGTGACCTTGGCCAGTTCGACGGCGAGCGGGTTGATGTCGAGGCCGAAGAAATTTTGGGCGCTGAGGAAACTGAGTTGGCGCTGGTCCGGCTCAGCGCGGCTGGGGAATTCGGTGTTGATGCGGTCCACGATCCGGGCTTCGAGGCGTTTGAGTTCGCGGTAGGCGATGTAGAGGAAGTTGCCGGAGCCGCAGGCGGGATCGAGGACGCGGAAGTTGTGGAGCCGCTCGCGGAGTTCGCCAAGCCGCTTGAGGGTCTTGGCGGATTCAATCTGATCGCGCCACGGCTCGACGATGGTGGGCCGGACGATTTTCATGATGTCCACCGGCCGGGTGAAATGCTGGCCGAAGGCGCGGCGTTCGTCGGTGCTTTGCTCGAAGAGCGTGCCGAAAATTTCCGGTTGAACCTTGGACCAGTCGGCCTTGGCGAGTTCGCGGAACGCGACGATTTCGGTGTCGGTCAACTCGATGCGGGCGGGCTGCGCGAAGAGGCCGCCGTTGAAATAGCGGACGCCCTTGAACCGGCCGCCGCTGACCGGCGGGGTGGTGTTCATCGCGGCGAACAGGTCGCCGAGGAGGTTGTAGGAATGCGCGGCAGGGTTGCACTGGTCTAGCAGTTCAGTGAGAAAGTATTTGGGGAGCAGGTCGATGTCTTCGGCGAAGAGCGAGAGGAGCATCTGGAGCGTGAAGCGTTGCGCGAGCACCGGCTCGACACCGCGTTTGACCATGCGCTTGTGAATATCGGCAAGCTTACCGGCGGCTTGGCGCGTGACGGATTCGTGGTCGTTGCCGAACACCGGCTGGTGCTGGTCGCCGTACAGAAATGCCAGCGGCCCCCAACGCTCCGCCAGTTCCGCCGTCTTGACGGTGTCTTTCGGCGTGTACGGTTGCGTCTCGAAGTCGTAGACCCAAAACTCGTCGAAGTTGCAGAGGACGACGTAGCGCGGACGGTTCGGGTAGAGGTTCCACCAGTAATCCTTCGCCTGATTGTAATGCTTCTCCAGTTTCTCGCCGCGCGATTTCATCTCGAACAGCGTGTGTCCCGGCCAAGCGAAGTCCGCGAACTTCGTGTGCCCATCCGTCATCCGAACGCGATACTCGAAGCTCGCACCAGAAGGTAGCTTGCCGCCGTGACCGAACACCGCGAGCAGATTCAGCAGGAACGGCTGCGCCTCGCCTTTTTCGTCGCCGGTGACGCTTTGCTGAACCCACGACACGAACTTGGAAAGCGTATCCTTGTCTGGCATGGCGCACCTTTTACCCGAAGGAAGCGCGGTTGTCAGTAGCGCAGAATAGGGAAACGACGTCGAACAGCATTGTTGTGAGCATCATCAGGCGGGACTTATCGACCGGTCACCACAGGCGATGGTGCAAGGGGTTGGTCTGCGAATAGTACTGCCAGAACGTCACGGCCAGCACCATCACCAATGCGCAGGTCGCCCACGTCAGGAACAACATCAGGTAGTACAACGTTGGCGTGCGGCCCTTGGAAGCAACGATCTCCTTGTAGTCGCGCAGGTCGCGGAAATAGCGCCACGGCATCAAGCCCGTCGGGAACCGCGCGCCGTGCATGTACAGCACGACGCAGACAACGAACCAGTACAGCAGCAGCGTCAACGCCGCTACACCGGCCGCCGCCGTCCCCAGCCCCCAAATCATCCACGTGTTGGTCATCACAACACTGTGCATGTAACATAACTGCATCGCTCTCTCAACGCTTTTATCAGAGCCGGTTGCATTCATAGCACCTTGCGCTACACTGCGGCCTGCATGCTCAAACGAATTAGCATACTGTTGATGAAGCTAGCCGTCAACGCCTTGGCGTTGCTGGTGGTGGACCGGCTCTTTACCTGCATCAGGTTCGATACGCCCGGCGCGACGCTGGCGGCGGCGGTCGTGTTGGCGCTGGTCAACACGTATGTGCGGCCGATGGTTCTGGCGTTGACGCTGCCGATCGGCTGCCTGACGCTGGGGTTGTTCACGCTGGTCATCAACGCCGGGATGTTGAAGCTGGTGAGTTGGATTATTCCCGCGTTTCATGTCGAGGGGTTCTGGACCGCTGTCGGCGGCGCGCTTGTTCTGAGCATCGTCAGTACACTGCTGAACTGGCTTCTTTCACCGCCAAAAGTGCGGGTCCAGATGTGGCGCCGGTGAAACATTTTTCCGCCATCATCTTCGACATGGACGGCGTCCTCGTGGACAGCGAGCCGGTTCACGACTGTGCGTGGCAGGCGCTTTTTGCAGAACTCAACCTCGCGCACAATCACGGCATCGTCTTCGCTGACTACATCGGGCGGTCTGACCGCGTCCTGTTGCGTGACCTCATCGCGCGCCACCAACTCACGCACAGCATCGACGACCTCATCCAACGCAAACTCCACCACCTCCTCAAACTGCTCCGCGCCCACCGCATCGAGTTTCGCGAACTCCACGACCTGCTCCCCGCGCTCGCCAAACACTACAAACTCGGCATCGCCACCAGCGCCCCGCGCATCGCCATCGACGTTGTCATGGAAGTCACCGGCCTCCGCCCGCATTTTCAAGCCATTGTCGGTCGCGAAGACGTCCAACACGCCAAGCCCCAACCGGAAGTTTATCTCACCGCCGCCGCGCGCCTCGGCATTTCCCCGGCCGACTGCTGCGCCATTGAAGACACCCCGGTCGGCATCGAAGCCGCCAAAGCCGCCGGCATGACCGTCATTGGCCTCACCACCAGCCTCCCGGCCGCCAAACTCGACCGCGCCGACCACATCGCGCACCACCACATCGAACTCCAACAATTTTTTCTCGCATGACCCTGCACCAATTCAACCCCGCCGTTCCGCGTCACTGGCTGCTGGAAATCAGCGGCTTTCTGTGGAGTGCCGTCGGCATCATGCTCAACGTCCTCGCCGTTCATTGGCTGCTGCACATCGGCGGACAGCTCGCCCTCATCCTCAGCGCCACCGGTATTGTTATTGCCATCATCGCCTACCGGTTCATGTTCATCAAAATCGCCCACCGAAATATCGCCCGCATCGATCAACGCCCGCCGAAAACCTGCCTCTTCGCGTTCCAACCGTGGCGCAGCTACGGCCTCATGCTATTTATGATTGCCCTCGGCATCACCCTCCGTCACTCCGCCACACCCCGCAGCTATCTCGCCGTCATCTACACCGCCGTCGGCGGCGCCCTCTTCCTCGCCAGCCTCAGCTATCACGCCCGATTCTGGCAGAGTCGTGCTTGCTGATTTGTCGCCGCGAAAAATTCTACCGGTGACCACCCCAGCGCACAGTCGAACCGCTACCGCTGGTTCCCGACAGGTTAGGGAATTTCAAGAACCCGAAAATCGCCAGGACGCATTGTGGCAACAGCCGTTTGGATGAGTGCGGCAGCCGCTTCCAGCCGGCGTACATCATTCGTGGACAGTTCCAGAATCGGAATGCGCCGACTCGCAAGATTCTGTTGGTAACGGATGTTCTGGTCAGCAGTAATGAACAAATCGAACTCACCCTCCGCCAAGCGAATCAGGTCGCCATTCTGAATCCCGCGCCAACCGCGTGGGGCGTAGCGCACGTATGCCCAACCAACCGCCGGCGCAGCGGCCACGGCACACATTCATCCAGCAGAATGTTCATACCGATGCCGGCGTCAACAACGCTGACTCGGAACATTCCAACATTTGGTGCGCCATCTCCCGGGTCACGGACGGGAAACATTCGAGAAACTCATCGAGCGTGTAGTTGCGTTCCAAGTAGTCGAACAACGTCTTGACCGGCACGCGCGTGCCCTTGAACACCGGCGTGCCGCCGAGAATCTCCGGGTCAACCGTGATCAGTTCTTTTCCGCTCATGCCAAAAGCCTAGCTTCGTAACGCCGGCAAGTCAACGCGGATTGAGCGTGCCTCAACGCGCAGAACGGAATGACTCACGGCCTGTCACTACTCGGACTGCCGCCTTCTCCTTGCCCCTTTAAGGCTTTGGTGGCGATGTCACTGAGACTCTTGATCAGTTCCTTCAGTTCTTTGGCAAAGTCGCCGGAAAGAATCGCGGCCATGGTGTCGTCGTTCCAATTCCGGCGCTGAATCCAATACGCCGACGCGGGCCAGTACTTGTTGGGGGGATCCAGGCTGAATTGCGCCTGGCTGAATTCCGCCCTAAAGAGCCGGTCAATCTGCGAGTTCAATGGGCTCTCTTGATCGTGGTCAATGGAGGCGAATCCAATGAAACAATCGCGGTAGTCTGAGACTCCGCACCCGAAGCCAAATTTCAAGTTCTGGGCCTTGAGATCAGGGGTCGTGAGAAGGCATTCTTCATCCTTATCTCCGTTACCTGAGAGTTTGTCCACCATCTCCAAACCAAGTTCTTGCGCGATAGGTTGCAATTGTTCATCCAACTTGGCAACGATCGCTTTTCGGATTTCCCAGTTTACATTTCGCAGGTTGGCATAGGCCAAATAGGTTTCCCCAGACTGGTCCTGGGTGACTGCGTTAATAATTTCTTGGTTCATACGTGTGCTCGTGTTTTGTTGGGTGAGGCGTTTGATGAGGTGGATATATTGGGTGATGGCCTCCCGCACGCCGGGCGCGGTGGCGGCCTCTTTGCGGCATGCTTCCAACCATCGCACAATGTTGGTCTTGTAGGAAACTTTCTGGAAGACCTTATTAAATGATTCGATTTTGTAGGCGGGATTCGTTGCCCAGTCTGCTGGGTCATCATTGTACAAAGTCAGGAACAACAGATGGGCTTCGGGTTTATCCTCATGGTAGCGTCCTAATTGATTTTCCTGTAAGCCGGCGTAAATCTTGTTCTCGATGAAAATGGAGCGGCGTTTTCCGTCGATTATCACAATATCGAGGCGACCAAGCTCGCGGATGGAAACTTCAGTGTCCACCTTGGCCGATTCGGCGTCGAAATCGTCGATTTCAAGCTCGGTGAGGAAACGCTCCAAAAAGACGGCTCCCTGTCCGTGTGATCCTTTGGGATTGAGAAGCTCCGCCAGCATCGGCGAGTGGGTGCGAACCTCGTAATGTCCCACATGGAGAATATCGAAGAGGTTGAACCGTTCGCCGGTGGCCTTAGTCAGCGCCTCTTCATAGCGGCGAATAGTTCCTGCCAAGGAGAGCAGGTGCCGGCCGCGCGTCTGGAGGTTGACATCGCTCATAAAAACCGTCGGAATTCGTCCGGGGTCAGACCGGCGTCGCGGGCAATGCTACCCATCGTGTACGGGTCGATCGGATTGGCCCGCGGGATGATCAGCCGTGTTTCACCGTTGGACATGACGATGTGTCCGCCTTGCCGGAGGATGCGATAGCCGAGCTTTTCAAATGTGCGAATGGCGTCTTGATGGCGGATGCCGGGAAGCTTCGGCATATCAAACCATCACTTCGGCTTCGCTCACCTTGAACATTTTCGACTCTTCGGCTTCCGCCGCGAGCCATTCCTGAATCGCCTCGCGGATGTTTTGCAAGGCTTCCTCGCGCGTGCGGCCCTGTGAATGGCAGCCTTTGAGCGCAGGACAACTCACGGAAACACCGTCGGCATGTTCAATCAATGTGACGCGGTAGGTGCTCATGGCTGAAGAATACATTTTCGGTTAATCGAAATCAAGTCGGCGGCGTTGGCGCTTTCTTTGCCTCCAAACAATTGCGTTCGACTGCCGACCTTTTGCGTTAAGTGCTCACTTTAGAAATCTTTTCAAGGACTGGCCGGTATGGGAACCGGCGCCCGGTTTCGCCGGGAACGCATGAACGGTCCCAAGAACTGCGCCGTGTAGGATTTCTTTCCGCAACGCACCACGGTTTCCAGCGGCCCTTCCGCCACGATCTGGCCTCCGCCGCCGCCGCCTTCGGGACCGAGATCGATTATCCAATCTGCTTCCGCGATCACATCGAGGTTGTGCTCAATCACGATGACAGTATTACCGGCATCAACGAGCCGGTGCAGGACGTGAATCAATTTCTCCACATCCGCCATGTGCAGGCCGATCGTCGGCTCATCGAGAACGTAGAGCGTTGCGGAGGTGTTCGACTTCGCTAATTCCGTCACCAACTTAATCCGCTGCGCTTCGCCGCCGGACAGCGTCGGTGATTGCTGGCCGAGCGTCAGATAACCGAGGCCGACTTCCTGGAGCAGTTGCAAGCCGTGATGAATGTTGCGGTGCGCGGCAAAAAACTCGACGGCCTCATCCACGTTCATCGCCAGCACATCAGCGATCGTCTTGTCTTTCCAGCGCACCGCCAACGTTTCCGGCGTGAACCGTTGTCCCCGGCAGACTTCGCACGTCACGGAAACATCCGGCAGGAAACTCATCTCAATTTTCTTCAGGCCCTGCCCGCCGCACTCCGGGCAGCGCCCTTCGGCGACGTTGAACGAGAACCGTGGCGGTCCATACCCGCGCATCTTCGCCTCCGGCGTGGCTGCAAACAACCGGCGAATGTCATCCCAGAATCCGACGTAGGTCGCTGGACACGAGCGCGGTGTTTTGCCGATCGGCGTCTGGTCCACTTCGAGAACACGCCGGATCTGTTCGGCGCCGGTGATGCGGGCGCAACCCTGTAGGGGCGACGCATGCGTCGCCCCTACGAGCAACTTCAGATTTCGGTACAACACGTCGCGCACCAACGTGCTTTTGCCGCTGCCGCTGACACCGGTCACGCACACGAGCCGGGCGAGTGGAATCTT
Organism: uncultured Verrucomicrobiota bacterium; assembly: GCA_903825435.1. Lineage (GTDB taxonomy): Bacteria > Verrucomicrobiota > Verrucomicrobiia > Palsa-1439 > Palsa-1439 > CAIKAP01. The sequence continues at coordinate 26,091 of CAIKAP010000109.1, forward strand.
GACGCGGAGGTTCCTTAAGTTGTGCCGCGTTGCGCCGATAATTTGTAGGAAGCCAGTGGGCAGCACTGACGGATGCGCAGCACGGAGTGGGTGCCGCAGTGGAGCGCGCAGAAATCGTCCAGTGATCGAATCGGCGCTCCGCATCAAGTCGCGCACGGTGCCTTCCGCCACGAGCCGACCGCCGTGGATGCCGGCGGCCGGGCCGAGATCGATGACATGCTCGGCGCGGCGGATCGTCTCCTCGTCGTGTTCGACCACCACGACAGTGTTGCCCTTGGCTTCGAGTTCGTGAAGCGTGTCGAGCAACATCGCATTGTCGCGCGGATGCAAGCCGATGGTCGGTTCGTCGAGAATGTAACAAACACCGCGCAAGTTCGACCCGAGCTGCGCCGCCAGCCGGATCCGTTGCGCCTCGCCGCCGCTCAACGTCGGCGCCGCCCGATCAAGCGCGAGGTACGCGAGGCCGACTTCTTGGAGGAACGCCAGCCGCGACCGCAGTTCCGCGAGAATATCGCGCGCGATTTCCGCCTCGCGTCCGCGCAGCTTCATCTTGCCAAACAATTCCGTCGCCGCTTCGACCGGCAACGCCGCAAACTCAGCGATGGTCTTCTCCTGAAACTTCACCGCCAACGCCTCCGGCCGCAGCCGGCGACCGGTGCAGGCGGGACACAGACGTTCCTGGCCTTCGAACCATTCGTTCCACCAGATTTCCTCGCCGGTCTGTTCCTCGTCGAAGCCGAACAGTTGCAGCCCGGTCCCGTAACAACTCGGACACCAGCCGTGTTTCGAGTTGTACGAGAACAACCGCGGATCGAGTTCCGGAAAACTGCGCGCGCATTTCGGGCAAGCCCGACGCGTCGAGAAGATCGTGTCGCCAACCATGACGACACCTTTGCCGTATTCCAACGCCTCTTCGACGGTGCCAACCGGCAATTCGATGTTGTGTTCCTTGAACCGATCCAAGCGTGGCCACTTGTCTGTCGGCAACAGCTTGCCATCCACGCGCAGATGCCGGAAACCTTTCCGCGCCGCCCATTCGGCGAGGTCGGTGTACAGACCTTTGCGAGCGACGATCAGCGGCGCGAACAGTTTCTGGCCAGTGACCTTCGCCGCGATTGATTCAGCAGACTGTGGCTGGATCGCGACGTTGCAATCCGGGCAAAATTGCGTGCCGAGCTTGACGAACAGCAGCCGGAGAAAATGATAGACCTCGGTCACAGTGGCAACCGTGCTCTTGCGACCGCCGCGGCTGGTGCGTTGCTCGATGGCGACGGTCGGCGGAATGCCGAACACAGCGTCCACGTCAGCGCGCGTGGCTGGCTGGACGAATTGCCGGGCGTAGGCGTTGAGCGATTCGAGGTACCGGCGCTGGCCTTCAGCGAAGAGGATGTCGAACGCGAGCGTCGATTTGCCCGAGCCGCTGATACCGGTGATCACGATGAACTTGTCGCGCGGGATTGTGACGTCGATGGATTTGAGGTTGTGCTCCCGGGCGTTGCAGATGCGAATTTCGTGATTTGTTGTGGGAGGGGTTTTTAACCCCGACCGGTCGCGGTTGGAAACCGCTCCCACGAGAGCGCGACCGGTGTGGCTCTGCTCGCACTGGGCCACTTGCTCCGGTGTACCGGTGCAGACAATCTCCCCGCCGGCATCGCCGCCTTCGGGACCGAGGTCGATGATCCAGTCAGCGGCACGGATGACGTCGAGGTTGTGTTCGATGACGACCAGCGAATGGCCGCGCGCGAGCAGTTGCTCGAACGCCTGCAACAACGTCGCGATGTCGTCGAAGTGGAGGCCGGTGGTTGGTTCGTCGAAGAGGAAGAGCGTCGGTTGGTTTGTGGTCTGCGTGAGATGCCCGGCGAGCTTGAGACGTTGCGCTTCACCGCCGCTAAGCGTTGGCACCGGTTGGCCGAGCTTGACGTAGCCGAGGCCGACGGCGCGGAGTGGTTCGATGCTGCGCAGGATTTCCGGTTGGTCGGAGAAAAGGCCGCAGGCTTCGGTGACGGTCAGGTCGAGAACGTCCGCAATAGATTTGTCGTTGATCTTCACTTCGAGGACGAGATCGCGGTAGCGGCGGCCATTGCAATCGGGGCAGCGCAGGTACACGTCGCTGAGGAATTGCATTTCGATGTGCTCGAATCCGTTGCCGGAACAGGTGGGACACCGGCCTTCGCCGGAGTTGAAGCTGAACGTGCCGGCGGTGTAGCTGCGTTCTTTGGCGAGTGGTTGGGCGGCGAACAGTTTGCGAATTGCGTCGAAGGCGCCGACGTAGCTGGCGGGATTGCTGCGCGTGGTGCGGCCGATAGGCGATTGATCCACCATGACAATGTCGGCGATCTGTTCGTGGCCTTCGATGGCGCGATGTTTGCCGGGTTGCTCGACGGGTTTGTGTTTCAGTTTGGCGAGCGCGTTGTAGAGAACGTTTTGGATGAGTGTCGATTTGCCGGAGCCGCTGACGCCGGTGATGCAGACGAGCCGGTTGAGCGGGATGGTGACGTCGAGGTTCTTGAGGTTGTGTTCGGCGGCGCCGAGAACCTTGATCCAATTCGTAGGAGCGACATTCTTGTCGCGACCGGTCGCGGCAGGAATGCCGCTCCTACGAAGATAATAGGCGGTCAGTGATTGTTTATTCGTGAGAAGTTTCGGTAACGGACCGAAGAAGACGATTTCGCCGCCGCGTTCGCCGGGGCCGGGGCCGAGATCGAGGATCCTATCGGCGGCGCGGATGACATCGGGATCGTGTTCGACGACGAGGAGCGTGTTGCCGGCGTCTCTCAAGCGATGGAGGATGGCGATGAGGCGGTTGATGTCGCGCGGGTGGAGGCCGATGCTCGGTTCGTCGAGGACGTAGAGGGTGTTGACGAGCGAGGTGCCGAGCGCGGTCGTCAGATTCACGCGCTGGACTTCGCCGCCACTGAGGGTACGCGATTGGCGGTCAAGCGTGAGGTAGCCGAGGCCGACATCGACGAGGTAGCGGAGCCGGGTACGGATTTCGTTCAGCAATAAATCGGTCGCTTCATCGAGCGGCGCCGGGAGATGGAGGTCGCAGAAGAAGGCGTGGCAGCCGGCGAGCGGTAACAGCATCACGTCGTGGATGGTTTTGTTTTCGACTTTCCACAACAACGCGTCCGACTTCAGGCGGGCGCCGTGGCAGGCGTGGCACGGGATGTAGGTGCGGTAGCGCGAGAGCAAGACGCGGACGTGCATCTTGTAACTTTTGGTTTCGAGCCAGGTGAAGAAGCGTTTGACGCCGTACCATTTACGGTCGGCCCATTCGCCTTCGCCGTCGAGGACCCACTTTTTGTGGTCGGCGGTGAGCTTGCGCCATGGAATGTCGGTGGGGATGCCGCGCTTGGCGGCAAACTCCATCAGGTCTTCCTGGCATTCGTTGTAGCTCTCGGTCTGCCACGGTTTGACGGCGCCGCCGGCGAGCGTTTTGGTGTCGTCGGGGACGACGAGGTCGTAGTCGATGCCGATGGTGCGACCGAAACCGCGACAGGTTTCGCAGGCGCCGATGGCGGAGTTGAAGGAAAATAAATTGGGAATGGCGTCGCGATAGTGGATGTCGCATTCGGCACAATGCAAGTCAGCGGAGAACTTCTGACCATTCACATTTACGCGGCCTTGGCCGGCTTTGAGGGCGGCTTCGAGTGCTTCGACGATGCGACCGTGATTGCGCGGCGTGTTCTCGACGCAGTCTTGGAGGACTTCGAGGATGTCGTCGCGTTTTTCGACGTGCCGGTAGCCTTGTTTTTCTAGCAGGTCGAGGATTTCGCGTTCGGTGAAGTTTTTGGGGATGCGAACTGGGAACGTGATTTGTAGGGGCGACGCATGCGTCGCCCCTACGACTTGGCAGATGCTCTGCGGCGTGTCGCGCTGCACGCGTTTGCCGCATTGCCGGCAGTAGAGTTGGGCAGCGCGGGCGAAGAGCAATTTCAGGTGATCGTTCAGCTCGGTCATCGTGCCGACGGTGCTGCGGCTCGTTTTGACCGGGTTGGTTTGATCAATCGCGATGGCGGGCGGGATGCCGTCGATGCGGTCGGCCTTCGGCTTGTCCATGCGATCGAGGAACTGCCGGGCGTAGGGCGAGAAGGTCTCGACGTAGCGGCGCTGGCCTTCGGCGTAGATGGTGTCGAACGCGAGCGACGATTTGCCGGAGCCGCTGACGCCGGTGACCACGGTCAGTTTGCCCAAGGGCAGCTTGAGGTTGAAGCCCTTGAGGTTGTTCTGCCGCGCACCAACGATTTCGATGAACTCGCCTATCATAGTTGCCGGGCCACTGTAATCAAAATGACTTGCCTCCGCCACCGGCAAAGATGAATCTGACGGCGTCATGACAATTGGACGGCTCGCTCCCACGCCCAGCGGCGGATTGCACCTCGGCAACGCGCGCACGTTTCTCGTCGCGTGGCTCTCGGCGCGCGCGGCGGGCGGGCGTGTGAAACCGGGTTACGTCGAACAGGCGCTGGAGGACTTGCGCTGGCTCGGTCTCGATTGGGACGGCGAGCCGCTTTACCAAAGTTGTCGTAGCGACGCGTACGCGGCAGCGCTCGAAAAACTCCGTGTCGCCGGGCTGGCGTATCCGTGCGTTTGCAGCCGACGCGAAATCGAGTTGGCCTCGCGCGCGCCGCACGCGGGCGAGGATGAGCCGGTGTATTCGCGCGTGTGCCGGGGAAAATTCCGGGACGCGTCGCACGCGCAAGAATGTTCCGGCCGTGTTCCGGCTTGGCGGTTCGCGGTGCGCGACGAGGAACGGAGTGTCGCGTTTGACGATGCGTTGCACGGTCGCTGCGAATTTGGCGTGGATGACTTTGTGATTTTCCGCAACGACGGCGTGTCGGCGTATCAACTCGCGACGGTCGTGGACGATTATTTTCAGGGCGTGACGGAAGTGGTGCGTGGCGATGATTTGTTACGCTCGACGGCGAGGCAGGTGTTGTTGTTCCGGGCGTTGAATTTACCGGTGCCAAAATTTTTACACGTGCCGCTCGTGCTCGACGCGACGGGCGAGCGGATGGCGAAGCGGCGCGATTCGGCGCGGCTGGCGGCGTTGCGCGAGGCCGGTGTTGCAGCGGCGCGTGTTGTCGGCGCGCTGGCGGCGAGTTGCGGTTGGGCGAAACCCGGTGAGTGCGCGATGCCGAAGGAGTTGGTTGGGCGATTCAATCTGGCGGTGTTGCCACGCGAACCGGTGCGGATTACACTCGGCGCATGAAGACTCTGAGTTTGTTGGCGTGCTTGTTGTCGGTTTCTTGTCTGGCGGTGGAGTGCAATGTCGTAGTGCTCGGCAGTAGCGCTTTCAGTTCAGAATCACCTGTTATTCCTGTCGGGAGTGACGCGTACCGAATGTGGGAGCGTTGGCCTATCCAACGCATTGGGGTGCGGGCTTACATGCGCAGCACCTACGATCGCAGAGGTGGAAATGATTTTGCTGACGCGAGCCACTTTCTTTATCAGTTGACTGATGATTTCAACGTGTCGCTGGATGTCGCGGGGCCGGGCGTGCTTTACTTCACTCGCTTCAACCACTGGCATGGCAGTCCGTGGCATTTCGAAGTAGATGGCGTGGACCACATCGTACGCGAAACGGGCACAGCCAACCCAGTGAATGCCAAGAAAACCCTCACGAAAACTGTTTTTATTCCCGAAGCTCTTTTCCTCAATCCACTCACATGGACTTGGTCTACTACCAAAGGAGCCGACCTAATATGGGTGCCTGTGCCATTCGAGAAATCATTCCGCATGGCCTATTCTCGGACCCATTACGGCACCGGCTACTATATTTACCACCAGTTTGTCTCTGGAGCGCCGTTGTCGCGGCCAATCCAGTCTTGGGACGGCAAAACGCCACCGGACCGCGACGTGTTGGAATTAACCGCACGCTCCGGCACGGACCTCGTACCGCACGACAAATCACCCGAAGGCCTTCGGATGGAGTTGAGAGAGCAATTCGGTAGCGTCACGTTGCCCGCGCAACAAGCCGTGACGGTTTTGGATCTGACGCAAGCACCGTCAACAATCCGTACTTTGGAATTTGACGTGCCACGGGAGCAAGCGTTGGCGTTTGGTCGCGCTACGCTGCGCGTGACATGGGACGGACGGTCCGAACCATCTATCTCTGCACCCGTGGCGCTGTTCTACGGCGCCGGCACGCTGTACAACCGGGACAACAAGGAATACCTGGTCAAGGGTTTTCCCGTTTACATCCGTTACACGGACAAGCGGGTGCATCTCGCCTGCTTCTTCCCGATGCCGTTCAGGCGGTCGGCGCGCGTGGAACTGGTCAACCCGGCCGGCAACGCCATCACGGACATTCAGTGGAGCGTGCGTTCTCAGCCCTGCAAGGAGACGGCCGTCTATCTCGGGTTTTTTCACGCGAACTACCGAGACCACCCTAATCCTAAGCGTGGTAAAGATTTGGTCTTGCTCGATACGCGAAAAACCGAGGGCGGCGGCGATTGGTCTGGTAGTTTCGTGGGCACTTCTTTCATTTTTTCCGACCGGGCGGCACTTGGCACTCTCGAAGGCGACCCACGATTCTTCTTTGACGACAGCCAGACCCCGCAAGCGCAAGGAACCGGTACCGAGGAATGGGGTGGTGGCGGCGATTACTGGGGTGGCTTGAATATGACGTTACCATTCGCCGGCCATCCCGTCGGTGCAAGATCGGCAGACACAGCGGTGTGCGACGAGGACAAAATCGAGTCGGCTTACCGGTTCCTCCTCGCGGACCTTATGCCATTTGGAAAGAACGCCTTGATCTGTCTTGAACACGGCGGAGAGAATCAGTCCACCGATCATTACCAAACGGTAACCTATTGGTATGGTCGCCCCGGTGCTACGCTCGTTAAGACTGATGAGTTAAAAATCGGAGACGCTACCAGTGAAGCTGCCCACCACTATGTCTCGCCGCAGGCGTCTGATCCCTACGAGATTACTTCACGCTACGAATGGGGGCCGGATTCCTACAAGCAGGGCAGGGACAAGTCGTCCAACGCCACATGGCCAAAGAGTACGAGTGCCAACGGTGCGGTGGAAGCCAGCGGCAAATACAACGCACCTCCGGTCACGACGGTGGTAGAGATTTACCCCGCGCACACCGATCGCGGCCGCAAGACCACTGGTACTTCAGAATTCACTCTCCGTCTCGATCCGCGGAACCGCGGCGTGATGTTGCGTCGTAAACTCGACTACGCATTCCCTAACCAACGGGCGGAAGTATTCCTCGCTGATGAAACGGGTAGCGATTGGAAATCAGCCGGCGTCTGGTATCTCGCTGGGGCCAATACTTGTGTCTTTTCGTCTCCTAGCGGCGAACTCGGGGGTGCCCAGCACATTGTGCAGACATCGAACCGCCGCTTCCGCGACGACGAGTTTCTCCTGCCACGCAAACTCACCGACTGCCGGAATGCGATCCGAGTTCGCGTGAAGTTCACACCTACCAATATTTCTCTCTTCCCTGGTCGCCCGCTCGATGAGCAGGCATGGAGCGAAATCCGTTATGATGCTTATTGCTGGGTGCTTGATACAAAATCACAATAACGATAGTCTTCAATGTTTAAATGATTGTATTGTGTGCTTTCGGGCGCTTGTCCAATATAGACGACACTAAGAAATAGCTCTCATGCTACGGCAAGCCGATATTCAGTGGCACGCGAAGATGTAGGAAGTACAGTAGCGCATTAGAAATCAACACCGACTCTGCTCTACTCATTCGTTCGGTAAATCAGTTAGCGTGCGCTCGACTGGCTAGAAACACCTATTGCCGATGGGCACAGGCTTGTGATAGTTAATGCACCCGCTAACGCGTTGGCCAATGGAATCCGACTACAAAGTCAAACTGGATGTGTTCGAGGGACCTCTGGATCTGTTGCTCTACCTCATTAAGAAAGAAGAGGTGGACATCTACGATATTCCCATCGAGCGGATCACCAACCAGTACATGGAATACCTCTCGCTGATGCAATTGCTAAACCTCGAAGTCGCCGGGGAGTTCTTGGTGATGGCGGCGACGCTGATGTACATCAAGAGCCGGATGCTGTTGCCCGCCGACCAGCAGGTCACTGACGCCGAGGCCGAGGAGGGCGAGGACCCGCGCTGGGAGTTGATCCGGCAGCTCGTCGAGTACAAGAAGTTCAAGGAAGCCGCCGTCCAGCTTGCCCATCGCGAGGAGGAACAGTCGAAATTGTTTACCCGCACCGGCGACAGCGGAATCGAAGTCGAGGCGAAGGATGTGCCGCTGGCCGAGGTCAGCATCTTCGATTTGATCGCAGCGTTCAACGAGGTGCTCAAGAAGGCGAATGCCCGCGAGGACTTTCACGAGATTTACGAGGAGCGGTTCACTGTTAGCGACAAGATCGAGGAAATCCTCTATACTCTGCGAGAACGTTCGGCAATCGGGTTTCTGGAACTGTTTTCCGAGACCGCGAGCCGCGTCGAGGTGGTGGTGACGTTCCTGGCGTTACTGGAATTGATCCGGCTAAAACGACTGCGCGTTCGCCAGGAATCGGCGTTCGGTGAGATCAACGTGGTGAAAGTATCATAAATAGTTAAGAGGTAATTTGATGAAAACGCTAATTATAATAATTGGACTCCTACTCATATTGTTCACTGACGCTAGAGCTAAGGATCTCGAAATCGAACTGGAACCAGCATGGGAAAAGACCGCAGTTTACTTCGAAGGAAAAAGTAACTTACCGGAGGGAACGCAGCTGGACCTTGTACTCTTCCGCAGTGGCAAAAAGACGGCCGTTGGTGGGGATGCGTATGTGGTGATTCGCAATCAGAAGTTCAAGAGCAAGAGTTTCGTGGGCAAGGAAGCTCCCTTGCAGGGCAAGTATCGAGTTCGATTAATGGCGTATTTTTCGAACAAGCAACTGGGAGACTATTCAAGCCCCTACCTCAAATTGGAAAATCCCGACCTCGTCGATTCAGACAAAGTATTTCATTACGAGAAAGAGTTCGATCTGCAACCAAAGATAGACGAGGCTGAGACAGCAATACAAATAGTGAAAGGGTTCTACCTCGTCCGAGACGGCAAAAAGTCGGCTTGGACAGTCGCGAAATCTCTGGATGATTTCGTTGAGGGGTTAGAGATCGGGGTGGGTAAATCTAACGTAAAGCGGAGCGGCTGGCGGGCTGTACCTGTTGAAGGCAACAGTGGTGTCTATAACGTCTATTATACGTATGACTATGTGGAAAAGCCCGCCGCCCCAAAGCACTGCGAATCGTGGTTTGAGTGTGACGTTACAGCTAAACAGGTGCGATGCAGAAATAAAGCGGCCTACGATGGATGGGTTCAGTAGATCTTTGGTTTCAACCAAATGCCGATGAACACGATCTTGGAGATTCTAGACGAGCGCGATCCATACGAGAATCTGCATCTACTCGCGCTTGGTACAATCGGGCACTTGCGATGTGGCGACTGTGGACACATTCATAACGACTGGGATGACCGAATGCACATGCCCTGTCCAACTTGCGGTGTCATGTGTGAGTGTAGGGAGGTTTTTTTCGCCAACGGCGAACACTGTTTGTTAGAGGCGATCTTCGAATGCTACCTAAGCAAGGGTTCACGGCAAGTTTGCATTGCGTTGTTTTGTGCCATGCTAGAACAGCACTTGGAGAAGTTCTTGGTCAGTCGTTGTCGTCGTCTAGATATTGATTGGAAGAAAATTAGCGACCTTCTCAAAAAGAACTGGCTTGTCGGAAGTCGCTTACAGCTTTTTGAAAAGCTCTGCGGATGTTCACCCCAAGATGCGCTTGCCGGGACAAACGTGAGTCACTGTTTTTCAGAATACCGGAAGCTATCGGCAACAAGAAATAGAATTGTACATGGCAAACCAAATATCGGATACATGGTCAACGACGAGGAAGTGCGTACGGCTGTCAAATTGGCCACGGATTCGTTTTCAGCCTTTACATTTCTTCATAACACGTATTGTTCTGTAAACGCGGTTTTGCTCTCGACAGAATTATTAGACGAAGTCCTCTTGGTAAGAGCGGCAATTGAGACAGTGCCTAAGCGAAGCGAAAGGCTTCGGCCCAGTCAGACAGAGATTCTTCGCTGCGCTCAGAATGACAAGTGACGGAATAACAACATGACATTGGAATTGAAACGAATCATTGAAGCGATGTTGTTCGCGGCGGAACGTCCGCTGACGACCAGGGAGATGCGTTCCATCTTCGCCGAGGCGACCGACGAGGAACAGCCCGGCGTGGCGGAGGCGTTTCGCAACGTGCGCGAGGCGCAGATCGTCGCCGTCCTGGAAGAACTCAAGATCGAACTAGAGACGCAGCCGCGCGCGTTCCAACTCGTCGAAATCGCCGGCGGGTGGAGGCTGGTGAGCCGCGCCGAGTACGCGCCGTGGTTGAAAAAGCTGCTCGACGAAGCGCGCCCGCACCGGCTGTCGCAGCCGTCGCTGGAGACGCTTTCGATCATCGCGTTGCGCCAGCCGATTTCGCGTGCCGACATCGCCGCCATCCGCGGCGTCGAGGTGGACGGCGTGATCAAGACGCTTTTGGAGCGCGACCTCATTACCATCGTCGGCCGCAACGAAAGCGTCCTCGGCAAACCGCTCTTGTACGGCACGACGCAGCGGTTCCTGGAGCATTTTGGCCTGCGCGGACTTGACGACATGCCGAAAGCCGCCGAGCTTCGCCTCCAAGCCGCGGCGTTGCGCACGGCGGAGCAGAAAGCGGAAGTGAAAAAGGAAGAACCGGCGGAAGCGAAAGCCATCCATGAAGAACAAGCTAAAGAACCTGCGCAGTCGAATTGACACGATTGACGAGCGGCTGGTGCGGCTCTTGAACGAGCGCACCCATCGCGTACTGGAGATCGGCAAGATCAAACAAGCGGCGGGCGAGGAGATTTACGCGCCCGAGCGCGAGGAGGCGGTGTTGCGCCGGGTGACAGACAAGAACCGCGGACCGCTCATGAACGAGTCGTTGCGGGCGATTTACCGTGAAGTCATGTCGAGCGCGCTGGCGCTGGAGAAGCCGCTGGTGATCGCCTACCTCGGCCCCGAAGCGACCTACTCGCACCAGGCGTCGGTCAGGAAATTCGGTTCCAGCCTGCGCTATGAGCCGCTGCCCAACATCGCCGACGTGTTCACTGCGGTCGCCAAAGGGCGCGCGGACTACGGCGTCGTGCCGATTGAGAACTCCACCGAGGGCGCCGTCACGCACACCTACGACATGTTCATCCACAGCGAACTGAAGGTGTGCGCGCAGATGCTGATGCGGATTCGCCACAACCTCATGTCAGCAGGCCGGCGCGACCAGATCAAGAAGCTTTACTCGATCCCACAGGTCTTCGCCCAATGCCGCCAGTGGCTTCAGCTCAACATGCCGCACGCCGAACTGGTCGAAGTTTCCAGCAGCTCCCGCGCGGCGCAAATCGCGAAGGAAGACCCGACCGCGGCCGCGCTCGCCAGCGAGCTGGCAGCGAACATCTACAGGTTGACCATTCACGACAGCCACGTCCAAGACTCCAGCGAGAACGTCACCCGCTTCCTCGTCATCGGCCGCAAATCCCCGCCGCGCACCGGCGACGACAAGACCTCGATCATGTTCAGCGTCCAGGACCGGGTCGGCGCGCTCCACGATTGCGTTGCCTCATTCAAAACATTTAAGATCAACATGACCAAGATCGAGTCCCGACCGAACCGGCAGAAGGCGTGGGAATATTTCTTCTTCGTGGATTTCCTTGGCCACTCGGACGACGCTCGCGTGAAGAAGGCGCTGGCTGAACTGGCAAAGCACACGATGTTCGTGAAGATTCTCGGTAGCTATCCGAACACCAACGGCTGATGAACTACACCGCCCTTGTCAACCGTTTCATCTGCGACGTGCCCGTGTACGAGCCGGGCCGCCCCATCGAGGAAGTCGCCCGCGAACTCGGACTGAAACCGCAGAACGTCATCAAGCTCGCCTCCAACGAGAACGCGCTCGGCCCGTCGCCGAAAGCCGTCGTCGCGATGCGCTCGGCGTTGAAGACCGCGCACCTCTATCCTGATGGCAACGGCTTCTACCTGCGCCGGGCACTAGCGAAAAAGCTCGGCGTCGAGAAAGAGAACATCATCCTTGGTTGCGGCTCCAACGAAGTCATCGAGTTCCTCTACCACACCTTCGTCGCGCCGGGCGACGAAGTCGTCGCGGGCAATCGCGCCTTTGTGATCTACGCCATTATGGCGAAGATGTTTCAGTCCCGGTGCGTGGAAGTGCCGTTCCGCGACCTGCACACGCACGACCTCGACGCGATGCGTGAAGCGATCACGGCGAAGACCAAGCTCGTCTTCGTTGCCAACCCGAACAACCCGAGCGGCACGTGCGTTAGCAACGCCGCGCTGGACCGGTTCATCCGCAGCCTGCCGCCGCACGTCGTGTGCGTGCTCGACGAGGCGTACTACGAGTTTCTCGACGATCCGCCGCCGTCCATCGCGTACGCGATGAATCGCAACGTCGTTGTGTTGCGGACGTTTTCGAAGATCGTCGGCCTTGCCGGGCTGCGCATCGGCTACGGCGTGGCGCAGAAGGACTGCATCGCTCTGATGCAGCGCGTCCGGCAGCCGTTCAACGTCAACGCCGTCGCGCTCGCGGGCGCGCTGGCGGCGGTTTCGGACCCGGAACATATACGGAACACAAAGCGGATGACGCGCCAAGGACTGCGCTACCTGTACCGTGAGTTTGACCGGCTGAAACTGGAATACGTGCCAAGCGCGGCGAATTTCGTGCTGGTGCGCGTGGGTGACGGCGCGACGGTGTTCCAGGCGTTGCAGCAGCGTGGCGTGATCGTGCGCCCAGTCGGCGGCTACAAACTGCCGGAATGGATTCGCGTGACCGTCGGTCTGCCGGAGGAGAATCGCCGGTTTATCCGGGCGTTGTCGCAATGCGTGTAGCGTGGCTAGCGCCGTATCCGGTCGAGATGTTGGCGCCGTCGTTGAAGTTGACGCGGCAGAAGAGATCGCACCCGTGCAGCTGGATCGTGGCGTTGTCGGAATCGCTGGTGCAGCGGACAGACATCGAGTTGCATCTGGTGACGGAAAGCCAATTAGTTTCTGAGTCTCAGACGGTGACGAGGAACAACATCACGTTTCACGTCTTGCGGGAGGCTGTACCATTCACGAACCGAGGTTGGCCACCGTGGCTGCCGTGGAGCGCGCTGACGGGCTGCGACAGACTGAGCCGGCGATTCGTAGGGAAACTGCGGCAAATTGCGCCGGATGTTGTCCATGCGCACGGTGTGGAACACGTGTACGGGTCGGCGGGTATGCGCAGCGGCTTGCCATGCCTGATCTCGATCCAGGGGATACTCGGCGAATACCAGAAGGTCATACCGACATTCGGGGGGCGATTTCTTTCACACTGGGAACGGCAGACGGTGCAACGGGGTCGGTATTTTACATGCCGGACGGCGTTTGATTCCGGTTTTGTGCGGTCGGTAAATCCGCAGGCGCGCATTTTCATGATCCACGAGGCGATGAACCCGGTGTTCTTTCAGAACTACTGGGAGCCGCGGGACGAGGACTCGATGCTGTATGTCGGGTCGCTGGAGCCGCGCAAGGGGCTGGACACGCTGTTGGAAGCGCTGGCGTTGCTGCGCGCACAACGCCCGTCGGTGCGGTTGCGGGTGGTGGGCGGTGGCGTGCAGGAGCCGTGGCGGGCAATGTGCCGACGGTTGGGGATCGAGGAGGCGGTGGAATTCATTGGGTTTCAGCCGGCGGAGGCGATTGCCCGTTGTCACCGGGAGGCGCAACTGTTCGTGTTGCCGTCACGGATCGAGAACAGTCCTAATACGCTCGCCGAGGCAATGGTGTCGGGGATGCCAGTCGTGGCAACGGCTGTGGGCGGTGTGCCGTCCATGCTCGAGGATGGCGTTACGGGAATGCTGGTGCCGTGCGATGACGCAACAGCATTGGCAAGAAATATAGTGACATTGCTGAAACAACCGGAAAAAAGGACGCGCTTCGGTAACAATGCCCGGCGCATCGCCCGAGAGCGGCACGCTCCCACCAATGTCGCCACTGCGACCCAAAAGGCGTATCAGGAGATTGTTAAGGCTAGACCAAATTGAATTTGAAGATGCGTCTTCCCTATGAGCAAGAGCCACTGTTTGCCATAGGACTGATTGACGGTCGCAGGCGAGTTGTGTATCAAGCCCGACGGATGATGAGAACACACCACAAAAGTTTCACAACAACGGAGTTGCTTGTCGTTCTGGCACTGTTAGCCATCATTTTTTTATTGTTGGTGCCGGCAATTAATACACAACGCGTGAAGCGGCATCGCACGTTGTGCGCACAGAACTTGCGAATGATTGGCGCAGGGATGTTGGCCTACTCATCGGATCATGGGGGGAATCTTCCCACGGTTCGCGAAAACCATAAAGGGATATGGGATGAGGCATTGTTGGTGGGACGATACGTGTCGGGTGAATCCGTGTTTCATTGTCCTGCTGATCGTGTCCAACGAGAACAAGGATGGCCACGTTCATATACATACACGATTAATGTGGAACCCATCGGGCGATTCTGGATTGAAGGTTCGCGGCTGCCGTGCCGGTATTTTCCCGCGACGGCTGAGGTGGTGATTGTCACGGAGAGCGTTTTCTCATGTAATGTGATCGGGGAGTTGTGTTGTTCCTATCATCCCAATCGGTCCGGTGGGCGGTCGCAACACACAGGCAGTCGCGGAAGCAGCACCGCTTCGCCATCGAACTATCTGTTCATGGATGGGCATGTGGAATGGGCAGACATACCTTCCAGTAATTGGTTTCCCGTTCCGCCTGCAGGAGCGCCGTTTTGTCCTTGTCCTTGACCGACGCAAGGATCGAACCTAGCGGTTGCAAAACAGTTTGTGTTTCCCTATCGTGCTGTTCCAATGAACAACTCGGTACAAGCCTTATTGGTTACCTCAGCGGCTTGGCATATGGATTGGACCGCCAAGGCATTCTCTGAACGTGGTGCCTTGGCACAGTTGTGGATGTCGAGTCGTCCGTGTGTGGATCTGCCTCCGGAAAAATTTCGTCGCAGTTGGGTGTTTCATGCGGCGGTCAAACCATTCTACGAGCTGGCGCCCAAACACTATTGGGAGCCTGCATTCTATGCACTCACTCCCATCTGGACCCGGTGGGTGCGGTCGCAACCGCTTCCTGAATGCAATGTGGTACAGGCGATTATGGGTCTTGGAACGGAAATTTTCAATCGTGCGGAACAAATGGGAGCGTTGAAGGTGCTGGATTGCCCCACCAGCCACCCAACAACCTTCTATGGGTTTTGGCAACGCGAGTGCGACATTTGGTGTCCTGGCGAGAAGATTCCGATTCCTCGCTGGATGTTTGCCCGTATGAACCGAGAATTGGAACGGGCCGATTTGATAATCGTTCAATCTAAGTTTTGCCGGGAGTCGATGCTGCTCAATGGAATACCCGAACATAAGCTAATAGTGAATCCGATGGGCGTGAATACTACGGTGTTCAAGCCGCGCCAGACGGTCCCTATTAAGCCGCGATTTATCTGCGTGGGCGCAATCCGTCTGCTTAAAGGGCATCAATACCTCTTTCGCGCGTTTCAGATTGTCAAACAAACGCTTCCTAACGCGGAGTTGATCTGCGCTGGCCGATACAAGCGCGACTTCCGCCTAGAGCGACCGAAATGGGAGCACACCTTTACCAACTGTTATCTTAATCATATACAATTAGCTGAACTCATGCGGAGTTGTTCAGCATTTGTCTTCCCCTCACAACAAGAAGGGGTTGGCCGCGCACAGGTAGAAGCGATGGCATGCGGACTACCTGTGATTGGCACGCACCCTGGCGGGACGACGACCCTTGTTGACGACGGTGTCGAGGGATTCGTTGTCAATGGACGTGATCCGCAAGAAATCGCGACAGCGATGATCAAATTGGCCACTGATCGCGAACTCAATAAGCAGATGGGTGAAGCTGCATATCGCCGGGCTGCCATCACCAATACGTGGCAGGATTATGGTGACCGGTTACTGGCTGAATACGAACACCGACTAGCGCACCAACGATAAATTTCCGACTGATTATGACGCGTCTACAACGTTTCCTGCACTCAGTTGCCTCCTCGTATGTGCGGCTGGTGGCCGACTCGGTGTACCAGCTTGCGTCGGTGCCGCTGGCCCTACATTACTTGAGCAAGGAGGAGTTCGGACTGTGGATCCTGATTCTGCAGATGACCGGCTACCTAAAATTGATTGACTTCGGGATGACCAGCGCGGTGGCGCGCAAGTTGATTGATTACAAAGACCAGCGGGATGGCGGCGAATACGGCAGCTTGTTGCAAACCGGCGGGCTGGTCTTCGCGATACAAGGCATCTTCATTCTGCTGGTCGGGTTGCTTCTCAGTCCCTCTCTGGCCGCGCTACTTCGCATCCCCGAGACGCTGCGTCCCGAATTCGTGGCTTTGATGCGATGGTATTGTGTGCTGCAGGCCCTAACGTTTGGCACCCGGATTCTTGATCCAGTGTTGTTCGCCCACCAACGCGTCGATGTAAGCAACTACGCGATAGCCCTACAACAACCGGTCTGCTTTTTGATTGTGTGGGTGAGTCTGCGTGAAGGTCAGGGTTTGAACAGCATTTTGTGGACAACTTTGGCCGGCTGGCTGCTGCTGGTGGCAGTACAAGGAGGCAGTTGCGCACGGTTAAAGTTGTTGCCGCGGCGGGGTGCGTGGGGCCGCGCATCCTGGCAGAAGTTTCATGGACTATTCAGCTTCGGGCGGGATGCGTTTCTGGTTGGCGCAGGCCAGCAACTTCTGATGGCCAGTCAGACCTTCATCATCACTCGCCATATGGGATTGGCCGTCGCCGCAACTTGGTCGATTTGCACCAAAGCGTACGTTTTAACGAATCTACTGGTTAGTCGCATGGCGGATTTTTCTATGCCAGTATTCTCGGAAATGTTGGTTCGCGGAGAACGGGACAGGCTCCGTAAACGTCTGCAAGAACTCCTCATCTTGAGCGGCACCATGGCCGGCGCAGCGGGCGTGTTGTTCGCGTTGTGTAACCAACCGTTTGTGACGGTCTGGACCAAGGGCCGCATCGCTTGGTCGGTCAGCAATGATGTGCTCTTAGCCGGCGAAATCGTGCTGCTCGCCTTGTCGCGCGGGCATTGTTCATTCATTCCAGCAACTGGTCGGTTTGGCTTTCTTCGCTATGTTTACCTCATCGAGGGATTGGTATTCGTCGTCATAGGCAGTCTCGGAGTCCGTCTGATCGGTATCCCCGCCCTCATCGTGGCGTCGATGGTATGCACCGTGAGCTTCAGCGGCCTCTATGGGTTCTGGCACACCGCACACTATGGAGGTTTTTCGCTTCGGGACGTCTTGGTGCGTTGGCAAATCCCAATGCTAAAAGTAATCCTGTTTCTGGCTCCGCTCGGGCTCATTGCATGGTGGCTCTGCCGATGCTTATCACCGGCACTGCGCCTGTTGGTAGAGGGATTTTGGGGCGTCATAGTCGGGTGTTATGTGCTCGTGCGTTACGGCATGCCACGGTCACTCCAGGAGGAGCTCGTGAACCGCCTTCCGTCTCGTATTCGCGGAGTCCTCCGACGCTGGGTCGTAGTTCCCTAACTCGACTGTCAACACTCCGAAAAGACCGACCGTAATTGTGGCTGCCGGCTATCATGGCAGGCGAAGATGTTGAGGTCATATTGATGGACAAAACGCTCCCGCGGTTCGAGAGGGATTAGAGCAAAACAGTCTTGTGGCTCGATCACTTGCATGCGGTGGATTTCCTGTTGAAAACCGCAAGGCAGGAAGTAATCGAAAGACCCTGAGCTCCTGCGTAACGACGGAATGTACAGGCGATAACCGAGTTGTGTGAGGAACGTTAACGGGTCTAGTGTCTTGGCAGGTACGTCGTAATCCCGCTGGTTCTCGAAGATAAGGAACGGCCAGGAAGTCTGCAACGTTTCACGCCCGCCTCTGAACACCTCGATCTCGTGCCCTTCCACATCCATCTTGATCAGGTCCGGAGGCGTCAACCGTAATGAGTCGAGACGCCGGGTCAGAATCCGTGTGGCGCCTGCCTCCGTCGAGAGTTTGGCTAAACCACTGTGCATCTGATCAGGCAACCAGATGGAAGATTCACCGTCCTGATTAGATAGGGCACAATTGTGAGACGTAACGAAATCCGCAAGGCCGGCTTGCTGGACACAATTAACCAGGTCAGCGTACGACGAGGGAAACGGCTCAAAGGCGTGGATGGCCAGATGGGTGTGGTTGCTGGCAGCGTAAAGCGTGAAGGAACCCCAGTTACTACCAATGTCGTAGAAGGTGCCGCCTTCGGGCAAAAGTAGGTCAATCAACACGGCGTTTTCCTGTTCGTACCCATGTGCGTACGTGACGGAATACAGGGCGTGGAACTGAAGATTACCTGCATTGAATCGCACCGTCCTGCTTTGGTTGAAACGCTGATAGGAAAAGGCGCCACATTGTGGGACCCGGTACAATTGACGGCATATTCGAAAGAGTTTTTGCAGCGGTAAATGCAGCAATAACTCGGCACGACGGGTGGTTTGTTGAGGATGAAAGGCACACCGGTACAGACGGGTGAGCCACGGCAGCCGACGGATGGCCATCGGCATGCGGGTGCGTATGTCAGTGATCAGAACTTTGTTCATAATACAGACTGTTGATGATGCAGTTCCTTGTGGCTGCGAGGTGGTTGTTTATGCGTCTACACATCCTTTGCGGCAAGTGTTTTGTTGCCTGCAAACATCATTTATAACACCACCGCGCTGGGGCGCGACCGTCGCGGTGGTGGCGATGTTAGCGGCGGAGTTGATTTGGTTCCTTGTGTGATTTCTCGATGGCACACTTCTGTTGCGCGTGCCGCTGATGCGGGCGTTGTACTTGGCCGGGCTGGTCCTTACCCGCGCCGTGACTGGTGCGGAACTAGCGAAACTCTGGCGGGGGCTGCTGCGGCAGTCTCCAACAGCTTGAATGCGTTTGCGGAGCCTCTCGTTCTGGTGTTGCCAGTAAGTGTGATCCCAAACATCTGGCTACCCCTGGTGACTCAGCAAAACGTGACGAAGGACAACGAAACTGTTTGAACAGGGAAAAGAGCTGGCTACAATTCGCGCCTGAAAACCTATAAAGCCACCCAA
>CAIKAP010000110.1 GCA_903825435.1 uncultured Verrucomicrobiota bacterium
AGACTAGCAGCCCGTTGAAAAACGTGTCCATCTACCGTGCTCCCAGACGACTATGATTGGTAAAGACGAGGGGCGTGACAGCATGGCGATGGGCGATCAGGAAGGTGCTGCGCAGTCGGAGTTCTGGATCGAGACGCAGTCGCTGGCGAAGGCACCGGGACATCCATTTTACCAGCGGCTGAACGAAGTGCTGCGGCGGGACAGCTTCGATGAACACGTCAACGGCCTTTGCGAGAAGTTCTACAAGGAAGGCGGGCGGCCGAGCGTGCCGCCACCGGTGTACTTCCGCATGTTGATGATTGGCTATTTCGAGGGCTTGGATTCTGAGCGCGGCATCGCCTGGCGTTGCGCCGATTCGATGTCGCTGCGCGACTTTCTCGGCTACACGCTGAAGGAGCGCACGCCGGATCATTCGTCGCTGTCACGCATTCGGCAGCGCATCGATTTACAGACGCACCAGGAAATCTTCCAATGGGTGCTCAAGCAACTGGCGCAGTCCGATCTGTTGCGTGGCAAGACGGTGGGCGTGGACGCGACGACGCTGGAAGCCAATGCCGCGCTGCGCAGCATTGTCCGGCGCGACACCGGGGAGAAGTACGACGAATTTCTGACGCGACTGGCGAAGGAGTCGGGCATCGAGACGCCGACGCGGGAGGACTTGGCCAAGCTGGACCGCGAGCGCAAGCACAAGGCTTCGAACGACGACTGGAAGCATCCGCACGATCCTGACGCACGCATTGCGAAGATGAAGGATGGGAGCACACATCTGGCACACAAGGCGGAGCATGGGGTGGACTTCGACAGCGGGGCGGTGTTGTCAGTGACGCTGCAGCACGCGGACTTGGGCGACACGGAAACGATATACGAGACGGTGTTGGAGGCGACGGAGAATCTACAGAAGCTGGCGCAGGGCGCGCACATGCCCGAGCACGTCGCGGAACGGGTGGAAGAAGTCGTCGGAGACAAAGGTTACCACAGCAACGACACCATGACGGGCTGCGCCGAGGCGGAGATTCGGACGTACATTAGCGAACCGAAGCGGCGCGGCGCGCGGGATTGGGACGGTAAGGCGGAAAAGCAACGGGCCGTCTACGCCAACCGGCGCCGCATCAAAGGCGCACGCGGCAAACGGTTGTTGCGGAAGCGCGGCGAATTGGTGGAACGGAGCTTCGCGCACTGTTACGAGACTGGCGGGATGCGGCGGACGTGGCTGCAAGGACACGCCAAGATACTCAAACGGCTGCTGATCCATGTGGCAGCGTTCAATCTCAGTCTGATACTCCGTAAACTCGTCGGCCATGGCACGCCGCGGGAGCTGGCGGACCGGCTGAAAGACCTCGTTTTGAGCCTTTTTGCCGCTATGCGTGGCCGGGAAGCGTGGTACGCGGAAGACCTGAGAAACTTGACCGCTGCACTGTTCGGACGAATCGAGACGTCACCGTCTGTCGCGGCGGCGTAGCTGACGTTACGGCAGCGCCTTTTTCAACGGGCTGCTAGCGAAATTGCCAATTTTCGATTGCCGATTGCCCAGTGTTGACGGCCCGCTACGGCGGTTCAATTGGCAATCGGCAATTGGCCATGAACAGCCTCGTTTTCCATCAACCGCCCTCCCTCTACGGCCGATAATCTCTTCATAGCATTG
>CAIKAP010000111.1 GCA_903825435.1 uncultured Verrucomicrobiota bacterium
AGCCGAACCATTGCTGCAGACAGTAAATCCGCAGCATCAACCCCAGCGGGAACGGTTTGCGTCCCAGTCGCCCGTCGGCGTAGTGCAGCTCGACAAGGACTGCGAGCTGTTTCCATGGCACCATCACACTCATCTCCTTCAGAAATCGCTCGCTCTTGAGCACTTTCTTCTTCCGCCCAATTGCCGAAAAATTGAGTTGATCGTTCATCCCCCTCTTTTCTCAAAAACTCTACAGAAAGGGCGAGCCCTTCAGAGCTTCCTTTACCTTGTCAACGCCAATCGAGACCGAAGCTGCCACCAATCGGCATCAGGTATTTCAGCACCGATAAAATCTTCCGCAGCGGCACGTACTCGCCAAACGGGACGAGATGAATTTTGTGGTACAGCCCCATGATTCGCCCGTCGGGTTGCACCAAAGCGGCGGTGTTGAACCAATCCCTCCCCCGTCACATCCATCGTGCCGACCAGCATGGGCGAGTTGGCCAGCGCTTAAGACAGATCCTACTTCTTACCGAAGGGCCACCATGATTTTTTCTTCGGTGGTGGTGGCGGCGGCGGTGGATTCAACTCCGCTTTGGTCAGGATGTGTTCTGCCTTGGGATAAATCTGTTCGCCACCGCTGACAGTGATGACACCCTTGTCGCTGACTAGACGTGGGCGAGACATGTAGTCGGAGAATGCGGCGCGTTGGATGATCTTGGCGCGTGGGTCCACTTCGACGTAGGCGAAGGAGCGCGGCCCGTTCTGGAAGATGACGTGCAGGTGGGCGTCCTGGTCAATCTGCGCTGTCGGCTGGCAGATCGGCAGGAACATGCCGAGCAGAAGTACGCCATACACGAGTTTCGCCTGGTCGTCCTTGACGCTGACGTAGAGGCGCTCCTCCTTCTCGCTGCGATGCGCCAGCAGGGCGTAGGCGCGGTACTCGTCCTTGTCGTTAGCAACAGACGGCAGGCCGACGGTCTGGTTCCACAGTTCGCGTCCTTGGAGAATGGTGAATTTCAACGGCGTTGCAACCGCCGACATGCCGTTGACGTTGACCTCGACCTGGACCCGGTAGTTGCCGCGGTTGCGCAGTTCGAACAGCGGAACGAGATCCACAGCGCGATTGACCGTCTGCCAAGCGGGAATGAGGACTATCTGCCCGATATTTACACGATCAACAGCACGGATTGCGCTGCCGTTCTGTTCGTTCACGAGGAAAGTGAGCCAAGATCGCTCGGCGGATCCGTCCACTTGGATGGTGCGGCCGGAGTTGTTATGGAGAGAAACGACGAGTGGGATGGATTCGTACAGCAGGAAGAAGTCCTTCTCCAACTGCAATCGGACGCTGAGTTGGGCGTGCAAGCTGCCTGCCACACTCGTCATTGCGATCAGAAACGCTAACAGCCGTTTCATGGGACACTCCTTTCGCCGGGCGCGGTCACACCACGGCCTTGAGAAACTCCTTGTTTGTCTTAAACTTTGACAGGCCGGTCAGTAGACGCGGCAGCGCGTCGACCGGGTCCAGTTCGCTGAGGGCGCGCCGCATGCGGGCGATGGCCTCCAGTTCCTTCGGGGGATGCAGCAGTTCTTCGCGCCGGGTGCCGCTGGCGTTAATGTCCACGGCGGGCCAGTAGCGCTGCTCGGAAATCTTGCGGCTGAGGACCAGCTCGGAATTGCCAGTGCCCTTGAACTCCTGGAAGATCAACTCGTCCATGCGGGAGCCGGTATCAACGAGCGCAGTCGCGACGATGGTGAGCGAGCCGCCCTCCTCCGCTTTGCGGGCGGCGGCGAAGATGCGACGGGGCTGTTCCATGGCGCGGGCGTCGAGGCCGCCGGTCATGGTACGGCCGGTGGAGCCGATGTAGTTGTTGAAGGCGCGAGCGAGCCGCGTGATGGAATCGAGGACGATGAAAACGTCCTTGCCGTACTCAACAAGCCGTCGGGCGCGCTCGATGGCCATGCGGGCGGTGCGGACGTGGTCCTCGATGGTCTGGTCGTTGGTGGAGGCGATGACTTCGCCGCCCTTGATGGACCGACGGAAATCGGTGGTCTCTTCGGGACGTTCGTCTACCAGCAAGACGATGACGTGCGCTTCGGGATGGTTTGTCAGGACAGCGTCAGCCATGTGATGGAGGAGCGTGGTCTTGCCCGTGCGCGGTGCGGCGACGATAAGGCCACGGGTGCCCTTGCCGATGGGTGCAATCAGGTCCACGATGCGCGTGGTCATCCGGTCGGAAACGGTTTCGAGGACGTAACGCTGGTTGGGGTTGATGCTGGTCAGATCGTCAAACTTCTTGAGGTGAAAGAATTTCTCCGGCGGCTGGCCGTTGATGGTTCGAATCTCGACGAGTTGTGGGCTACCTTTGCGAGGTGGCGCAGCACGGCCTTCAATCTCGACACCGGCACGGAGACGGAAACGACGGATCATGTCGGGTGACACGTAGATATCGTTCGGGCTGACTTGGTAGTTTCGGGCGGGATTCCGCAGAAAGCCAAAGCCTTTCTCGCCGACCTCCAGGACACCGCACGCGAGGATCTCCTGCACCGGAAGTGGTTTGGTGGGTTCGGCGGACGGCTGAGGCTGTGCTTCAACCGTTACTGGCTTCTCGGACTGTTGTTGTTCTTTTTCCACTGTCATTCCAGTCAACTTGACACTGCTGTCCCGTGTAGAATCCCTTAGGTTTCTTGCTTTGGTCACTATACAGCGCAACCGGCGCTGGTTATCTAGCGATTCCTCGTTCAGACTTACGACAGAAGTCGATGAAATGCTCGATCTCTTTGCTGGTCGGAATCTCGTTTTGCACTTTACCTAATGCGTTACCAACTGTCAACCCCGACCTGAAAACGATTTTATAGGCCTCCCGCAAAGCTCTTTGGACCTCTTCGGAGACGCCATTGCGTTCGAGACCAACCTTGTTGATGCCTCGGGCAACGGCGGGATTGCCGTCGGCGATCATGTAGGGCGGTACATCCTGCACAACCTTGGCACAACCGCCGATGATCGCCATGGTGCCGATGCGACAAAACTGATGCACAGCCGCCAAACCGCCAATGATGGCATGGTCTTCCACGGTGACGTGACCAGCCAAGGTACCGTTGTTGCTAAAAATGACGTGGTTGCCGACCAGACAGTCGTGCGCTACGTGGGAGTAGGCCAGGAAATTACTATGTGATCCGATGCGCGTCGTGCCGCCGTCGCCGGTGGCGGTATGTACGGTAACGTGTTCACGAAAGACGGTGTCGGAACCGATTTCCAGACGACAGTTTCCACCTTGCCATTTCAGGTCTTGCGTCTTCAATCCGATGCAGGCGAACGGATAGAATTCACAGCGTGCCCCGATGGTGGTTAGTCCATCAAGGACGACATGCGAGTGGAGACGGCTTCCGTCTCCCAGCCTCACGTTCCGCCCGATAATACAGTATGGACCAATCTCGCAGCCCACACCTAGTTTGGCTTGTGCGTCCACAACAGCCGTTGAATGAATCCGTTCGGAAGACATGACGAGGTGCACTTGTACACAAAGGACACGTCGCGGTCAATAAACCCTTGCATTTGCCGCATTCAATTATATCTTAATACACACGGTAGGGCCAAGAAGTCCTGAATGTTGTGAACGTTCCACAAACAAAGGTGTAATATGATTGTGTCTCGCTCCAGTCATTGGCCCCGCAAGCAAATCCTGCTGGCAGTGGCTGATGGATTATGCGCTGCCTTGGCGGTTGTCATGGCGGTGATGTTGCGTCTTGGGCCGGTGGAAGGACTGGCGTATCTGCAGATGCACCTCACGACGATTGCAATAGCATGGACCCTTTACCTTCTCTCCTTCTACATCTGCGGTCTCTACGAGGTGCCCACCATGCAACGCGTCAGTCGCATGCTGACAACGGCGATCCTGGCAGTGGCGTTAGGTTCGCTCCTGACGACATCGGTGTTTTATGTAAACTTCTCACTGGAAATGGGACGCGGCATCTTCTTGGGGTTCGCGGGGTTTGTGTTTGCTGCCATCGTCGCCAACCGCCTATTCTATATAGCGGCCAACCGCAGCGGCTTCCTCGCGCAACGGTGCCTGATCATCGGCACCAACGGCGAAGCACGCAAGACCGTCCAACTCATCCAACGGTACCAGCATCATGGCCTTCGCATTTTCGGAATGATCCACTGCGGCCAAAAACACGATATAATCGGGCAGTTTATCGAAAACTACCCCGTCCTCGGCACACTCGATTCGCTGGAAAGATTTGTCCATCTCTACGATGTCGAACGCATAATCCTAGCCACTACCGCCGACGAGGAGACGCTCCTGCTCAAACGCCTTCGCTCCTTCCGCTATCGCGGCCTGGCGATTGTAGATTTCATCACGCTTTACGAGGAATTGGCTCAGGAAATCCCCATCGACTACATCAACGACGAGTGGCTTTTCCTCGCCTCCCTCAACAACTCCCGCATCCACATCCGCCGCCTCAAACGACTGACCGACATCTTCGTTGCAATCATCAGTCTCATCGTCACTGCCCCACTAACCGCGTTGGCAGCACTGCTGATCAAACTCACATCCACCGGCCCAATCCTCTACTATCAGGAACGGCTTGGGCGCGACAGCATTCCGTTCATGCTGCTGAAGTTCCGCACTATGATCACCGACGCCGAAAGCCAGACCGGCCCCGTCTGGGCAGCCGACAACGACCCTCGCATCACGACTGTAGGCAAGTTACTCCGCAAAACTCGCATCGACGAGATCCCTCAACTCGTCAATGTCCTCCGAGGCGAGATGAGCCTTGTCGGTCCCCGTCCAGAGCGTGCCGTTTTCATTCAGAAGCTCTCAGAGAAAATCCCGTTCTACGCTGAACGGCTTTTGGTACCGCCAGGTGTCACAGGTTGGGCGCAGGTTATGGCGCCGTATGCCGCCAGCGTCGAAGAGACTCGCCGCAAGCTCCAATACGACCTCTACTACATCAAACACATGTCCTTCTTCCTTGATATCTTCATTTTCATGAAGACAATCAAAACCGTGATTTTCGGACGCGAACGCAAGAAACAAATCGCCCCAGAGCCGTCCGTCCCCCAGCACGAGGTTATCAAGACCGATACCATCTTTCTCAACTCCGCCAAGCACGACATCTCCTCCAAAGAGAAACAGAAACTGGCGTAATTCCGCTAGATTTTCCCCTTGCGTCGAGTACCATCCTCTACCTCCAAGGAGGACACCGCATAATTCATGAAAGAGTATCTCGACCTTGTTCGTCTCGTTCTTGAAAACGGCACACCGAAACAGAGCCGCACCGGAGTGGATACCATCTCCTATTTCTGCCCCTTCTACAGCGTCAACCTTGCCAACGGCTTCCCGCTCCTCACCACTAAGGAAGTCAACTTTGCCGCCTGCCTCCGTGAACTTCTCTGGTACCTCTCCGGCGAAGACCACATCCGCAACCTCCGCCAGCACACCAAAATCTGGAACGCATGGGCCGACGAACATGGCAACCTCGAAACCGCCTACGGCCGCTACTGGCGCCGCTTCCCGCATCCCTACCAAGACGGCCACGGCAAATGGCGCGTCCGGGAAGTGGACCAGATCCAATACATCATTGACACCCTCAAGAAAGAACCCACCAGCCGACGCCTCGTCGTCACCGCATGGGAACCCGGCAACGCCGAGACCAGCAAACTCCCACCCTGCCACTACAGCTTCGTCTTCAACGTCCAGGGCGATCACCTCAACTGCCACCTCACCCAACGCAGCGGTGACATCGCGCTCGGCATCCCGTTCAACCTCGCCTGCTACGCCACCCTCACCCAGATGATCGCCCATGAAGTCGGCCTACAAGTTGGTCACTTCGCTCACACCATCATCGACGCCCACATCTACACCACCCGTCCCGGCAACGGCATGGAAGAATACGACCACATCCCCGGTCTCCGCGACCAACTCACCCGCGAACCGCATCCCCTTCCCCGCCTTATCATCGCCGACAAACCTTTCAACGAACTCCGCTTCGAGGACTTCCGCATCGAAGGCTACAACCCGCACCCGAAGATCAAATTCAAAGTCGCCGTATGAACATCGTCATCATCGCCGCCATCGCTCCCGACGGCACCATCGGTCACCAAGGCCGTCTTCCCTGGCATCTGCGTGAAGACCTCCAGCATTTCAAAGCTGTCACCATGGGCCACACCCTCATCATGGGACGTAAGACCTACGACTCCATCGGCAAACCCCTCCCCGGCCGCCGCAACATCGTCCTCACCCGCGGTTCCGCCATCCCCGGCATCGAATGTTTTCCCAGCCTCGACGCCGCACTCAAAGCTTCCGGCGACACGACCATCTTCATCATCGGCGGCACCGAAGTTTACCACCAAGCATTGCCCCTCGCCGACACCCTCCTCGTCACCCACGTCCACAGCGACATCCACGGCAACACCAAGTTCCCCAACTACGACCGTACCAAATGGCATGAAGTCTCTCGCACAAAATCCACTGACTGCGACTTCGCTGAGTATCAACGCGTCTGACATCTACCCACACACGACGCACTGACCTTAATGTTCTAGTTGTGAATTTCGCGGTTTTCTGTTGCACCCACCGCCTGTCGCCGCTATTTTTCTCGCACCTTGAACCCGCTGAAACAACTGAACATCGGCTTGGTCGGCGCCGGTGTCGTCGGCGGCGGCGTTGTGAAGAACCTCACACGCAACGCCGACCTAATCGCCGACCGACTCGGCTTGCGGCTGCATCTGAAATGGGTCTGCGACAAGGATGCCGCACGACTCGCCGCACTGCCGCTACCCAAGAGCGTCAAGACAGATGACATGCAACAGGTGCTTGGCGATCCCGACGTACCGGTGGTTGTTGAACTTGTTGGCGGCACCGGGTTCGCGAAGAAACTGATCCTCGATGCGCTCGGTCGGGGCAAGATCGTCGTCACAGCAAACAAGGCGTTGCTCGCGCACGATGGCGAGGAGATTTTCAAGGTGGCGGCGAAGAACAAGACGAACCTGTTCTACGAAGCCAGCGTTTGCGGCGGCATTCCGATCATCAAGGCGCTGCGCGAGGGATTCGTCGCCAACCAATTTCCACTCATCTACGGAATTGTCAACGGCACCTGCAATTATATCCTCAGCCGCATGAGCGAGGAGGAAAAAGATTTCGACGAAGTGCTTGCCGAGGCGCAGAAGCTCGGCTACGCCGAAGCCGATCCCGGACTAGACATCGATGGGGTTGACTCAGCCCACAAGGCGACCATCCTCGCCTCGCTTGCGCACGGGTTCTGGACCGGCTATGACAACGCCTACGTTGAGGGGATCCGACACGTTTCGCAAATGGACATCCAAGTCGCACGCGAACTGGGCTATGCTATCAAGCTGCTCGCCATCATCAAGAGCACCAACGAGGCCGTCGAGGTGCGAGTCCACCCGACATTGATCCCGCAGCGGCACGTGCTCGCCAGCGTCACCGGTGTGTTCAACGCCGTTGCCGTGCGCGGCGATGTCGTGGGGGACGCGATCTTCTACGGACGCGGCGCGGGTGCCGATGCGACCAGCAGCGCGGTGATCGCCGATCTCGCGGACGCCGCGTTGAACTTGCGGGACGGCAGCATTCAGCGCGTGCCGGCGTTTGTGTCGCACCGGCTGCAGCCGAAGATGCGGACAATTGACGACGTGGAGTCGCGTTACTATTTACGCCTAACTGTCGAGGACCGAGCCGGGGTGATCGCAAAGGTTTCGAAGGTGCTCGGCGACGCTGATATCAGCATCGCGTCGGTCTTGCAGCGCGAGTCGGAAACCAACCGCGTCCCGCTGATCATGATGTTGCACACGGCGAAGGACCGGGCGGTACGCGACGCGGTCACTCAGATTGACCGTCTCGATGTGGTGAAGGACAAGACGGTGGTCTTGCGAGTGGAGAGTTTTGATTGATATGGCACTGATCGTACAGAAATACGGAGGCACATCCGTCGGCAACCCCGAACGGATCAAAAACGTCGCCAAGCGCGTCCTAGAGACGCAGCAGGCCGGCAACCAGGTTGTCGTGATCGTCTCCGCAATGAGCGGCGTGACAGACAACCTGATTAAACTGGCAAAGGAAGTCCATCCTGAGCCGAACGAGCGCGAGATGGATGTCTTGCTGGCGACCGGTGAACAGACCACCATCGCATTGCTGGCGATGGCGCTCCACAGCCTCGGCGCGAAAGCCGCCTCGTTGACCGGCGCGCAGGCCGGCATCGTCACCGACGGCGTCCACACCAAGGCCAAGATTGCTAACATCACCCCGAAACGCGTCCACGAACTCCTCGATACCGGTAATATCGTCATCATTGCCGGGTTCCAAGGTGAGACGACCGAGGGACACATCACCACACTCGGCCGTGGCGGCAGCGACCTCAGCGCCATCGCCATCGCGGCAGCGGTGAAGGCGGATGTCTGCCAGATTTACACCGACGTGGATGGCGTGTACACCGCAGACCCTCGCATCATCCCCGACGCGAAAAAGATTTCCGAAATCAGCTACGACGAGATGCTGGAAATGGCCGCACTCGGCTCCAAGGTCATGCAAGCTCGGTCGGTCGAGTTCGCAAAGAAGTTCAACGTCGTTTTTGAAGTCCGAAGCAGTTTCAACAACAACCCAGGAACCATCGTGAAATCCGAAACCTCGAAAATGGAAGACGTCGTCATTCGCGGCGTTGCCGTTGACAAAAAACAAGCCAAGGTCACCATCGCTGGTGTACCGGATAAGCCGGGCGTAGCCGCTAAGGTCTTCAAGACCATCGCTAACGCTAACATCAACATTGATGTCATCGTCCAAAACGTCAGCGCGAAGGGCACGACCGACATTTCGTTCACCGTCGGCGACACCGACGCCGCAAAGGCGGCGAAGGTGCTTCAGCCCGTCGTCAAAGAGATCGGCGCTCGTGAAGTCACCTCGACTGGCAACATCGCTAAGCTCAGCGTCGTCGGCATCGGCATGCGCAGCCATCCCGGCGTCGCGGCGAAGATGTTCGAGACTCTCGCTAGTGATGGCATCAACATCGGCATGATCTCCACTAGCGAAATTAAGATCAGCGTCATCATCGCATTGAAGGACGCTGACAAAGCGGCAGGCGCCATTCATAACGCATTCGGACTCGCAAAGTGAAGGGCGCATCGCATGAGTGATAACCACAGCTAGAAATAGGCGGCAAAAGTTGTGAACTTCCGTTCATTATCGGCTCATACCCTGCCGCGTCCATCGCGCCGTGGTAGTAGGTGTACCTTTGACCAGTATTCCTTCGCGGAATCAGAACTGGTTAAGGCAGGTTTTTTACTGCCGACCGTACATGATGTAGCGGTTGGGGTTTTTCAGTCACCCACTACCATTGGGTTTCGTGTCAGCCCATGAGCCCAGCCACGGCGAGGCCATCGGTGGCAACCGCTCGAGGAAAGGGTTCCGGTCTTACTGCATGCCCCCACGCGCAAGTCCATCGCCCTGTTCGGTGCGATTAATCTTCGTTCGGGAAAGTTGGTGACCATGCTGGCCTCGCCCTTCAACACCAATACCTTTTGTGCTATTCTCGATTTACTGGGCCGTCACGGCCGCCGAGCGCGAAAAACATCGTGATTCTCGACACCGACGGTTACCACCATTCGGCTGTCTCACTACCAAGTCTGACATTCGACTATCTCCCGCCCTACAGTCCAGACCTCAATCCCATCGAGCGCGTTGGGAAACTATGCCTCCTTATTTAAGGCGTCTTGTATTCAAGTACAGAGGGTTTGTGGCTATTTTTCCACACCAGATTCGAGGAGCTGCCAGAATTTCGGGTTGTCCTGGAGGAGTTGATCCTCGGAGATCGGCAGTTTGCTGCGGAAGAAAAAGTCTTTCAGAGAGTTTTTGTGGAGGATGCAAAGGACGCGAATGATACCGTCCTGTTTCTCGAAATAGATGCGGTAGTCTTTGACGCGGTAACGGTAAATGCGTTTGCCGTTG
Organism: uncultured Verrucomicrobiota bacterium; assembly: GCA_903825435.1. GTDB lineage: Bacteria > Verrucomicrobiota > Verrucomicrobiia > Palsa-1439 > Palsa-1439 > CAIKAP01. The sequence goes on from CAIKAP010000111.1 coordinate 9,942, forward strand.
CGGGTAATCTGGCCGAATTTCCCGTCGGCGACGTGCTCGAAATCCTGCGGCATGACTTGGAAGCCGTCAATCAATTCGATTTGCAGCGGGCGCGCCATCGCCGCCAATTCTTTCGCGCTCACGGGACTGAAAATAATCTGTAGCATGGCCGAAGGATAGCCGAACCTTACCGGCGCGCAAGACAAGACTTCGCGCGGTCGGGGTAATTCGTGATGATGCCGTCAACGCCCCACTCCATCAGCCGCACGATGTCGCGCTCGCGGTTCACGGTCCAGACGAAAAGTTTCCAGCCGCGCCGATGGACGCGCTCGACGACGGCGCGCGAACGGATGAGGCGTTTGCTCGCACCGATCCCCTCGGCGTCGAACGGCAGGCGATGCGGCAGTCGTCGCGCGACGAGTGCGAAGCGCGGAATTCGCGGATTCGCTGCGGCGAAAATTTTCATGCGCGGGATCGAGAGCGAGAACACGATGACGTCGCGTTCCATGCCGCACGCTTCGATCAGCGCGGCGATTTTGCGCGGGTCGGCGCGCTTGATTTCGACGAGGACGCGCGCTTTGCCGCGACACATCGTCAACACTTCGCGCAGCGTCGGTATCGCCGGGTCGAGCCGTTTGATTTCCGCGAGCGTGGTGTCGCGCACGCGACCGTGAACACGGCAGATGCGGTGGAGCCGGTAATCGTGGAAGACAACGAGTTTGCCGTCGCTCGTTTCGTGTACGTCCACCTCTACGAAATCCACGCCGAGATCGAGCGCGGCACGGATGGCGGGCATCGTGTTCTCAACACTACGACTGCTAAAGCCGCGGTGTGCAATGATGGCGATGGGCATGGCGGCGAGTGTACCACGCGGATTTTCGCTTTCAACTCCCGACGGTTTTCGGCATGTTGTGCGCCGTGAAGTGGCTCAAACTATTACTGGCAGTTTTACTGTTGCCCGCTTGCGGCGCGTTGACGCTCGCGACGTGGGACACCGTGCGCGTTCTGTTGCCGACGGCGACGGAGAAAACTTCGCTCGCGTTCCTCGGCGGGTACGGACTCTGGCTGCTCATCTTCGTCGCGCTCCCCAAACCGACCCGCACCTACGTCCTCGGCCACGAACTGACACACGCGTTCTGGGCGCTGTTGATGGGCGCGCGCGTCGGCGGCCTCAAGGTCGGTAAAACCGGTGGCCAGGTCCAGACCAGCAAGACCAACTGGTTCATCACACTTGCGCCGTACTTCTTCCCGTTCTACGCGATGCTGTTCATCGCGCTGTTCTTCGCGGCGCACCTGATCTGGAACCTGACACCGTGGTTCTGGGTGCTATTCGCATTAGTCGGACTCGGCTGGAGTTTCCACATCACCTTCACCCTCATGCTTCTGTTCAGCGTCGCCCAGCCCGACCTGAAATCCCAAGGCTATCTCTTCTCCGCTGTCGTCATCTACCTGATGAACCTGTTGACCATGCTTGTCACCGCCACCGCGCTCTCCCCTGCCCTGCACTTCGCCGACCTCGGCGCCGCCATCTGGCAAAGCTCGCTCCTTTCCTACGGCTGGACGCTCGACAAGCTGTTCGTGCTCTGGCAGCATGTCGTCCATGCAGTCCGCCATTGAAATCATATCCGCTGCCGTTGAACACGCCCTCGGCGCGCCCGCGCTGTTGCGTCCGTGCGCCGACCCGCAATTCGGCGATTACCAGGCCAACGGCGTCATGGCCATCGCCAAGCAAACCAAACAAAACCCGCGCGCCCTCGCCGAGAAAATAGCCACCCAACTCCAACTCGCCGACGTCTGCGAGCCGCCCACCGTCGCCGGGGCGGGTTTCATCAACTTCAAGTTGCGTCGCGAGTTCGTCGCCGCGCAAGTCACCGACGCCGCACGCGACCCGCGTCATGGCGTGCCGTCTGCATCCAAGCTGAAGATCGTCGTCATTGACTTTAGCTCGCCCAATGTTGCCAAGCCAATGCACGTCGGTCATATTCGCTCGACCATCCTCGGTGATTGCCTCGCCCGCGTGTTGAAGTTTCTCGGACACCGCGTCGTCACCGACAATCACATCGGCGATTGGGGAACGCAGTTCGGAATGCTCATCATCGGCTGGAAGAAACACCGCGACGATGCCGCGCTCCAGCGCGATGCCATCACCGAGTTGGAACGACTTTACAAGTTCGTCAACAACCAGTGCGAGTTGCATCCCGCGCTACGCGAAGACGTGAAGGCCGAGTTGGTCAAGCTCCAGCAAGGCGACGCCGAGAACCACGCGATCTGGCAACAAATTATTGACCTCTCCAAACACGAGTTCGATCGGACCTACGCCCGCCTCGGCGTCAGCTTCGACCACACCTTCGGTGAAAGTTTCTACAACCCGATGCTTGCTGGTGTCGTCGCTGATTTGCGCGCGCACGACATCGCCATCGAGAGCGACGACGCAATTTGCATCTTCGTCGAAGGCAGTAAAGCTCCGCTCATTATCCAGAAGGCCGACGGCGCGTTCCTCTACGGCACGACCGACCTCGCCACGTTGAAATACCGTCTCGACAAGTGGCATCCCGACGAGATCGTCTACGTCACCGACGCCCGCCAGCAACTCCATTTCAAGCAAGTCTTCGCCGCCGCCGCAAAATGGCTGCCGAAGGTCCCCGATCTCCGTCACGTATGGTTCGGATCCATCCTCGGCGAGGACGGCAAACCGCTTAAAACGCGCTCCGGAGAGAACGTCAAGCTCGGTGAACTTCTCGACGAAGCCGAGGAACGCGCCCTCGCTGTCGTCACCGAGAAGAATCCCGATCTGCCGGAACAAATCCGGAACACAATCGCACGCGTTGTCGGCATCGGCGCCGTCAAATATGCCGACCTCAGCCAGAACCGGACGACCGATTACGTCTTCAGTTGGGCGAAGATGCTCGCCATGAACGGCAACACCGCGCCGTACATGCAGTACGCCTACGTCCGCGTCCAAAGCATCTTCCGCAAAGCCGGTGTGGCGACGTTGGACGGCCCAATCGCTCTGGAACATCCGACCGAACTCGACCTCGCGAAACACATCCTCCGGTTCACCGAGACGCTCCAAGCCGTTGCCGACGACGACAAACCGAACTGGCTGACCGCCTACCTCTACGATCTCGCCGGCAAGTTCAGCGCGTTCTACGACAACTGTCCCGTCATCCAATCCGCCGAGCCGACGCGTAGCTCGCGCCTCCAGCTTTGCCGCCTGACCGCCGACATCATGAAGCGCGGCCTGAACCTTCTCGGCATCGAAACCATCGAACAGATGTAGCCGAGAGCCGCGCCCGGATAGTCTGTCACCCTGAGCTTGTCGAAGGGTCTCTGCTTCGCTACACTGCGCAGCATGAAAGCAATAAGTTTGGGAGTGTTGCTGACCGGGTTCGTGCTGTTCACCACGAACCAGCACGCCACCGTCCATGCCGAGACGGAGAGAACAACTTCTCAAAGTATGCCTCGCGATAGCGGCAATGTTGCACCGAATGATTCACGTGTACGAATGCCCAACACGGAAACAACAAATCCCAAATCCATTAAGGTGATAGTAGAGCAACTACCAGCGAAAACCTTTAACTGGCATGATTACCTACCCGCCATATTAGGCGTGCTTGTCGGTACAATCACCGCAATGGTTGGATGGTGTGTGCAGCGGTCATTGAATCGTGACAATCGCGAACAACAATGGCAGAAAGATCGTCAAGAAAAGGAAGAGCATGATTTTGGGAAATGTTCCGAGGCTATGTTCGCTATTTGCTGCATGTGGAATTCACTTTTGCATTTGAGGCCAACATTGCGCGAATACATCGACGATCCGCTACGTTGGGCAAGGTTGCCTGAAATACCACAAACTGAGGGAAGCTCACCAAGGATCGAAATTGGCGTGCTTGCGCCAATCCTGCTCAAAACCCACAGCAACCTTCTTTTCCAGTTGTTCTTACTCCAAAAGAATTTCGATAAATATGTGAATGCCCTTCGCCTATTCTCGGAGAAGCGGAGGCAGCTTGCTGATGCCAATACTGTCGGTAAACCCACTCAATACATTGAAATCCATGTGAAGGCTCTTTCGGATTACTTATTCAGTGGCTTCGACGAGCTAATTAGAGACCTAAGAGACAGACAAAAGGAACTTCATGAGGCCATTAAAGATCAATTCCCAAAATCCCCGGCTCCATACTTTAAGGTAAAAGACGAGGACGGAATAAGGTCTAGTAGTGTGTCATCGGCCAACGCTGGTAAAATTCCCACCGAAAGGAATTGAACATGAGAATTCAACCGCTTATCGCATTTTTTGCAGTCACGTGTTTCGTGTGCGTCAGCCAAGACGTATGTTTTGGAAAATCCACAAGCGATGTGTTTCGAGAGGCGAAAGACTCAGTGGTGCTTCTAATTGCTTATGACGGAACGGGGCTTCCGTCTGCGTTGGGTTCAGGCTTCTTCGTCGAGACAAATGTCGTGGCATCCAATTATCATGTGGTTGATGGAGCCTCGGCACTCAAGGTAACGTTGCTGTCGGACGGCAAGACCTACAAAGCAAAACGCATACTGGGGTATTCGAAGAATCTCGATATGGTTTTAATTGAGATTCCGTGCGAAGGGAAACCATTACCTATATCGCCTGTCGGGGAACAACAAGTGGGGGAAAAGGTGGTTGCCATTGGAAACCCAAGAGGGCTAACCGGCACTGTATCCGAGGGCATAATCAGCGCCATTCGGAAGGCAGGAGATTATAACTATATTCAAATCACTACACCGATATCTCCGGGAAGCAGTGGAGGTCCGCTATTAAACGCTGATGGCAGTGTCATCGGAATTACAACCGCTACTTTACGTGATTCACAGAATCTGAATTTTGCAGTGCCTGCTACTTTGATCTCAAAGCTCGACCGGACGGGAAAAGCTTGGGAACCAGTTCTACGAGATAAACTACTCACCCGTACAAAGGGGACTGAAGGAGTGCGTTTCACGTATCTTCAAGGAACCAGGTTTTCCAATGATCTCAGCCAGATGGAGTACTCGTTGGTAAATACGACGGATCACGCCATCAAGAACATCGATTACATGCTTGTATTCAAACGTCCAAAAACCGGAGAAGTTGTTCACTACCTTAGATGTCTGGACAAGGTCGAGATTCTTCCAAAACTTGCCAAGAAACAAATCCACAGGATGAACGACATGGAAGGTTGGTACCACGTTAAAGAAAATGTTCGTCCAGAGGTTAAAGTCGAAGTTGAATTTCGACTACTAAGTTACGAGATCATTGATACCGATCCTAATGTGGAAAAATAGCAAAACACCCCCCTACATTACCCTCACCATGAACGGCATTGATTCACTTCACGTAGGCGACACGGTCACATTCGGACGTGACTGCGAGGTGACGCAGATTCCGATGGGCACCAAGGTCACGGTGTCGAAGGACACGCAGGCGATTGTCGGACAGACACTCGGCGGCAACGTCACACTCCAGATTGTTTCGCTCGGTCTCGTGCAGGTCGCTTTCAATCAACTCGACGCGATCCTCAAGGACGGCGTTCCCATTGCCGTGCCTGTTGCCGCCACGGCGACAGGCGAATGGCCGATTGACGAGAAGGCCATCTGGGAGGCGTTGAAAACTTGTTACGACCCGGAGATTCCGGTCAATATCGTGGACCTCGGCCTGGTGTATGACGTGAAGATCGCGGAGGGGCGCGTGGACGTGAAGATGACGTTGACGGCAATGGGGTGCGGGATGGGGCCGGTCATTGCGATGCAGGCAAAAGACAAGTTGCTCACGTGTTCCGGCGTGAAGGAAGCGGACGTGCAGATCGTCTGGGACCCGCCATGGAACCAGAATATGATGAGCGACGAGGCGAAGAAACGGCTCGGCCTCTGGTAGGCTCATCCGTTCAAGTAGCCGAAGTACCAGCGTAGAAACTCGCGTCCGAAGAAGACCCACAGCAGCGCGCCGAGTGCGATGTACGGGCCGTACGGGATGCGGCTCCCCCACCCTTTGCGGCTGGTCACCACCAACATCAAGCCGACGACTCCGCCAATCAATGACGATGCAAAGATCGCGAACAACGCCGCCTTCCAGCCGAGGAAGGCGCCGATGGCAGCGATGAATTTTACATCGCCCATCCCCATCGCCTCCTTCTTGAAAATCTTTTCGCCCACGAATGCAATCACCAGCAACGTCACGCCGCCGGTGAGTCCGCCGATCAGGGAGCGCAACACCGACGCGCCGATGGTCTCGACTTCCTGCAGCGGCGGATACAACAGGCTCGCCGCGATGCCGACAAGGATGCCGCCGTAGGTGATCTCGTTGGGGATGATGTAGTGCTCGAAATCAATGAAGGTCGAGGCAAGCAATCCGCCCACCAGCACCCAGTAGATCGGTGCGATCCACTGGAACTCGTACTTCAACCAGACTGCGAGAAACAGCGAGGCCGTCAGCAGTTCGATGAACAGGTAGCGCGGGCTAATCGACGCGCCGCAATGCCGGCATTTGCCGCGCAGGACAATGAAGCTGACGAGCGGAATGTTGTCGTACCAGCGGATCCGCTCGTTGCAGTGCGGGCAGTGCGACGGGGGATTGACGATGGATTCCTCGCGCGGCATCCGGTGGATGCAGACGTTGAGAAAACTGCCGACGACAGCGCCGAAAAGAAAGACGACGAAGTCAAAGTACAGCCGCAGGCCGTAGCTCACGCGGGTTTCTCCCCGTACACTGCCGTCCGCAGTGCGCGTCGCATCACGGCCAGAGGTGCCTTGCAGCCCGTCCAAAGTTCAAACGACTTGATGCCCTGATGAAGCAACATGCTCAGCCCGTTCGCCGTGCGCGCGCCTGCATCCGCCGCTGTCTTCAACAGTTTTGTCTCGGCGGGACGGTAAATGGTGTCGTACACGAACAGTTGCGGCGTGAACAGGCTCGCGGGCAGGCCGAGTGTCTCGCCTTCCTTCAAGCCGACAGAGGTTGCGTTGATCATCAGGTCCACGTCGGGTACTACCGCCGCCAACGCGTCGACGGCGAGGTTCACCGGACGACATTCCGATTTTGTCTTGGCGATCTCCGCGACAATCGGCTCGACTTTCGACGCCGTGCGGTTGGCAACATAGACGCGCAACGCGCCGTCAAGTGCCGCCTTCACAGCAATGGCGCGACCCGCGCCACCCGCGCCCAGCACAAGGACGCGCTTGCCTTTGAAGCCAAAATTAAACTCCTCGCGGATCGCTTTGGCGATACCGTAGCCGTCGGTGTTGAAGCCGCGCAGTTTGCCGTTCTCGATGGAGACGGTATTGACGGCGCCGAGTTTGCGGGCGTCGGCATCCACTTCGTCCACGATGTCGAGCGCGAGGATTTTGTGCGGGATGGTGAGGTTGACGCCGCGCAAAACCATGTCGCGCGCGCCGTGCAACGCGGAGCGGAGGTTGGCGGGGTCAACGTTGAAGGCGAGATACGCCCAGTTCATTTCCAGCGCGGCGAACGCGGCGTTGTGCATCGCCGGCGACGCCGTGTGCGCAATCGGATGACCGAAGACGCCGACTAACGTGGTTGACCCGTCTATCTGCATGGTCGCGGACTATAACCCAATGACCAGCGTTTTGAGAAGCGCAACAATCGGCTCGGGAAAGACACCCAGAATAATGACACCCACTGCGCAGATCGCCAACGCCATATTCACGTGCCCCGGCGTGGCGATCCGTGTCTCGTCCTTCGCGGGCATGACGTAAAAGTGTTTCAGCAGGATCAGATAGTAATACAACGACACAGCGCTCATCAGAATGCCCAGCACCACCAGCCAGAGCAGGCCGAAGTTTTGTGCGTCGCGCTCGACCGCCGCGGCGAATAGGTAGAACTTACCGAAGAACCCGCCCAGCGGCGGCACGCCCGCCAGTGACAGAATGAAAACAAGCATCAACAGCGACAGGAACGGTGCCCGTTTCGCCATGCCGTTGAAATGCTCCAAGTCGCCGCCGCCAGCGCGGGCCGAGAGCGCGGCCACGACGCCGAACGCGCCGAGATTGGTGAGCGCATACACAATCACGTAGAACAACACCGCCGTCGCGCCCGTGCTGGTCGCGGCAACGAGGCCGATGAGGATGTAGCCCGCGTGCGCGATGCTGGAGTACGCCAGCAAACGTTTGACGTTTGTCTGGACGATGGCCGCACAGTTACCGAGTAACATGCTCGCCGCCGCCGTTATGCCTAGCACCATTGCCCAGCCCGACGAAAACGCGCCCCAGTACGCCGACCCAGCCGCACCGGCGAAGCCGATCATCAGCACTTTCACCAACACGAAGAAACTTGCCACCTTCGATCCCGTCGCGATAAACGCCGTCACCGGCGTTGGCGCGCCTTCGTACGCATCGGGTGCCCAGAGGTGGAACGGCACCATCGCCACCTTGAAGCCGAGACCGACGAGCACGCACAACAAGCCGACCGCGAGCAACGGATTCGTCCCCTTCCCTGCCAGCGCCGTGCCGATGTCGCGCAGGTGTGTCGCGCCGGTCAGGCCGTAGATGTAGCTCAGGCCGAACAATAGGAACGCCGATGAAATCGCGCCGAACAGGAAATACTTCAGTGCCGCCTCCTGCGAGCGGAGCGAGTTCTTGTGGAACGCGGTGAGCACGAACAGGCTGATGCTGGTCAGTTCGAGCGCCACGAAGATTGTCAACAGTTCCTCCGAGCCGACCAGCAACAGCATCCCGATCGCACCGAACAACAGCATCGCAAAATACTCGCCGACGTGCGTGCCGATATCGTGATCCACCGAGATCAACACCGTCAACGCCGTCAGCACGATCAGCACGAACTTGAAGATGACCGTCAACGGATTCACCGCGAGCGTCTCACCCATGAGCGGCACATTCGTCAGTCCGACCTGCCACACCAACGGCACCGCCGCCAACGCCAGCCCGATCAATGTCACCGCACCGACCAGTTGCCGCCGCGCGCCCAGATCGCGTTTGCGTCCGACGACCAAGTCGAGCGTCAACACGCCCATCGCCACCACCGCCAGCGATATCTCGCTGCTCAAAGCGCGGAAGATTTGTGCGTAGGCCCCGCTCATGGCATTCCTTTCAGGAAGATGTCCACGTTCGCCTGGATCATGTCGAGCATCACCGACGGGAACAAACCGATAATCACAAGCGCAGCCATCAACATCACCGCCGCCACAATCTCGGGCACGGTGATCGGCGGCAACGCGTGAACTTCCGCCGTGCCGTGATGTTCGTCATCTTTGCCGAAGAACACCTTGTGGATCGCGTTCAGGATATATGCCGCAGTCACCGCGATGCTTAACGCCGCTGCGACAGCCAGCCACGGACTCATCTTAAACGCACCGATCAACACCTGAACCTCCGCCACAAACCCGCTGAACCCCGGCATTCCCATCGAAGCCGCGCCGCCAATCACAAACGTCACGCAGGCGAACGGCAGCGTCTTCGCTAGCCCGCCCAGTTCGTCAAGCTGTCGCGTGTGCGTCCGATCATAAACCATTCGGCCGACAACGGCGAAAAGCAGGCTCGCGACGATGCCGTGCGAGAACATCTGCAAGATCGCGCCGGACATGCCGTCGCGGTTGAGCGTCGCCAAGCCGAGCAGGACGAAGCCCATGTGGCTGACGCTGGAGTAGCCGATGATGAACTTGAAATCTTTTTGCACCAGCGCCACCGCCGCGCCGTAGAGGATGCCGATGACACCGAGCCACGCGATCCACCATTGCCAGTGCGCCAGCCCCGACGGGAACACCAGCATTGCAGCACGCAGGCAGCCGTAGCTGCCGAGCTTCATCACGACGCCCGCCAGCAACATCGAGGCCGCTGTCGGCGCCGCGACATGGCCGGTCGGCGCCCACGTGTGGAACGGCCACATACCGGCCAGCACGGCGAACCCGACGAAGATCAACGGGAACACCCAGACCTGAATTTGTCCAGCGATGGGATGCCGGGCCAATTCAAGGATGTCGAACGTCTGTCCGCCACCCGCGAAGAACGCTGCGAGGATGCCGATGAACACCGCCGCGCTGCCGATGAATGAGTACAGCACCAGCTTCATCGCGCCGTACTCTTTCCGGGTCGAACCCCAGATGGCGATGATGAAATACTTCGGCACGATGGCCAACTCGTAGAACACGAAGAGCAGGAACAAATCCATCGCCATGAACACGCCGTACACACCGGCAATCAAGGTCAGGAAAAACGCGAAGAACTCCTTCACCCGTTCCTCGATGTTCCAACTGAAGAGGATGCCGGTCACGCAGACGATGCCATTGAGCAACACGAGCGGGAAATTCAGGCCATCCACGGCGAGGTGATAGTGCACGCCGAGCGACGGAATCCATGCGACGTTAGCCAAGTGCCAGAAGCCGTCCTTGAGCGGCTGGTTCGCGTCGACCCAGCCGTTGTAGGCGATGTAGTTTTGCAGCCCGATGCCCAGCCCGATCACGCCGGTCAGGAGTGCGACCCAGCGGATCAGGTTCTTCGCGTTGCGCGGCAGAAGCATGATAAGCCCCGCGCCGAGGAACGTCACATAAATTGTCCAGTCAGTGCGCATGTCAAAAGAGTCTCACCAAAGCCAGCACGGCGTCGTTGGCCGCGTCGAGCAACGGCGCCGGATAGATGCCGATCAGGAACATGAACAGCATCAACACCGCGCCGATGAACAGCTCGCACGCCGTCATATCGGGCAGCCATTGCCATTTCTCGTTGAGCGGGCCGAAACAGACTTTCTGCATCATCTGGAGCAGGAACACCGCTGTCACCACGAGACCGATGGTCGCTACGACCGTCACGGTCGTCACGACCGGGAACGCGCCTTTGAAAATAAGGAACTCGCCGACAAACCCGTTCAACCCCGGCAAGCCGAGCGACGAGAACATCGTGATGCCAAGTACACCGGCATAGATCGGCATGATCTTTCGCAGCCCGCCGTACTCGGCCAGCGCGCGCGTGTGCGTGCGGTCGTAGATGACGCCGACCATGAAGAACAGCGCCGCCGAGCTGATGCCGTGGTTGAACATCTGGAGCACTGCGCCGTTGAGTGCCGCCGCCTTCTCGTTCAACATCTCCGGCCCCGCAGTCGCCGCAGTGGCGAAGATGCCGAGCATGGCGTAGCCCATGTGGTTGACGGAGGAGTATGCGACGAGCCGTTTGAAATCAGTCTGCGCCAGCGCCGCAAACGCGCCAAGCACGATGCTCGCAAGCGCCAGCAGCAACAGGATATCCACGTGTGCCGCTACCTGCGACGGGAAGATCGGCAGGACGACCCGCAGGAAACCATAGACACCCATCTTCAACAGAATCGCCGCCAGCACCATCGAGCCGCCGGTCGGCGCCTGCGTGTGGGCATCGGGAAGCCACGTGTGGAACGGCCAGATCGGCACCTTGATGGCGAAGCCGACGAGCGTCGCCCAGAACAACACCGACGTGAACGTCGTGACGTTCCAGTGCCAGCCGAACCGCCCATTCACGTCGCCGACGAACACGGCGATCTTCTTCGCGAGGTCGCCGTTGGCAGCCAACGAACGCAGTTCGACGAAGTCGAATGTGCCCGTCGCCATCCAGAGGAAGCCAAACGCCACCAGCATCCCGATGCTTCCGGCGAGCGTGTAGATGAAGAACTTGAAGGAAGCGTAGGTCCGGTTCTCGTGTCCCCAGATCTTGATGAGGAAGAACATCGGGATCAGGCCGAGTTCCCAGTAGATGAACCAGTGGAAGAAGTTCAGCGCAGTGAACACGCCGAACATGCCGGTCTGCAGCAGCAGGAACAGGAAGAAGAACAGCTTCACATTGTCCTTCAGTTTCCAGTGCGCCAGCATCGCCAGCGGCGTGACCAACGCCGTCAGGAACACCATCGCGATGCTCAAGCCGTCCACGCCGACGTAATAGTCCACATGCAACGCCGTGATCCACGAATGACGCTCAACAAACATCATGCCGGCACTCGGCACGAACCGCGTCCAGGCACAGAACGTCAACAGCAATGACGCCACGCTCGCGCCGAGCGCGGCGACCTTCATCGCGCGTTCCTGCGTCTTCGGCAGCAGCAACACCACTAGCGACCCCGCCAGCGGCAGGAAGGTGATCAACGAAAGATATGGGAGGCCGGGTTTCATTTCAGATACCAGATCACCAGTAGAATCACCGCGCCCAGGCACAGGATGCGCAGGTAGCCTTGGATGCGGCCGGTTTGGAGCTTCGCGAACTCGCGCCCCGTCAACCGCACGCCCTCGCAACCGGCATCGAACCCGCCGTTGATGACGAACTCGTCGCCAACCCAGCGCACGACTTGCGACACGCCCCACGCCGTCCACGCGATACCGTGGAGGATGCCGTCAATGACACGATTGTCGAACACCCGCCAGAACTCGCCGAGCAGCATCGTCGCGCGGATGATCGTCGCGTCGTAGAACTCGTCCACGTACCATTTCCGGTTCAGGCAGGTGAACAGCGCGCCAAGCTTCACCTCCAACGGGTCCGGTTCCTCTGCGTGCGCCATTGTCTTGCGCCCGTACATGAGCCAGCCAAGCAGGATGCCCGCCGCGCCGACTGCGACCGACAACCCCATCACGAGCGACTTGCCGTGCAGTTCCTCTTCATGAACGCCGAGATAGTGTTCGTACTTGCCGCCAAAGAAACCGAGCCCGATGGCGAACACGCTCAGCACCGCGATGGGTAACCACATATTCCATCGCACTTCATGCGGCTCGTGGTGACCGCCCCGCCATTTCCCGGCAAAGACCATGAACATCTGCCGTGTCATGTAAAACGCCGTCAGGAACGCCGCAAACGTCGCCAGCCCCCACGCCACCTTGCTCCGCTGGAACGTCACCAGCAGCACCTCGTCCTTCGAGAAAAACCCGGCAAACGGCGGCACGCCTGCCAGCGCCAACATGCCGATGAGATAGCACCAAAACGTGATCGGCATGTATTTCCTCAAGCCGCCCATCTTCCGCATGTCTTGCTCATGGTGCGTGCCGATGATCACGCAGCCGGAGCCGAGGAACAACAACGCCTTGAAGAACGCATGAGTCAATAAATGGAATTGTCCAGGCACCAGCCCACCCGCGCCGAGCGCCATCATCATAAAACCGAGTTGCGAACAAGTCGAATACGCCAGCGCCCGTTTGATGTCGAACTGCCCCACCGCGATCGTTGCCGAGAACAACGCCGTGAAACACCCAACCCACAGCACCATGTCCATCGCAAACGTCGGATGCTCCGCCGAGCCGCCTGCCGTGAACAACGCGAACATCCGTCCCACCATGAACACGCCTGCCGCCACCATCGTCGCCGCGTGAATCAGCGCCGACACCGGCGTCGGACCTTCCATCGCGTCGGGCAACCACACATGTAACGGGAACTGCGCGCTCTTGCCCATCGCGCCGATGAACAGCAGCACCGCAATCGTCGTCGCCATGCTCCAGCCAAACCATCCGTGCAGCCCAGCCAGCTTGCCCGCCTGCTCCAGCGCGCCATTGCCGCCGTCGTACAAATTCAACGTACCGGCCTGCCAGGAGAGCATCAGGATGCCGAGGAAGAATCCGACGTCGCCGATGCGCGTCGTGATGAACGCCTTCTTCATCGCCGTCGCTGCGCTCGGCTTGAAATACCAGAACCCGATCAGCAGATAGCTGCACAAGCCGACCAGTTCCCAGCACATGAACAGCATCAACAAATTATTAGCGACCACCAGCCCAAGCATCGCCGCCGCGAATAGCGACAGGAAACAGAAGAACCGCGTGAAATTCTCGTCGTCGGACATGTAGCCGGTGGCGTTGACGAAGATCCAGAACCCGACAAATGTCACCATCAACGCCATCGCCGCCGTCATGGGGTCGAGGATGAAGCCGAGTTGCAGCCGCGTCGTGCCGTAATCGAACCAGACGAAGTTCCAGACCGCGCGTTCCGCCTCGTGATGCCCCAGCGTGCCGACAAACGCCCGCAACGCCAACACGCACGACGCGCCCATCGCCGTCAGGCAGATACCCGCCGACAATTTCCGCGCCTTGCGCGGCAATAGCGATTGCACCGCCGCCGCCACCAGCGGCAGGAACGGGATCAGCCATTGTTGTTTGACGAGTTCGTTCATCCCTTCAACGCTTTCATCTCATCCACGTCTACAGACCGATAATGCCGGTACACCGAGATCACCAACGCCAGGCCGACTGCCGACTCCGCCGCCGCGACTGCAATCGCGAACAAGGCGAACATCTGGCCCGTCAACGCGCCGTTGTGGAGGTAGTACCAAAACACCACGAAATTCAGGATCGCCGCGTTGAACATGATTTCGATGCTCATCAGCACCGCGATGGCGTTCTTCCGCGTCAACGCGCCGCACAGCCCGATGCAGAACAAGACGCCGCCGAGCATCAAATAATATCCGAGCGGCACACTCATCGCTTCTTCTCCTCCTCCAACGCGATGACCACCGCGCCGATCAACGCCGCCGTCAACAACACCGCCATGATCTCCAACGGCACCACCCAATCGGTCACCAGCAGCTTGCCAATCTCCTTCACGACGCCTTCCTCGGTCGCACCGTACGGCAACTTCGTCACCAATTCGCTTCGACGCACAAACACACACATCATCCCCGCCAGCGACGACGCGAGGCCGACGCCGAGCCACCACGCGCCACCAAGCGAGCTGCGTCCGCCTTCTGTTCCGGAAATGTTCCGGGTGAGCATGATCGCAAACAGAATCAGCACCGCCACCGCGCCGATGTAGATCAAAATCTGAGCCGCGCCCAAAAAGTCCGCCTTTAACAGGAAGAAATGCCCGGCGATACCGAGGAAGAACACCACCAGCGCCAGCAGGCAATGCACGAGGTTGCGCAGCGTCACCGCCAGCACCGCGCCGAGCACCATTATCGCAGACAATGTGAGGAAAACGATGTTCATGACGTGAACCGGTAACTCCGTTTCTCAAACGTCTGTCCTGCGTTGATTTTCACCAGCGCGACAATCGCCACCGCCAGCAATACCGCCGACTCGACCCAACCAACCAGCTTGTTCGGCGCAAAATGCCAGACCGCCATTGCCACGATGTTCACGAGCGACAACGGCAACAAAAGTTTCCACGCAAAGCCGAGCAATTGATCCACGCGCACGCGCGGCCAAGTGCCGCGCGCCCAGATATTGATGACCACGATGATGCCGAGCTTTGCAAAGAACCAGCACGCCGAGATCAGCCAGCCGAACTTTGGCAGGTCGCAGCCCGGCCCAAGATAACCGCCGAGGAACATCGTTACCGTGATGCCGCCCATCGTGATTGCAGCGACGTACTCGCCCATCTGGAACAGCGCAAATTTGAAGCCGCTGTACTCCGTGTGATAGCCCGCGACGATTTCCGACTCCGCTTCCGGTAAATCGAATGGCGTCCGCGCCACTTCCGCCATCGCGCACAATTGGAAGATGACAAACCCGACAAGCCCCCACGGCTTGCAGACGAACCAGCCGGTCAGACCGCGTTGCGCCTCGACGATGCTGACGCTCGACAACGACCCCGACGCCATCAACACCACGACCGCAGCCAGCACCATCGGCACCTCGTAGCTCACGACCTGCGCCACGCCGCGCATCGCGCCGAGCAGCGAGAACTTGTTGTGCGATGCCCAGCCCGCCATGAACAGCGCCAGCACGCTCGCAGTGCTAACCGCCAGCGCGAACAACACGCCGATGTTCAAATCCACCGCAATGAACCCTTTCGCCACTGGTACGACCGCGAGCACCATGAACGCCGGCACCACGACCAGCACCGGCGCAAGAAAATGCACGACCTTGTCTGCCGCGTTCGGAACAATGTCCTCCTTTGTCAGGAGCTTCAGCCCGTCCGCAATCGGCTGGAACAGCCCGACCGGCCCGACCCGGTTCGGGCCGCGACGGTTCTGGATTCGTCCGAGCGCTTTTCGCTCGACCCACGTCAGCAGCGCGAACACGGTCAGGAACACGCCCATCACGATGGCAATCGGCAGCAGAATCGCCAGTGCCAGCGCCAGCCAGTCCGGCATCGTCGGGCAGTAGTCGTGGATCAGTTGGTAGATGGCGTCCATGCGTTAGAGCTTGCCCGCCTCCTTCAACAACTTCTCCAGCATATTCTTCGTCTCTTCCTCGCCCGGCGTGCAGAGCGTGAAATCGCTGTTGGTGCCCGACGCGAGCGCGTCGGCGTATCCGCGACAATCATACCCGCATGCCTGGCAATCGAGTTGCGCCATCGCCGCCATCAACTTGTCGGCCAGCGAACGATCCTTCGCCAACTCCATGCGCGCGGCAATATCGATCCCGGAATCGTGCCACGGCGTGCCGGTTGGCAACGGCGCCGCGCTGACATTTTGTTCCGTATTTGTTCCGGCCACCTTTTTCTTCACGACGACCGGTGGTGGCCAGACTATTGGACCGGTGCCGATCTCGCTTTGGCAGCCCCGTTGCCACGCGCTCCGCTCGTCTTCGGTCAGGATGTCTGCTGGCGTCGGCATCGGCTTTACCGGTGCTGGCGCAGCGGCTTTCTTCACCGGTTTCCGCGTCGCGTCAACGCGGGTCGCTTCGGCGGATTTGATCTGGTGGTAATAGTCGTTCGATTTCAGGAGTTCAGGCAGGTGCGACAGCAACGTCTCGAACCGGCCGTGCGCACTGCGCTCGAAGTCGCAGTCCATCTTGATGGCGTTGGTCGGACAAACTTCGGCGCAGATGCCGCATTGCATGCAGACGCTGATGTCGATGTCGAACACGCGCGGGCGAAGGAGCGGTTTGCCGTTGGCGTCGCGTTCCATGACGATGTAGATGCATTGCGGCGGGCATTCGGTCTCGCAAACCTTGCACGCGGTGCAACGCATCTGGTCGGGCGTGCCGTCGTACACAAGGAACGGGAAGGTGCGGGAGTTCTCCGGTAACTTCATCCGCTCTTCGGGATACTGGTAGGTAAAGAGGCGGTCTTTGCGGTTGCCGTCGAAATAGCTGGTGACGAAATTCTTCGCGGTGACGACGAGGCCGTCGATCATGCCTTTGCCGAGGAGGTTGCTCATCGGTCCACCTCGCCCAATACGATGTCCACGCTGCCGAGAATGATGACGGTGTCGGCGACTTTCTGGCCGAGGCACATATCTTCGAGAATGGTCAGGTTGATGAAGCTTGGCGGACGAACGTGATAGCGGTACGGTTTCGCGCCGCCCTCGGAGACGAGATAGAAACCGAGTTCGCCCTTCGGTGCTTCGATGCGACCGTAACCGTCGCCTGCGGGGACTTTGAAATTGCGGAGCTTCGCCTCGGGCGCGATGAACGGGCCAGCGGGAATGTCGCGCAAGGCTTGTTCGAGGATCTTCACCGCCTCGCGCATTTCGAGGATGCGGATCATGTAACGGTCGAACGTGTCGCCAGCCTCGCCGACGGGCACGCCGAAATCGAAGCGGTCATAGACGCCGTACTTGTCCACCTTGCGGATGTCGTACTCGACGCCGCTGGCGCGCGCGACGGGGCCGCTGACGCTGGCGTTGATCGCGAGGTTGCGCGACAGGATGCCGACGCGCTGGGTGCGCGCAAGAAGGACTTCATTCTCGGTCATCAGCTTCTCGAACTCGTCGAGGAACGCGGGCCAACGAGCAACGATGTTGCGCGCCATCGCGAGCGAAGCGTCGTCGAGGTCAACGCGGACGCCGCCGAAACGCATGTAGTTGCACATCATGCGGGCACCGCTGACGGTCTCAAAGAAATCAAGGATCCATTCCCGCTCGCGCAGCGCGTACAGCACCGGTGTGAACCACGCGCCGCAATCGCTGAGCAGGAATCCGATGGCGCAGGAATGGTTCAACAGGCGCGTCAGTTCCGCCATGATGACGCGTATGTACTCGGCGCGCTCCGGGACTTTCAAGCCCGTCATCTTCTCAACAGCGAGCGCGTAGGCCCAGTTGTTGGTCATCGAACAGAAATAATCGAGGCGGTCGGTGTACGGCATCGAACCGAGCCACGTCATCTTCTCGGCGAGTTGCTCGTGGTTGCGGTGAAGGTAGCCCATCACCGGCTTCAGTTTCACGACGTACTCGCCGTCGAGCACAACGTCCATCCGGAACACGCCGTGCGTGCTCGGGTGTTGCGGGCCGAGCGAGACTTCGAGCGTCTGCGTCTGGATGATGCCGGTTGCGCTCACTTCTTGGCCTCCAGCGCGCTTGCCGGCACCGTGCCGCCGGTCTGCTTGGCGCGGGCGAGCGTTTCGGCGTGCGGCGTCGGCTCCCACTCGTAATCCATCGGCGGGACGTAATCTTTCCGCATCGGATGATCAACGAACTCGTCCCACATCAGGATGCGGCGCAGGTCGGGATGACCGTCGAACTTCACGCCGTACAGGTCAAACGCCTCGCGCTCCTGGTACTCGCAGCCGCGCCATACCGGCGTCAACGACGGCATGCGGCATTGCTCCAGCGCACGCGGGGCGCGCACCTTGAGCGCGACCGGGCCGTGTTTCAACGCCACTGAGTAGAGATGATAGACGACCTCGATGCAGTCCTGCTTGATATAGTCCACCGCTGTCACACACGAACAGAAATCCAATTGCAGTTGCGGGTCGGTCTTGAGGAATTGCGCGACGGCCACCGCCTCCTCGCGTTCCACCAGCAACGACGACTTCGCCGCGCCAGCGGAGAGCATCTCGCGAACTTGTTCGAGGGGCGGAATCACTTTTTCGGCGGCTCCCACACCTTCGGATTGGCGGGCGGCTCAAGATCGTGAGCGCCGTATTGCGGAACAGGAAACTCGGAAGGCGCATTCTTGTCGTACCAGGACACCTCGTTCAGGTGCTGCTTGGAAATCTTCTCCTGCAACGTCATCAGCGCGTGCAACAACGCCTCCGGGCGCGGCGGACAACCGGGAATGTGAATGTCCACGGGAATGTAACGGTCAACGCCTTTCAACACATTGTAGCCGTCCTTGAACGGCCCGCCGGAGATGGCACACGCGCCCATTGCGATGACGTATTTCGGTTCCGGCATTTGATTGTAGAGCCGCACGACTTGCGGGGCCATCTTCTTTGTCACCGTACCCGACACGATCATCAAGTCCGCCTGACGCGGTGACGCGCGGAACACTTCCGCACCGAACCGCGCCATGTCGTGACGCGCCGCGGCGGCGGCGATCATTTCGATGGCACAACAAGCGAGGCCAAACTGGATGGGCCAGAGCGAGGATTTGCGGCTCCAGTTGTACAGGAACTCGACCGGCATCACGAAGATGCCCTGCTTCTGGAGTTCGCTCTTGAGATTGGGGTCAACGGCCATGGCTACTTCCAATCCAACGCGCCTTTAGCCCACGCGTACACGAATCCTTCGACCAGCAACAGCACGAACACCATCATCGCCACAAACGCCCCGAAGCTCAGCTCGCCAAACGCCACCGCCCACGGGTACAGGAAGATGGTTTCAACGGCAAAAATCACATAGACGAGTGCATACAGGTAATAGCCGGCGCGAAATTGTATCCACGCGTCGCCTTTGCCCGCCAGACCGCACTCGTAGGTTGCGTTCTTCGTCGACGACGGTTTGCGTGGCGCCAGCAGCCGCACCAGTGCCAGCGGCACCAACGGAAACACGACTGCCACCGCGAGAAACACAGCGACGAACAGGTACTGAGTTAAATAAGTGTCCTTCACAAGAAAAATGAAACGAGCTTAGCTAACACCGCACCCCCCCGTTGTCAAGACCGCCGGCTTCTGCTAGTTTCGCCACGTGCCTGAGACCTTGATCGTCAACGAGATTTTCCACAGCATCCAAGGCGAGTCCACTTACGCCGGGCTGCCGTGTGTATTCGTGCGGCTTACCGGTTGCCGGCTGCGCTGCGCTTGGTGCGACACCGCCTACGCCTTCGATGAAGGCGTCGCGATGAGCCTCGACGAGATCATCTTCAAGGTCCGCGCCCACGGTTTTCCCCTCGTCGAAATCACCGGCGGCGAACCGCTTCTCCAGCCCAACGTCCTGCCGTTACTCACGCGCCTCTGCAACCTCGGTCTCACCGTCCTGCTCGAAACCAGCGGCACCGAAGACATCGCCAACGTGGACCCCCGTGTCATCAAGATCATGGATCTCAAGTCTCCGAGCAGTGGTGAGTCCGCACAGAACCGTTGCGCCAACCTCCGCCACCTCACCGCGAAGGACGAGATCAAGTTCGTCCTCGCCGACCGTGCTGACTACGACTGGGCCAAACACCAGCTTGCCGAGCACGACCTCGGGAACCGGTGCGCCATCCTCTTCTCGCCGGTTTGGGGCAAACTGCCGTTGAAGACGCTCGCCGAGTGGATTCTCGCCGACCACCTTACCGTTCGGCTCCAGACCCAGCGGCAGAAACACATTTGGGGACCCGACACACGAGGTGTCTGATGTCGCTTCCTCTCCTCCGCACTCGTATTCCCGGCCCGCGTTCGCGTGCGCTTGCCCGCCAACTTCGACGGTTCGAGAGCCGCAACGTCACCTTCGTCTCCGACCGCTGGCCTATCTTCTGGCAACGCGCCCGCGGCGCGAATGTCTGGGACGCCGACGGTAATCGCTATCTCGACCTGACCGCCGGGTTCGGCGTCGCCAGCGTCGGACACACCAACCCGCGCGTTGCTGCCGCCATCCGGAACAAAACCGGAACATTGCTCCACGCGATGGGCGACGTTCACCCCAACGAACTTAAGCTCCAACTTGCCCGAGAGCTGGTGAAACTCACCTTCCGCACCAACGCCCGCGTCCTCTTCACCAATACCGGCGCCGAGGCCGTAGAGGCGGCACTAAAAACCGCCGCCATCCACACCGGAAAACCCGGCGTCATCGCCTTTCGCGGTGCGTACCACGGCCTGACCTACGGCGCGCTTGCCGCCACCTCGCGCGAGTTCTTCCGTGCACCGTTCGCAGAACAACTCGGCAAGTTTGTCACGCACATGCCGTTTGGCCGTGTACCGACAACAGCGCGCAATTGCGGCGCTGTGCTCGTCGAGCCAATTCAAGGCCGCGGCGGGATCATCGTGCCACCGGATGATTTCCTTCCGAAGCTGCGACGGTTCTGCGACGAGCACGGAATCCTGCTGATCCTCGACGAGGTTTACACCGGCTTCTGTCGGACGGGGCGTTGGTTTGCCTGCCAACATTGGGGCGTCGTGTCGGATTTGATTTGCGTCGGCAAGGCGCTAGGCGGCGGCCTGCCGATCAGTGCGTGCATCGGCAAGGCATCGGTGATGGACAGTTGGCCGGAGTCGCAAGGCGAGGCGATTCACACGAGCACATTCCTCGGCAACCCACTGGCTTGCGCCGCCGCCCTGGCCAGCATTGCGGAGATGAAACGACTGAAGCTAGACCGTCGCGCACGGGAGTTGGGTGTGCATATCCAGAAGCGTTTGCCGGTGCGCGGCAAGGGTTTGATGCTCGGCTTGGAAGTCGGCGACGCGACGGCGTTGTGCGAGCGCCTGCTCCAGCGCGGCATTATCGCGATACCGGAAGGCGAACGCGGCGAGGTGCTCGGCTTGACGCCGCCGTTGACGATCACGCGGCGGGAACTGGATTTCTGTCTCGACGTCATCGCGGAGTTGGTTTGATGAAAGCACGCCTGCTCGTGACGCTTCAGTTGGCCGTGATCGCGGCGCTGTTGCTGACGGGACCGTGGATTGCCCGAACCTGGCTGGCATTGGAGGCGGCAGGCTGCGGGCTGTTGTTGTGGGCGCTGGCTACGATACGGCTTCGTCAGTTACGAATCAGCCCGGAAGTCCGGCAGGCGCACAACTGGTAACGAGCGGTCCGTACCGCTGGATTCGCCATCCGATATACACCGGTGGGTTGTTAGCGATGGCTGCGTTGGTGCTGGAACAATTCACTTGGGAGCGCGCCGTGATGTGGCTGTCGTTGCTGGCGGTGCTGTTGGCGAAGCTCATCTTCGAGGAATCGCTGTTGCGCACCCGTTTCCTGGACTACGCCAGCTACTGCAAGCGCACGAAGCGGCTGTTGCCTTTCATTTTCGCGTTGATCGTCGCACTACCTTAAATGAGGCTTGATTCCCTGCCCGGGAAGTAGGACAGTGACTCCCGCTGTCGCGGACAACCAGCATCATGAAAACCGCTCTTGAACTCCAGCAACGAATCGTCGCCTTCATCGGCGGCACGACGGACGAGTTTGACGCGCTCGCCCGGGAGGTCTTCGCCTTCCAGTTCGAGCGCAACACCGCCTACCGGGCCTTCTGCGAGCGCAAGGAACGCACACCGGGAAATATCACGAACTGGCGCGAGATTCCCGCCGTACCGGCAAGCGCGTTCCGGGAAATGCCGTTGACCTGCTTCCCACCGTCGGAGGCGGTGGCGGAATTTCACACGAGCGGCACGACGCGCAGCAACGCGGGACGCCACATCTTCAAGACGCTCGCGCTTTACGACGCCGCCATCCTGCCGAACTTCGCGGCGCACCTGTTGCCCGACGGCGCACGGATGCCGATGTTGTCGCTCGTGCCGGACGAGCCGCAATCGTCGCTGGCGCACATGGCGCGCGTGTTGATCCGCGAGTTCGGCGGCGGATTCGTGAAACGGATCGAACCGGTAGGCCATCCAGTCTGCGTGCTCGGAACCGCGTTTGGGTTCCTGAACCTCTTCGACGAGGGCACGGTACTGCGATTGCCGCCCGGCAGCCGCGCGATGGAGACGGGCGGATTCAAGGGACGCTCCCGCGAAGTCGCAAAGCCGTATTTGTACGAGCTGTTCGAGAACCATCTCGGCATCCCGGCGACGCACATCGTCAACGAGTACGGCATGACCGAGCTCAGCTCGCAGTTCTACGACCAGACGTTTCGCAACGGTCACCGGACCGACTTGAAACGCGCGCCATCCTGGGTGCGGGTGCGGGTGATTGATCCGCAGACCGACGACGACACGACGCCCGGTGTTCGCGGATTGCTACGGATTTACGACCTCGCGAACCTGTGGAGCGCGATGTGCATCCAGACCGAAGACCTCGGCGTGCGCGATGGCAACGGCGACGGGTTCACGCTGCTCGGCCGCGCGACCGGCGCGATGCCGCGCGGCTGTTCGTTAAACGCGGAGGCGCTGCTGGCCACGTGAACGCGACACTCGCCATGGTCCAGGACGCAGCCCGTCGTGTGCGTCAGGCGCGCGAGGTCCTGACGGAATCGCGCAGCACAGAGGCAGTGATCAAGGCGCTGGCAAGCGCGGCGCAAAGCTGGCTCCCGCCATCGAGTCCGTGGCGGGCGCAAGCGGTCGAGCAGGCACCGTCGGTGACGGGGTTCTCGCCGGCGATGGTGAACGAGGCGATTGACCGGGCGTTTGGGGCTATCACAGTGGAATCGCTGGGGGCGTTGTTGGACCGGGAGCTTGGTGACCGTCTCGTGCTGGACGAGTTTCGTCCGCATGGCCGTGTGCGGGCGCGTGCGTTTGGCGTGCCGTTGATCACGCACCTGTTGGCGGGCAACGTGCCGCCGCCAGGGATTCACAGCATCCTGTGCGGGCTGCTGGTGCGATCGGGGAACTTGGTGCGGATGTCACAACGCGACACGGTGTTTCCGCGGCTGTTTGTCGAGTCGTTACGGGCGGTGGACCCGGACATGGCGGCGTGCGTGTCCGTGCTGGAATGGCCGCGCGAGGACGCGGCGTTGACACAAGTGGCGCTGGCGAAGGCGGACACGGTGATCGCACACGGCGACGACAGCACGATGGCGGCGTTGCGCCGGATGATGCCAGGGACGGCGACATTCATCGGGTACGGCCAGAAGGTGAGTTTTGGTTATGTCTGCCGGGAGGCGATGACGGCGGAACAATTGCCCGCCTTGGCAGCGGCTGCGGCGGAAGACGTGTCGGTGTACGACCAGCAGGGCTGTTTGTCGCCACACGTGATCTACGTGGAAGAGCGTGGCGCGCTCAGTCCACGCAAGTTCGGGGCCGCGCTGGGCGAGGCGATGGCGGCGTTCCACACACGGATCCCGCGCGGCACACTCTCGGTGGAGGAAGCCGCGGGTGTCAACTTGATCCGGTCGGGCTACGAGTTTCGCGCCGCGTCAGACCGTCGGATCGCAGTTTGGGCCAGCCAGCAACCAAACGACTGGGCGGTGATCTACGACGACGACCCCTCATTTACGCCGTCGTGTTTGAACCGGGTCGTGTTCGTGAAGCCGACCGACGGTATGCCGCGGGTGCTGGAGAACATTCAACGGTTCGCCACACGCATCTCGACGGTGGGCGTGGCACCGTTGTCGGAGCGGATGACGGATTTCACGAATCGTCTGGCGAAGCTGGGTATTCACCGCGTCTGCCCGATCGGCCAGATGCAACGTCCGCCGTTGTGGTGGTATCATGACGGCAAGCCAAACCTCTCGGCGCTGGTGCGGTGGACGGAACTGGGCTAGCGCATCAGTTTCAGGAAGTTTGCGAGGATTTTTTTACCGTCCTCGGTGAGGATGGATTCGGGATGGAACTGCACGCCCCAGATCGGCAGCGTCTTGTGCCGGACCCCCATGATATCCCCTTCCGTCTTCGTCTCGGCGGTGATTTCAAGGCAGGCCGGACAAGTGTCGCGTTTGATGAGCAGCGAATGGTAGCGCGTCGCCGTGAACGGGTTCGGCATCCCGGCAAAGAGGTCGCGACCGTTGTGGTGAATCGGCGAGGTCTTGCCGTGCATGAGACGGTTGGCACGGACGATTTCACCGCCGAAGACATGGCCGATGCATTGGTGGCCGAGGCAGACGCCGAGCGTCGGGATCGTCGGGCCAAATGTGCGGATGATGTCGTTGGAGAGTCCCGCTTCGTTGGGCGAACACGGCCCCGGAGAAATCATCAGGCGGTCCGGGTTCAACGCGCGGATTTGGTCGAGCGTGATTTCGTCGTTGCGGAACACGCGCATCGCCGCGCCCAGTTCGCCGAGGTACTGGACAAGGTTGTAGGTGAAACTGTCGTAGTTATCTATGACCAGAAGCATCGAACGTCGTGCTCTCAGGCCAGACCGTGGCGCATTTTGGCGGCGCGGATGGTGTTAGACATCAGCATCGCGATAGTCATCGGGCCGACGCCGCCGGGCACGGGCGTGAGCAGGCCGGCTTTTTGTTTGACGGCGTCGAAGTCGACGTCGCCCACGAGGCGGCAGCCTTTTTCGGTAGTCTTGTCCTCGACGCGGTTGATGCCGACGTCGATGACGACGGCACCGTCGCGGACCATTTCGGATTTGACGAAGCGCGCAACGCCGATGGCGGCGATGAGAATGTCAGCGCTGCGGCAAATCTCTGCGAGGTTCTTGCTCTTGGAGTGCACGACGGTGACGGTGGCATTGGCGTTGCGGGCTTTTTGGGAGAGTATCAGCGAGACGGGGCGACCGACAATGCGGCTGCGGCCAAGAACAACAACGTGCGCTCCTTCGACGACAACGCCACAACGGCCAAGAAGCTCTTGGACGCCAGCGGGTGTGCAGGGAACGAATCCGCTAGGGTCGCCGATGGCAACTTTGCCGATGTTGAGCGGATGGAAACCGTCCACGTCTTTACCGGGATCAATGGCAGCAAAGATGGCCTCCTCGGAAATCTGTTTCGGCGTGGGCGATTGGACGAGGATACCGTGGATATTGTCCTGTTGGTTGAGTCGGGCGATGATGGCAAGTAGTTCAGTCTGCGTCGTGATAGCGGGCAACGTAATTTTCTCCGAGTGCATTCCGAGGCGAGCGCACATTTTATCTTTCGAGGAAACGTAGGCGGCGCTGGCCGGGTTGTCGCCGACGAGGACGACGGCGAGGCCGGGAGTCAGTCCGTGCTGCTGTTTGAGGCGCGCGACTTCGACAGCATTCTCGACGTTGATCTGTTCTGCGATCTGTTTGCCGTCAATCAGCTTGGCCGTCATGAACGATTCCCTTACCAGACAGGTTCGATGCGTTCGACGATGATCACGGGGTAACGTTCGCCACGGCGCCAACGCAGGTTGCCGAGGATGCGCACGTGTTTGCCCTCGTACTTGTCGAGGTTCTTTTCCGCCATGTCGAGGTAGGCGACACGATACTGGCGGCGGTCGAACACCAACGTCATCAATTCATATGGCGCGAGCATCTTCTCTTCTTGTTTCTCTTGGGAATCCACCGTCTGGAAAATACCGTCCCTGACAACGTAGTATGCCAATGTCTCCGGCTCCGACTGAAAAGCGGGTGTGGGCGCGGGCACCACCACGGGTGGCGCGATGGGAGCTGAAACAACTTCGGCAACATTGCTGATGATCGGCGGCGCGGGCGTCAACACGGGCACGGGAACGGGAGCCACTTCGAGATATTCAGAGGCAACCCAGCCGCTACATTGCAGCGTCGGCTTAATCTGCGTCCATTCACTACCAGCCTTGACGAGGTACACCTTTTCCCCCTTGGTGAGCTTGCCAATTTCCTTGAAGTTGCTACCGGGGCCGCAACGGATGTTGATGCCGTCGCCGGTGGCTTTGCCACCAGCGATCAACTTGGAGAGGACGTAGCACTTGGCGGTGGCGGGTAAAGTGATGCGAGACCATTCCTGGGTCTTGCCAGCTTCGACGACGGACTTGGTCTCAAAGACCTTGACCTCGTCGCCTTTCTTCAGTTGAGTAACAAGTTCCGCAGTGCGGCTGGGCCGGGCGCGGATGTTGACTTTGTTGGCCTTGAGCAGGCTGGCGCCGGCAGAGGGCGCTATAGTCGAGATGGACGCGGCACCCGAATCGGCAAACGCCGCAGCGGCAACGAGCATGACGAAACTAATCGTGCAGTAGCTGGTGAACTTCTTCATTGGTCAAATACCTCCATTGTCCTAGTTTCAAATTTCCGAGCGTCAAATTTCCAATCGCCACGCGCACGAGTCGCTGAACGGGATGACCGACGGCGGCCATCATACGGCGGATCTGTCGTTTCTTGCCCTCGCAAATGATCAGTTCCAGTTCGCTCGCATCGCTGCTCGTACGAAGCTGCGCCACACTCTCGGCCCGGAGGCGTTCACCTTCGCTAACAATCCCGTTGAGCAATCGCGTCGTCGTTTCTTCCCCCCATACGCCGGCAACCTGTACGCAGTATTTCTTTGGCCTTTTATAGCGGGGATGCGTCAGCTGCAAGCTAAAACTGCCGTCATTGGTTAGCAAGAGCAATCCCTCGGAGTCCGCATCGAGGCGTCCAACCGTGTAAAGACGCGGCAATGTCGGCGGCAAAAGGTCCAACACGCGCTTACGTCCGTGCGTGTCGTGGCTGGTACAGAAGACGCCGCGCGGTTTGTGGAGGGCAATGTAGAGTTTGCGCTCGGCGGTAACTAGATTAGAGTCCACTGCCACTCGGTCGGCGTTGGGTTCCACCTTGGTTCCCAACTCAGTGACGAGGCGGGCGTTAACGGTAACGCGGCCTTTCTGAATGAGTTTTTCGCAGGCGCGGCGCGAGCCAACGCCCGCTTCAGCAAGAAACTTTTGCAGACGGACAGGCACGACGCGCTAGCCCGCCTATTCAGATTTGGTCTTAGGGAGGCCGAAGACGCGCTGGCCGTCCTTCCAACGGCCTTGTTTCTTGAGGACCTCGACGCGCTCGAAACGCTTCAGGACGTTGCGACGGGTCTTGATCTTATCGGCTGATTTCAAGCTGGAATGTAGTGACATGGTGAAATCCTATTTCTTGCTGGGTCGTTTCAGTTTTTCAATTTTTTCTTTGGCTGGCTTCTCGAACTCTAGATTCTTACCAGAGGTCAGGTATTTTTCAAAATGTTTTATCGCGGTGGCCGGGTCGCTTTCCTCGTTGAGGAGGCCGAGCTTAAAATAGATCAGGTGGTAATCGGGGCGCAACTGAAGGGCTTGCCGGTAGGCCTTGTCGGCCCTATCAGCCTGTTTCAACTGGCGGTAAGCGTCGCCCATGCCGCTGTAGGCGGGCGCGTATTTCTCGTCCTTGTCCACAGCTTTGCGGTAACAGACCAGAGCCGCTTCGAGATCCTTGCCGGCGGCGTAGATGTCGCCCATGGCGTTGTTGTAGTACGGGATGGACGGGTCCTCATCAAGCGCCTTTTGGAGGAACCGTTTCGCCTCCGGCAATCGTCCCCGCGTGAGGTGGAGGACCCCGAGGCTGTAGTAGGCGTCGCCGTTGTGGCGCCCGGCCTTTTCCTCAAGCTGCACGAATGTCTCCAGATGTTTCTGCGCCTCATCCATCTTCCCGGCTTCCTTGAGCAGGATGCCGTAGTTGTGGTGGGCGCGTCCGAAATCCGGGTCAGAAGCGAGCGCCTTCTCATAGGCAGCCTGCGCCTCGATGCGTTGGTTCTTCTCATCGTAACGGACACCCAGTTGTGTCCACACATCGGCGTCGTTCGGTTTCAGCTCCAGATAACGTTTATAGGTACTGATCGCCTCATCGGGCTGGTTCAACTTCTCGCAAGCCACCGCAAGGTTGTAGAGCGCGTTAGGGTGCCGCGGGAAAATCCGCAGCGCTCGTTGGTACTCGGCCTTGGCGCGGGGCAGCGAATTCCTCTCCATGAACTCGTTGCCGCGCACGAAATACTCATTGGCCTCGCTGACCGCGCGCTTATCTGCCTCCGTCAACTCCTCTCCCCGCGCGGCACACAACGCCATCAACGCAACCACCATCATAATAATTACATGCTTCATCATTTCGCTCCCAGTTTCTCCAATACTTGTCCTGCCTGTTTAACGACTACGCTGTCGGGAAATTCACGCGTCAATTGCTCCAGCCCCCCCCGTCCTTTCTCCCTCTGTCCCAGCGCCAGACGGCTCAGCCCAAGACAATACAACACCTTGTCCTTCCGGGCGAACGCCGGCCAGCGCTCCAGCAACTGCTCGTAACAGTACGCCGCTTGCGCATGACGGCCTTGATGACCAAGTACCACTCCCAACGCCAGCAGCGCATCCGCCGTCCAGCCGCTGCGATTTGCCTCGTCATAGCAGATCACGTTCCGTAAATGCGGAATCGCCAAATCCTCACGCCCCTCATCGAGGCACGTCTCCGCCACCTTCCAGTTCGCCATCACGTCCGACGGGGCGCGTTGCGCCCGACGCTGCAATTCGTAGAACGACTCCGATCCGCGCCGCGCCTGCGCCATCCGCGCCAGCAACCGCTCCTTCTCCACCATACCCACCGCACGCGCCAGTTCGACGCCCTCTCCGTCTAACAACAACACCGTCGGCGCCCCACGCACATCGTAAAGACGCGCCTCCGCCGTGTGCGTTGCTGCGTCCACGCGCACACACACAAATCCCAGCATCCGTTCCGACACCTCCGGCGCGGCTAGCACCGCCGACTCAAATTGCCGACAATTCGACGACTCCGGCACGAAGAAATACGCCAGCACAAATTGTTTCCTCTTACGCGCCTCCTTCAGCACCGCGCCCAGCGAACGCCACCAGAAGAGTTGGACCCGCAACTTCACCAGCGATTCCACCGCCACTTCCCGCACCAATTCCGAGGCGTCCGACTTCGCAGCCATTTCCAGCCAGGGCACTGCCTCCCGTCGTCCGCTCTGACCCAACGCCAGCGCCGCCGACCAACGCACCAACGATTCCCCGTCCTGCAGCCGGCCACGCACCAGTTCCAAATCCTCATCCGTCTCGCTCACCCGCAACAAACCCGATACCGCCATCTGGCGCGCCTCCGCGCCCGGCGACGCGATCATCGCACGAAACTGTTTCACCGCCCGCTCGCCGCCGAGTTGCGCCAATCGTTCCGCCGCCTCCACCCGCGTCTCCTCGTTACCGGAGCGCAACTGCTTCACCGCGTCGTCAATCGCGTCCCCGCGCGACGATGTCGCCGCGCACAACAACGCCAGCGTCGCCACCGCACCGCGCAGCCATTTCAGGTAACGCCGCTCGCCACGCGCGATCCGAACAAAAATAATTTCTGGCACATCATAGCTGTGCACCGCCTTAATCGCACGCGTCACCGCCGCCGACTTCGCCTTCGTCGTCTTGATCAACAAGAGGCACTCCGCACCACGTTCCAGTTTACCCTGCCACCAATAATGCGACTCGACACCCGCGACGATGTTTACGCACGCCGCCAGCTTCGACTTCAACACCACTTGCGCCAGCGAACGCGCCTCGGCCTTCGAGCCGCACGTCACCATACCTACCACGTGCCCGCTCACGCTGCCTCCTTGTCCACGATCTCCAGCACCCCCGTCAACCGACGGATTACGAACTCCGCATCCTCCGCCCACGGTGGCAACGCACCACGCTCCACCAACACCACGCTACGCGCCCCCGCGTTGCGCGCGCAGAGCACGTCCCACTTGTAGTCGCCGACCATCAACAACTCGCACGGTTTTGCACCCCAGCAGCGCGCAATGTTCCGGATTGGTTCCGGCGACGGTTTGTACGGCCCGTCCTCACGGCTGACGGCGATATCGAAATTCAGTTCCAACCTATGGCAGACCAAGTCAACCGATCGACGCGAGTTGCGCGTCAACAACGCCGTCGGCAGCCCGCGCTGGCGCAGGCCGCGCAACACCGTACGCGCCCCGCAGTTCAACTTCGTCCGTGCTGCGGCCTGGTTCTCGTACTTCACGATGATGCGATGAAGCCGCGCGCGTTCCGCGCCGCGCACCAAGCCGAGATGGTCCAGCAAGTCCACGTCGCCGACGTTCGCCTCGGCCTTGATCCGGTCGAAGTCGAAACACATCGTTGTGAGCGTGCCGTCCATATCGAAAATGACACCGTGAATAGCCATGAAGTCCGCGCAGTAAACCCTAACCCGCCAGCAAAATCAATGGCGAAGCAGCGTTAAAAACGAATTGCCACAAAACATATAGCCAACCGGAACTGACTCTGTTTGAATACGTCCATCTTCAACGGAGGAACACCATGCTACGAACACTCGCTATGATTCTCGGCCTCGCCACAGCGGCGCAGGCCATCACGCCGCAACAACTGCGCTGCGAATACCGCGTCAACCCACTCGGCATTGACGAGACAAAACCGCGCCTGAGTTGGACCCTCGCCTCCGACCAGAAAGCCGATAAACAGACCGCCTACCAAGTCGTCGTCACGTCGGGACAGGAGACGCTTTGGGACAGCGGCAAGGTCGCCAGCGATGAGACCACCGCCATTGTCTACGACGGCAAACCGCTCACCACCGGCATGCGTTGCTCGTGGAAGGTGAAAGTTTGGGACAAAGACGGCACTGAGTACGCCTGGAGTGAACCCGCCGCTTGGACGATGGGCTTGCTGCAAGCGTCCGACTGGAAAGCTGAGTGGATCGGCTACGATAAAGCCCGCCAGGACATCGAGCTGCCCAACGCACCGCTTGATGGCGCGAAATGGATTTGGCACGCCGCCGACCCCAAGCCGAATCCACTGTTCGGCAGTCGTCTATTCGTCAGCAACTTCCGCCTGCCTGCCGACATCAAAATCGCTAAGGCCACTCTTTTCACCATCGGCGACGACAACTACAAGGTTGTCGTCAACACCCACGTTGTCGTCAAAGGCTGGATGTGGATGCAAATCAAAACCACTGACGTTACCGCCAACCTGCACGCTGGCGACAACAACCTCCGCGTCGAAGTCTGGATCCCCGGCAAAACCCCCACCGGGTTTCTCGCCAAGCTCGTCGTCACCACGGCCGCCGGCAAAACGATCACGCACGTTACCGATTCGTCCTGGAAAACCCTTAGAGACCCGGGCGCCGACTGGCAGGATCGTAACCTCGACACCACCGCATGGCCCGCCGCACATGTGCTCGGTGATTACGGCATGCACCCGTGGGGCAAGCTCAAGCTCGAAGCACTTTTTCTGCCGCCAGTACCGTATCTGCGGACGAATTTCCGTACCGACAAACCAGTCAAGCACGCCATACTTTATGTCAGCGCGCTCGGTCTCGCTGATGTCCAAATCAACGGCAAGCGCGTCACTGACGATTGGTTCAACCCCGGCTGGACCGATTACGCCAAGCGCGTTTACTACCGGACCTACGACGTCACCGCGCTTGTCAAACGCGCTAACAACGATCTCGGCGTCACACTCGCCGACGGCTGGTTTAGCGGATACATCGGCTATCACCAAGCACGCAATCACTACGGAAAACTCCCGCGTGTCCGCGTCCAGTTAAACATCGAATACGCCAACGGCACCACCGCCGTCGTCGGCACCGGCCCGAATTGGAAAGCCACCACCGGGCCGTTACTCGAAGCCGATTTCCTGATGGGCGAAACCTACGATGCGCGTATCGAGCCTCGCAATCGGGATACCGTCAACGTCGGTTGCACCGAAGTCCATCCCGCCGTCCAAGCGCACCCCTCCCCCCCTGTCGTCGTGGTGCAAGAGTTCAAGGCCACAACCATCACCGAGCCAAAGCCCGGCGTGTACGTCCTGAATTTCGGCCAGAACTTCGCCGGCGTGGCACGCCTGACGGTGCGCGGCGAGCCGGGTCAGAAAATCACGCTCCGGTATGCCGAGCGACTCAACCCCGACGGCACGATCTACACCGCCAACCTCCGTAGCGCCCGCGCGACCGATACCTACATCTGCCGCGGCGACGACGTTGAGACGTGGACGCCACGGTTTACCTTCCACGGCTTCCAGTACATCGAGGTTACCGGTCTGAAAGAGAAACCGTCGCCTGACACCGTCGTTGGCATTGCGCTTAGTAGCGACACGCCCATCGCCGGCAACTTCCAGTGCTCCGACCCGATGTTGAACCAGCTTCACAACAACATCTACTGGACGCAGCGCGCCAATTTCATTGACATCCCGACCGATTGCCCGCAGCGCGACGAACGCCTCGGCTGGACCGGCGACGCGCAAGTTTACATCCGCACTGCCACGCTCAACACCGACGTACAGGCGTTCTTTAACAAATGGCTCGTTGATCTTTGCCAAGACAGCCAACGCACAGACGGCCAGTTTTGGACGGTTGCCCCTTTTAAAGTCGCCATTAACGATGGCGGCCCTGCATGGTCCGACGCTGGCGTCATCTGCCCTTGGACTATTTACGAAGTTTATGGTGACCGTCGCGTGCTGGAAAAAAACTACGATGCGATGACGCGCTTCATTGCATTCTGCCAGAAGCGCAGCACAGCGGAGCTATTGCCGCCGAAACAATACCACTGCTTCGGCGACTGGCTCAGCATCAAGGCCGACACACCGAAGGATGTGATCTACGAGGCCTACTTCGCCTACAGCACCAAGCTCGTTGCCCGCGCCGCCGAAGTCCTCGGCAAGAAGGAAGACGCCGCGAAGTACAACCAATTCTTCAACGACATCAAGACCGCGTTCAACAAAGCCTACGTCGCCGCCGACAGTCGGATCAAGGGCAACACCCAATGCGGGTACGTACTGGCCATCGCCTTCGACCTCCTCGACGCCGACAAGGCAAAGCTCGCGGGGAAGTATCTCGTCGAAGATATCGAGAGCCGCAACAATCATCTCTCCACCGGTTTCGTCGGGACGAAGGATCTCATGTTGGCGCTCGCGAAGGTCGGTCGCAACGACGTCGCCTACCGGCTCATCCACAACGACACCTTCCCGTCCTGGGGCTTCTCCATCAAACACGGTGCAACCTCGATCTGGGAACGTTGGGACGGCTGGACCCCCGAGAAAGGCTTCCAAGCCCCCAGCATGAACAGTTTCGCCCACTACAGTTTTGGCGCAGTCTATCAATGGATCGTCGAGAACATCGGCGGCATCCACAGCGAAGCGCCCGGCTACAAGCGCATCCTCATCGCGCCGCAGCCCGGCGGCAAGCTCACCTCAGCCAAGACCAGCTATCGCAGCATCCGCGGCCTCATCGGAAGCGACTGGCGCATCGCCAACGGCAAGTTCATCCTCGACGTCACCATCCCCGTCAATACCACCGCCACCGTTATTATGCCGACAACAGGTATCCATGACATCGGCTCCGGCCAACATCACTTCGAGGAACCGTTCGGCGTCAAGACAACCTCAGAAGAGGAGTCATTGTTCGACGGCAAGAAACTCGGCAAATGGAAGCCTGCCGATTTCTACGGCAAAGGCAACAAGATCACCGTGGCCGACGGCGCCATCCGCATTGCCATCGGCGAGCCGATGGTCGGCATCGTCTGGAGTGGCGAACCGCCCGCGCGGATGAACTACGAAATCGAACTCGACGCGAAGCGGACCGATGGCGACGACTTTTTCTGCGGCCTAACGTTTCCTGTCGGCAAGGACCCATGCACGTTGATCTGCGGCGGCTGGGGCGGTACTGTCGTCGGCCTGTCAAGCATTGACGGCTACGACGCCTCCGAGAACCAGACCAGCCACTCGATGAAGTTCACCAAGGAC
Organism: uncultured Verrucomicrobiota bacterium; assembly: GCA_903825435.1. Taxonomy (GTDB): domain Bacteria; phylum Verrucomicrobiota; class Verrucomicrobiia; order Palsa-1439; family Palsa-1439; genus CAIKAP01. Next base: position 44,124 of record CAIKAP010000111.1, read on the forward strand.
CAGTGGTACCACATCCGTCTTCGCGTTACCGAAAAGAAGATCGAAGCGTGGATTGACGACGAACAGATCATCGAACAGGAACTCGCCGAGCATTGCGTCTCCGTCCGCATGGAAGTCGAGCCGTGCATCCCGCTCGGCGTCTCGACATGGAATACCGGGGCCGCCCTTCGCAACATCAAGTTCCGTAAACTCGACTGAGGATCAGAACCGTCGGAACAAATCGGCAAAGGCCCAGAGCGCGAGCGCAACCATTCCCCAGCAGCTCACGCGGAAGAGGATGCGTGACAACTCGTTGGCAGTTCGCAACACAACAGCATCTTCAACGTAGATTACTTCGCAGGCGCCGGGGCCGGTGTCGGTGCGGGTGGTGCTGCTGGTCCATGTGACAGCCTCGGAATCATAGCGACCACCTTTGCCGATCAGTCTGGCGTTGACCTTGATGAGCTTGCCGTGCAGTTTCACTTGGTCTCCGATCATCACGCGATTCAACGTTCTCTCGACATCGGGTTGGCTCAAGAGAAGGTGGTTATTGGAGACTTCCGTCAGCGAGAAAGGCAACTTCTCGCGCCATTCGACCCAGCAGAACCGGCAGTCCTGAGAGAAGCGAATGGTTTTCGCCTGATGCACCTTGTAGCGAAGGTTGCTACCCCAGATCAAGCAGAGGTCCAGTGGAAAAATCTTCTCGGAACGGTCAATGCTGAACCAACTGTAATCCATCCGCCGCACCACCAGCCCGCTGATGGTGTATTCGTACAACGGCGTGACTTCGTACTGGTAATCGTTCCGTGTGAACCGGAACGGCTTCACCGCGGTCGCTGGTGGTGTCTGTTCCGGCTGACGAAACGCATCGGGATGAATCTCGTCCACCGTGTCGAGCCGCTCGCGCATGAACCAAGTCACCACCACCGTCGCAAGAAAACCAAGGAACAAGCATTTCCGTATCAAGATGAGTATCTTCACGACTGTTTTTGGAACAACCACGCCCAAAAGTCACCTTTAGGGTGCCTCCGGTAACTACATTTCGGTTGTAGGCCACGTGACCTCACGTGGCGGCTTTCCTCAAGAATTCGCCGTGTGGGGTCACACGGCCTAAGTTCGTAGAAAAAGGCGACCGATGGTCGCCTAATTTGGTTCGGATGTTGTCCCGGTGTTTGACAAGCAGCCGCTTCATGGAACCGTATGCTACCACCAAACCCTTCCGGGAACAAGCGGATTTGGCGGTGTCGAGGAGGAAGTCGGCACGGGCAGCGGAAAGCGAGTTTCGGCTCAGACTTCGCAGAGGCGCATCATCTTTTCCAGCGTCTCCAAGGGTTCCTTCGTCGGCGTGTACTCGTGGGAGATGTAGCCCTGGAAACCGAGGTCGGCGATGGCTTTGCAGATGGCTGGATAGTTCAACTCCTGCGTCTTGTCGAATTCGTGCCGCCCCGGATTACCGGCGGTGTGGAAATGGCCGATGTGCTGGATGTTCTGTTTGATGGTGCGGATGATGTCGCCCTCCATGATCTGCATGTGGTAGATGTCGTAGAGTAGCTTCACGCGTGGTGAGTTGACCCGCTTACAGACTTCGACGCCCCACGTCATGTGGTCGCCCATGTAGCCGGGATGGTCAACTTTGCTGTTGAGCAATTCCATGCACAACGTCACGTTCTTCTCCTCAGCCAGTCCCTTGATGTTATTGAAGAACACCACGCTGTTTTCGATGCCCTGCTCGTCGGTGAGGCCCGAGCGGTCGCCGGAAAGGACAACAATGTTGGGCGCACCGGCGATGCTGGCGGCTTTGATGGCTTCTCGCATTTTCGTATCAGTCTCGGCGTGATTAGCTTTGTCGTTGATTCCTTTTTTCATTCCACTGCCGCCATGGACCATCGTGGCGATCAGGCCGTACTTCTTCAACGTCTCGAACTCAGCCGGGCTGACGAGGTCAATGCCGTACGCGCCGAGCCGGGCAGCTTCGCGGCACTGACCGTCAAAATCGAGTTTCAGCCCTTTGAACACGCCGCGACAGACCCCTTGTTTGAGGCGGCCTTTACGCGGCGCGGCAGTGGCCACACGCGATAGCGCACCGCCAAGGAGTGCCGCGGCACCGATGCCGCCAAGTGTGCCGAGAAAAGTCCTGCGTCCAATGGTGAAGGAAGGCGCGGTTTTCATGCGGTGAGAATACCATTACGATGGGAGAATTCAAGGATGTGCCACCGGTGAGGCAGCACTGTCACTTGTTACGGTCTTGTCCTGTTGAATACCCAACTGAGTCAACAACTCGTCTGTGCTTGATTCCTTTGTGTAGCATTGCCACAGGGATACCACATGCTTTGGAAATAAAAGCAAGAAACATAGGAGGCTTTATTCCGTACGAATTTCTGACCATAGAAGTTTAATCTTCTAGCCGTTAAGCGTCCAGCCAGAACGATATTTACGACTGAGGAGATCGTTCGCTTCTTGGCAATTGGTAACCTTACCATTCACGCCATCGTACTCGATCTTTTTGCCGACACGGTAGGCGACGAGGCCGAGGAGCATCTGCTCAATCATGTTGCTACTGTATTCGAAGTCGCAGGCAGTCTTGCGGCTGGGGTCTTTGCAGGCGTCGAACCACTGCTGCTGGAAGTGGCCGAGTGGCGGCAGCACGGCCTCCTTCTTGCGAGACGCGTAGTAGGTGAAGTCGGCATTGTCGCCGAACGGCAGCACGATGCGCGATTCGAAGTCACAGATGACGTAACCTTTGGCCCCTTTGAACATTGCGCCATGATCAATCTTCTTCAGGTCGACGTACGGCTTCGGTGAGATAGGCATAACGCCACCCTGATACCAACTCACACGGATAGGGCCACGCCAGTTGTTGGCGGGATGCTCAAAGTGCGATTCGCATTTGACAGGCGTGACGTCGGGATTGAACGGCTCTCCTTTCGCTTCCGCCGATGTCGGCAAGGTGGCGTCCACAGCGTTCCAGAGCAGGTCCATCGTATGGCTGCCCATGTCGCCGATCTGACCGACACCGAAATCCCAATACATGTTCCATTGAAGACAATTCCTGCCAGAAGAACTCGAGAAATAGTCAGGATTATAGGGATGGTCGGGTGATGGGCCGAGCCAAAGATCAAAATGAAATCCTTCCGGCGGTCGTCCTTTTGCCGGTAGATAGCTGGTACGCCGAATCTGACGGTTGCCCCAAGCGTAGCCGGCTTTTAACTCGCCGATCACACCATCGCGAATCAGTTCGCGAACACGGTTGAAGTTCTGTATCGCGTGGCGCTGCATGCCGACTTGGGTGGCGAGTTTGGTTTTCTTCGTCAGCCAGTTGGCCCGCACAACACGCGCTTCCTCGACGGAAATGGCGAGCGGTTTTTCCATGTACACATGCAGGCTACGGTTCAACGACCAGTTAGCGATGAAAGCATGTGTGTGGTCGGTAGTGCAACAGACGACGGCATCGAGACCTTTGTGGTCGAGGCATTTTCGCCAATCGACGTAAGTCTTGGCATTCGGGAACCGCTTGAGCGCGTCGGGAAAGCGCTTTTCATTTATGTCGCAAAGCGCGACAACGTTTTCCCCTACCAACGAATCATAGTGCGCAAGCCCGCGCCCTCCGACGCCGATGAGGGCAATGTTAAGTTTGTTACTTGGCGCGGACTGGCCAGCGCGCACGCCAGTGGGAAGAATAAGCCACCCGGCTCCGGCGATCGCAGTGGTCTTGATGAATTCACGACGGTTCATAACATTCTCCTGTGTTGTTTCTTACTAATAGTGGTGCGTGCTTATGTTGCGTGGTGCTGTCTGGGCCCGGTGCATACCAATGATCTATTTCGTGTGTTCCTTGAAGAACTTTACGATGGCAGCAGGAGCATCTTCGTGGAACTTGTGGTTGCCGGGATGGATGAAGGTGACGACGGGGGCGCCGACTTTCGACGGGTAGAGCGTGCAGAATTGCCCCCACGGCTGGCCGTCGCCGCACTGGTTGAGCTTCAGGAGCGCGTCAATCGTCTGCTTCTGCCACATAAACTTGACGAGCGGATCGTTCTCGCCGGCGACGTGAATGACGGGCTTCGGTTTTAGTGACGCGAACAGTGACACGAGCAGTTTAGGTGAAGCAGCGGCAGATGGAGCGAATGCGGCAAACTTCTCGCCGCGTGCCTCCCAAAGTAGGTACGTAAAACCACCGCCATTGGAGTGGCCGGTGGCGTAAAGGCGTTTGTCGTCCACACGATAATCCTTCTTCAAACTCTCCAGCATGGCGTCGAAGAATTTCAGATCGCGGTCGCCCTGATTGCCAAGGGCGTGTTGCCAACCGGTTTTTTTGCCTTCGGGATCGGTTAAGGGGCCGGGGGTTTTGAGGCCTTGCGGATACACAACGATGGCCTCGGGCCAGCGCTCGTGATAGCCGTAAGTGCGGGCGGCGCTGTTCATGTTGCCGCCATGACCGTGAAACGCGAAGACGACAGGCGCAGCTTCGGTCTTGGCCTTGGTCTGGGCATATACGAGGGCTTCGCGGACGACGACGCCCACCGTCCATTCCCGCCGCACGGGCACATCAGCGGCGCGACCGCTGGATATTGTTACCAGCAAGAAAACGAACGCAATGTGTCTGAACATCATGTACCGTGTCATGGCAGCGGGTTAACGAAAATGCCTTTATAATACGTCGTACTTTTCGGGTCGTGGCCTTGGAGTGCGAACGTACCTTCAGAGAGACGGCGACCGGGCATGCCTTTCGGCGGTTCCCAGTTATCTGGTTCGGTGAAGTCGGTAGTGACTTTGCCGTTAATCTTCAGGATGATGTGTTTACCTTCAACCTTGATGTAATAGTCGAACCACTCGTTGTCCTTGCACGGGGCGTCGTTTAGAACGTCCTTGATGGCGTAGAGGCCGCCGGTTTTTTTTACGTCCTTGTGCGACGTGTTGACTTGGCACTCATAGCCTTTGCTCGGCCAACCTTTCCCCTGAAACTCGGTGTGAATGTAGATACCGGAGTTAGCGCCCGCCATAGTCATTACCTTGGCTTTGCACTCGAAGTTCTTGAACTTCGCGTAGCCGTCGGGGCCGACGTAAAAGATGTGGGCGCGACCACCACTGACTTTAAGCGCGCCATTTTCGACCGTGAAACAGCCGGGCACCTCGTCGTTGGATTTCCAGCCGTTGAGAGTCTTGCCGTCGAAGATGGAGCCCCAGCCGTCACCTGCCACGACTGCTGTTCCCGCACCCAACACTGCAAGCGCTAGCAAAGAAAGGAAGGTATGTTTCATGGGAATACTTCTTACGCTAATCGGCTGGGGATTGTCGAGAGGTGAAATCATCCATATGATGAAGGCGTGACATTTGGCGATCCACAAAACAATGAGGAGCGCTGATTCAATAATTGGTGTGAGCCACCGTGGTATCTGTGGCACTGCGCGGACCACGGAACAATTGCTTACTGCGGCTTGGTAAACCGCCACGACGACTTCGCATCGCGAGCGAGCGGCAACCGACGCAGCTCGGCGCGTAGTAGCTCGATCGGAATCGGTCCGTGACACAGGATAGCGTCGTTGAACTGTTGTTCGGCCAGGTCTAGCTCGTCATGGAGCGCGCGCAGTTGGAGGCCGCCGAGCAGGTAGCCGGCTTGATAGAGGGGCGGCGCGTAGTTGATGAACCGGCGGATTTCACTGGTCGCACCGAGCCGCTCGTGGCCGACGCGCTCGACGAAAAAGGTCACCATCTCCTCCGGTTTCATCCGGCCGAGGTGGAAGTTCAACGTCACGATGACCCGTGCGGCGCGGGTCATCCGCCAGAATAACATCCCGATCCGCTCCTGCGGCGTACGCGCCCAGCCGAGTTCCCAAAACCGCAGCTCGCAGTAGAGCGCCCAGCCCTCGATGTAAAACGGCGTGCCGAAACCGTGACGGTACTGATCGTGCCGCGCTATCTGAAAGGATTGAAGGTGATGACCAGGGATTAACTCGTGCATCACCGTCAGGTGTGTGAACGCGCGGTTGTTGCCGCGCATCACCATCAGCTTATCCTCCTGTTTCATGTCCTCCCGCGCATAGGCCACCATCATCTGCTGACCGCCGTACGCCGCGTACGGAATCGTCTTTTGCGCCTCCGACGACATCATCGTCAACCGCCATGTCTCCTCACACAGCGCCGGCACCGTGGCGAAATGATGTTTTTTCGTGAACGCGATTGCCTCGTGTGCCGTCTTCGCCACCAGTTCGTCCTGCTCGCCCGGCGGAACGAAATCCGATTTCACCTTCGCCAGCGCCGCCTTCCAATCGTCGCCGCAACCCATCTCGCGCGACGCCTTCCGCATCTCGCTCGTGCACCACGCCAGCTCGCGTTCGCCGATGCCAATCAATTCCTCCGCCGAGTACGGCAGAAACTCGAACCGGATCGCCTCCGCCACCACCTCCGCGCCGACCGGGTCGCCGACGAGCGGGTCCTCGTCCTTGCCTTTCTGCCCGGCGATCTCCTCGCGCAGAAACTTCGCGTACTCCTCCAGCGCCTTGCCCGCCTCATCGTACGGCGTCTTCGTCCACCACGAGAAATCCGGCTGGAACCCATTGTAAAACTCGAACCACCGCTTTAGCGCGCCGCGCATCTCGCCGACCGCGCCCGCCGCCCGCAACGCCAGCGCAGGCGCCACCTCGTCCTTCTTCGCCTTCGCCGCCTTCTCGATGCGTTCCTTCGACTCCCTCACCTGCTTGGCGACCTCGGCGACCTTGTTCGCCGCCGCGCGACTGTCCACGACATCGCCGCGCCAGCGCGCCTGTTCCAGTTCGTAGATCGCGCCACGGAACTTCAACAGCGAATCCATCTCCGCCAGCCGTTTCCGATCCCGCGCGATGGTGGCCAGCGATCGCTCCAGTTCGTTCCGCAACAACATGTAGTCCACGCACCCCGGCTGGTCGAGCGCATCGAAGTCAACCGACGCTAGCCGCGCCTGCCAATCGGTGTACAATTTCTCCAGCCGCCCAGACCGAGCCTCCGACCACGGCAGATCGTAGAAGCTGGAGATGCCGCGCTCGTCCGCCTCGAAGTTCCGGATTTGTTCCGGCATCGTCAACGGCTTCTCCGTCGACAGCTGCTGAACGGTGAAGTTTGTTTGCGGACCCACAGCCAGCAACAAGGTAAGGAGAATGGCGGCACTCATATGGTGATGATTGTTTCGAGACGTTGGTTGAGGTCGGCGAGCGGGAGGTTGCCGCTGCCTTCGATGGTGAGCCAGCCGTCGTAGCCGGTTTTGTCGAGCGCGGCGCGGACGGCGGGCCAGTTCACGTCGCCGTCGAGCGGGTCCACGAACTTACCGGCTCCGACGGGATCGCTATTGAGTTTGAAATCCTTGACGTGGCACTTGGCGATGCGCGGGCCGAGCGCAGCGATCCATTGCTCGGACAGCGCGTACTTGACGTGGTTGCCGATGTCGAAATAGGCGCGGAGCCAGCGGCTCTGGAAGCTGCCGACGAAGTTGGCGAACACGGCGGGCTGGACCCAGAGGTTGTTCCAGACGTTCTCGTGGGCGATGACGACGCCGCATTTTTCGGCGACGGGAATGAGTTTCTCGTACGCGGCGCGTGACGCATCAACAGCGATGTCGTGGGCTTTGATGTAGTCGGCGTAGTCGCCATCGCCGACTCTCTTGAGGTGACCGGTTTTCTCGTCGAACTCGATCTGAAACTCGCGCGGCTTCGGCATTTTCATACCGCCGATGCGGCAGGGAACAAGGAGAATGGCGTCGGCGCCGAAAATTTGAGCGGTGCGCAGCGCGGTCTCGACGGTAGTGATGTGGTCGGCGCAGACTTTCGGGTCGTTGAACTGCGTCCAGCCGCGCATGACGCTATGGATGCGCATGCCGAGGCTGGCGGCGATTTTACGGGCGGCTGCGGCCTTTTCGGGCGCGGCATTCCACGCGACGGACTCGATGCCGTCGAACCCGGCTTCCTTGAGCGATGCGAGCGTCTTTTCGTCAGGCAATCCGCAAATGAGCGCCTTACGGAACTTTGGTTTCTCGGTAAGAGCGCCTGGGATGCGAGTCGTCAACACGAGCGCAGCGCCAGTGGCAAGAAATTGCCGGCGACTGATGTGACAGGAAACACTCATGATAGTGTTTCTATCACTCGCGGGTGGTTGAATCAAGCACACAAGCACGCCGCGCTTTGTTCCGAACTGTTTTTCCCCTGCAAATACCGGTGGTGCCGGTCTATTCTCCACGCATCCAACTCGCCATCCTCGCCTTCGGTCACATTGCCTTTGACGGCGTTGACGACTTTCTGCGAGAGGTCGGCGCTGGCCTTGTCGACGTCATCGCGCTTGTCCTGCCACTACGTTACCATGCCGTGTAAAGGCGATTGCCAGACGGGCTGCCAATCCCGACAGCAAGGCATGATGTTCCGCGAATCTTATGGACGCAAATCCCAGAGCAACCAGTCGTCGTCGGCCACGAACTTGTTCAGCTTCCGGTCCCACTTTCTCGGCAAGTTACGGTTCAGTTTATCGAGGAACGGCAGCAACGGACGCTGTGGTTTGTGACGGCGCTCGTGTTCATCGAGCGGTATCTCCTCCGTCCAGCCACAACGCTTCCGATACGCGGAAAAACCAAAACCGTCGAAGAAGTTCTCGCCACCGACCAACGGCAGATACCACAAGCTCGGAATCCCGCGCGGGTTCTCGCGGACCGGCACCTCGCGCTCCAGCTTCGCCAGCAACGCCAAGCCTTTTGCATCGTTCTTCAGATGCTCGCGTAGTTGGTGCAGCGTCGGGAATGTTACCGCCGGGCTGACAAACAGCACGGGCTTGTGTTGCAGCGTCGCCGTGATGATCTCGTGCGGCGTGCCGACGGAGTAGATGTTTGTCGGGCAATATGAAATTGTGAAATCGCTGGTGTCCACCATACGCAGATCAATGTGCAGCGTCTCCCAAAACTGCGCACCGCACTCCTCGCGCGCCTTCGCGCCGCGCGCGCCTCCCGCGTAGGTCCAGCCTTTACGGATTCGCCCCACGCTCTCCTCGTCTTCGCGTCCGTACTCGTAGAGGCCGCGTACGCCGGGTTTGTACCAGGGATCGAAGATGGTAACGCCGAAAGTCTTCAGGAAATCGCCGATCCGGTTCCGCCAACCCGTTTTCTTTTCCGCCGCTCGCGACGCGACGAAATCCATCGGCCCCGACAAATACACTCGCGCCCCACGCAACAGTCCTTTTGTTTTTCTTTGTCGCGTCATTAGGAATTGGCGGAGAGCCAGCGTTCGGCGTCAATCGCGGCGGCACAACCGCTGCCCGCAGCGGTGATAGCCTGGCGATAGACGCGATCCACACAATCGCCGGCACCGAAGACGCCGGGGATGTTGGTGTAGGTGCCTTGGCGGCAGTTGACGTAGCCGTCGCCGTCCATCGCGATCTGGCCAGCGAAAATCTTGGTTCTGGGAACATGGCCGATGGCGACGAAAACGCCGGCACAGGGAAGATCGCGGACGGCGTTGGTCTTGACGTTGCGAAGGAGAACGGCGGTGACTTTGTCTTGGCTCACGTCGAGGATGTCTTGGACGACGGTGTCCCAGACCATTTCGATCTTCGGATGATGGAGGACGCGTTCGGCCATAATTTTGGAGGCGCGAAGTTCGTTGCGCCGGTGCACGAGATGGACGCGGGAGGCAAAGTGCGTAAGGTAGTGGGCTTCTTCGCAAGCGGAGTCGCCGCCGCCAACAACGACGAGGGGCTGATTGCGGAACATGGGGAGTGCGCCGTCGCAGGTGGCGCAGTAGGTGACGCCCTTGCGTTCGAGTTTTTCCTCGCTGGTGAGGCCGATGTGCCGGTGTGATGCGCCGACGGCAATGATGACGGCACGCGACTCAAAGAGTTGGTCGTCAGCCCAGAGCTTAAAGGGACGGGAATTGAAGTCCACTTTGGTGATGTTGACGCCGTATTCGGTGGTGGTGCCGAAACGCTCGGCTTGTTGTTGCATGCGCATCATCAATTCGGTGCCGTCAATGCCTTCGAAGAAGCCGGGGTAGTTCTCGACGACGCTGGTGGTGGTGAGCAGGCCGCCGGGCTGTGCACCGGTGAGGAGGAGTGGTTTGAGATTGGCGCGTGCAGTGTAGAGGGCAGCGGTCCATCCGGCGCACCCGGACCCGATGATGATGATGTTTTCCATGGGGGTTGTCGTAGTCAAGTGCGGTGGCGCGGACTGCTGGCGTTGACGCCGCTGTGGCGAGCTTGGTCGGCTTGGATGACGACGCAGGCGACCTCTGACATTTTCTTATTTTCGTTACGGGCAGCTTTTTGGAGAGCGAGATAAGCGCCTTCTTCGTCCATGCCGGTCTGGCGCATGAGTATGCCTTTGGCGCGTTCGACTAGTTTACGGGTTTCGAGCTGCTCGTTCATCTGGCGGAGCCTCTTCTTGTTGGCCAAGGCGAGTTCGATGGCAGGAGCGAGTTGCTGGGCGGTGAACGGCTTGACGAGGTAAGCGTCCACACCGGCAAGAGCGGCTTCGCTGCCAAGGCCAGCTTCGGTGTGGGCGCTGAGGACGATGACGGCGGTGAAGTTGACTTCCTGGATGGCGCGGCTGGCAGAAAGGCCGTCCATGTTGGGCATCCGTATGTCGAGAATGACGAGGTCGGGGTTGTGTTCCTTGACAAGGGTGAGGGCTTCCTGCCCGTCAGCGCCTTCGCCGACAACCTGGTGGCCCATCTCGGTCAGGGTTTTCCGCAATACCATCAAAGTGACACCGTCGTCGTCGGCAATTACAACTCTCAATGCTTTCATGTGCGGCTGCATCTTAGAGTCGGCTCCCTCAAAGTCAAGCGTCCGGCTGCTGTCGGGCAGCGATGGGGAAGCTCACAACGGCATAAGCACCGTTTTCACGGTTGGTCAGAAGGAGTTCACCCCGGAGGTTCACTTGGCCGAGTTGGCGGACGATGTTCATGCCTTGGCCGGAGGAAGTGATGTTTTCTGGGTAGCCACCTCCGTTGTCGTAAACGGTGAGGCAGACGCTCTGGTCCTGCTGGGCACACTGCACACGCAGACGCAACGGCTCGCCTTCGGGCGGATGCCCATGCAGAAGGGCGTTGGCAACAAGTTCATTTACGATCAGAGCCAGCGGCACCGCCTGCTCAGCATCCAGCCAGAGGTGCCCCAATTCGAGTTCGACTTCCGGCGGCGTGCCGTCGGTCGGAGTCGAATCTAGCAACGTCTCGATGATGACGCGAATCAAGACGCGGGCGTCCACCTGGTCTGGCATTTCCTCGCTGAGGAGGTTGTGGACTTGGGCGATGGCTTGAATTTCGGAGATGGCGTGTCGGAGGCGCTCGGCAGCGCGACCCTCTGATGCGACAAGTTCCAGTTGAAGGAGTCCGGAAACCATCTGGAGGTTGTTTTTGATGCGATGATGCGCCTCTTCGATCAATAGTTGGAGTAGTTTGTTCTTCTTCTCCACATCCTCAAATAGCTGCGCGTTCGTGACCCCAAGGCCAATCTGGTTGGCAATCACCTCGATGAGGTCTAGAGTCTCTGACTCGAAACGACGGACACGATACGCGCCCAGCACGAGCAACCCGACCATCTTTCCCTGGGCCGAAATTGGGCAGAGCACCGCACTGGCAAAACCCGCACTGACCGGTTCATGTTCCGCACCACCAACCGCAACGGTAAAATCCTCCACCACCCGCGTCGTCCCTTCCAACACCGTATCCACCAAGGCATCATCGCCACGACGAATCACCATTACTTGCCGAGTGAACGCCTCTGTCAGGCTCCGCCACGCATACAGGTGCAACGCTGCATCCTCCCCAACCCAGCGATACATCGCCCCTGCGTCCAACTGTGTCACCGCCAACACTGAGTCCAGCGCGTTGTCCGCAATCTCACGGAGATCCAACGTGCGATTTACCGCATCGGCCACGAAACGGATGGCCGTCAGACGGAAATCCCGTGATAATGGACCGCTGGCTGGCTTCTTCTCCATATCTACTCGGCTATAATGTTACCAGAAAAGCCGTGATTTTTCATCACCTTTCCCAGATACTGTGTGTTATGAGCAACCCCGACAAACTGAACGAGATTTTTCGCCTCCAAGAATCCCTCAACCTCCGCATCGGCGTGGACACCCGTCACATGACTGACGAAGACCGTCAAAAGTGGGTTCTCAACTACTGTCGCGCGATGAGCCAGGAGATCGCCGAGTTGACCGACAGCGTCCCATGGAAATGGTGGGCCAAGTACCAGACCTTCGACAAACAGAACGCCCGTGTCGAAGTCGTTGACCTCATGCACTTCCTTATTTCCCTCGCTCTCGTGCTGGAGATGACCCCCGAAGATTTCTACGCCGCCTATACCAAGAAACACAGCGTCAACCTTGCCCGTCAAGACAGCGGCTATGCGAAGAAAGACGATAACGACAGCCGCCACATCTAGACGTTCTTACAGGCGGGAATAGTGGTTTGGATGTTACAGATGCGAAGTGACCGGAGTATTGCGTGGAAGATAGGAAAGGAAACCGAAAAACTCAATAGCCCCACTCGCGGAGGATGGGACGGATCTCGTCGAGCGTGGGTTCCTTCGGCCATGCGAGGCGTTTGTCGTCGCCGGAGTAGGAGATGTTGAGTTGGTTCGTCCGGTAATGGGCGACGCGGCTCGTCTCGTAGGTCAGGCAGATGGATTCGTTGAAGATGCCGTCAACGCTCTCGTACTTCTTCGGGCCTTGGAAGATTTCCTGTTCGTGAATCCAACGGTAGCCGTCCGTGGTCTTGCGGAAGGCGATGGTGCGCGAGGTGCGTCCGTAGAAATGCAACATCCGGTCATAGGTGCCGCCGCGTCGCGCGTGCGATTCGAGGCGGACTTCGCCGTTGGTGGGGATTGGGGTGAAACCGTATTTCAACCGGTCGAATTGTTGCGCCGCTGTCAGCAACTCTTTCAAGCGCGGATCGTCCACCTTCATCTTCTCCGGCAACAGTCCGCACGAACACAGCAGCGCCAGCGCGAGTGCGGCGATTGCTGTTCTGTGTAATCTTTTCACGGCGTTTCGAGCAAAACGCGGAAGCCGATGATTTTGTGTCGGACAGGTGGATAGCCCCAACAGCGATAGGTGGAGCGTACTTTGTTCGTCGGGCTGTCGTAGGAGCCGCCGCGCAGGACGCGATTGCCTTCGGCGCCTTTGGGACGCGCGGTGCCGTCGGCGGGCGCACCGTCGTAGTTGGGCACGTAGAAGTCCTGGCACCATTCCAAGACATTGCCGTGCATGTCGTGTAAGCCCCATGCGTTCGGTTTCTTCTGGCCGACGGGATGAGTCATACTGTCGGAGTTCTTCTCGTACCATGCGTACTCGCCAAGTTCCGTGTCGGCGCAATGCCGTTCGTTCGTGGTGCCCGCGCGGCAGGCGTATTCCCATTCGGCTTCCGTCGGCAAACGGAACTGGTTGCCCGGCGCGACCCGCTTCAACTCCGTCATGAATCGGTCACAATCGTACCATCGAATCCACTCGACCGGTTTATTGTCGCCCTTGTGATGGCTGGGGTTGTCGCCCATCAACGTCTGCCATTGCTTCTGCGTCACCTCGTACTTGCCTAGGTAAAACGGCTTTGCGATGGTCACTTTGTGCGGCGGTCTCTCGTCGTTGCCACCGTTGTTGGAGCCCATGATGAACTCGCCTGAGGGAATCAGGACAAACTCCATCGACACGCCGGCGCCGAGGTCCATGGAGAAATCCTTTTGCAACGGCACGCTGGGTCTGCGCGGCGGCGCAGCGGCGCTGTGTTTGGCCTCGCCGCAACCGGCGAGACAACAAACGATGAACATCCAAATCACAGCGTATTGTTTCATAGAATTCACTGTCGCGGGCAAAGACTAGGAACCACCGGCTCGCGTGTCAATTTGATTCACGACGAGTCGGCGCTGGTGCGATGGGATGGATTCGACGCGACCGCGTTACTTCGCGGGCGTGGATTTGGCTTCCCCGCGCGCCTGCAAACGTTGTCCGCAACGTCGCAACGCAAGGCAAGGCGGCTCATGTTCCGGAAATGTTCCGGCTGCGAAAAAAGCAGTCAGAAGACAGGAGACAGAAGACAGAGTCAGCAAAGGCCATGTTCCGGAAGTGTTGCGGTTTGCTGCAATGAATAGCTTTGACAGAAATGCGATGCTCGGCTTTCATAGTTTCATGCTAATGGAAAAACTAATAATAACGTTCGGCGGAATATGAGCGACCTTTCCGATTCCATCGATATCATTGAGCGGCTCATAAAAGACCGCGCCAACGAATCCTCCATTAAGGCCCATCTAATTACGCTGAGAGACCGTGCATCTGCTATAGAAACCTTGGTGGAAAGTCTCCAAGCAAGTAATTCGTCGCTCCAAACGCGCATTGCTGATCTTGAGCAGGAAGCAGCGAAAATGTCCGCGGTAAATATGATTGCGACACCACGCACTCAACGCGACCCATGTCCGAGTTGTGGTCAGCCACGCGGTCATCTACGGGCAACAGGCATGGACCGGGATGGGGGTAATATTGAGTCGTATTACTGTGAAGGTTGCGGCGAGAGTTATGAGAAGCGAAAGACCTAACCCGATGAGCCGAATAGGATGGAGTGCGGCTGGGGCGCTGGTGATGGCGAAAGTAATTGTTTCTGTCGGTTGTCTTGAAACTTTCAATAGAAAGGAAAATTCAATGAATCAGGACGTTCTTGCAAAACTTCTTTTAGTGGATGGCGATTGGAGTGGAGATGGCGAGCCGAAGGTGTGAAAACAGTTTTTCCAGAGGCCCTTCGGCTTACTTTTACGATG
>CAIKAP010000112.1 GCA_903825435.1 uncultured Verrucomicrobiota bacterium
AGTCCAACACATTGCCGCCGGACACGGCGTCGGCCTGATTGATCCCCACGGTGATCTGGCAGACGAACTTTTGGATCACATTCCGCCATGGCGGGCAGATCATCTTGTGCACTTCAATCCCAGCGACCTCGATTTCCCCGTCGGCTTGAATCTACTCGCCGACGTTCCGCCCGATGAACGACACCTCGTTGCCTCCGGCATCATCAGCGCGTTCAAGAGCATCTGGCGTGACTCGTGGGGGCCACGATTGGAATACATCCTCTACAATGCGCTCGCTGCGCTGCTCGAATGTCCCAACACCACTTTGCTCGGGGTAAATCGACTTCTCACGGACTCCACATACCGGCGCTGGGTCATCAACTAGGTGCGCGATCCGTTTGTCCGTGCATTTTGGACTGAGGAATACGAGTCCTACGATCCACGCTTCCAGCGCGAAGCCATCGCGCCGATCCAAAACAAGTTCGGCCAATTCCTTTTGAATCCGGTGATTCGCAACATCCTCGGACAGGTTCGTAACCGAATAAGCTTCCCTTTCATCATGGATAACGAACGAATCTTCATCGCCAACCTCGCCAAAGGCGCGTTGGGGCATGACAAAGCCAGCCTAATCGGGTGCCTGCTGACTTCGCAATTTCAGATCGCGGCGATGCAGCGCGTCAAACGGCCGGAACACGAGCGAAGAGATTTCTACCTGTTCATCGACGAGTTCCAGAACTTCACCACCGACGCATTCGCGTCGATCCTTTCGGAAGCTCGTAAATATAGACTCAGTTTAACGCTCTCCCATCAATACATCGAACAACTCCCCCTTCCGACACGCCAAGCGGTGTTCGGCAATGTGGCGACGCTCATTTCGTTTCGTGTGGGCCATACGGATGCCGAAGTTCTGAAGAAGGAATTCGGCCTCTCCTATGCCGCGCAACACTTCGTCGATTTGGATCAGTACGAGGTGCTGGTCAAAACCCTCAACGAGGGTGTTCCTATGGAACCCTTTCGCGGGAAATCCTTACCACCTATTGAAATGCGCCTTGGCCGTCGTGCAAAACTTGTTCTGCACTCACGCCATCGGTTCTCAACCCATAGAGCCGCGGTTGAGGAGAAACTTAAACGCTGGATGAACAGGTCGGAGACCTGAGTCTGTCAGAGACACCCCTGGTGCTAAGTGGTTTCCCTGCCACTACGAATCAGTCATTCGTCAACGTAAACACCATGTCCGTCACAAACCGTCGGAAGGACTCATTTTCGACGAATTGCTTGTAAACCTGCGTGTCATCCTTGAGCAGGGTGAGCATCACCTTCGCGAGCGCCTTGTCATGCTCGATGCGGGCGGCGTTCGGTGTGTTTTTCTTCGCGTTCCGGTAGGCTGCGTCGCCGGCAACCTTGGGCGCGATGTCGTCCCGGATGCGCCGGGCGACACGGTCGGCGTCGGTGAACAGCGTGCCGAATTGCTCGTTGAACGCCTTGAGGATGTTGCTCAAGCGATCCAGTTCCGTCTCGTGCTTGTGGCCGCCGCCTTCGACCGGCATCGGGTCAATCTCCGCGTCGGCATCAGGCGGCGTGATGCGCATGACCGCCTGCTTCTCCACGCGATAGCTATCCATGTCGATCGCTTCCAGAATGCCCTTCGCGAGGTCTTCCTCTGTCGGCGCGGGCAGTTTCGGGATGAGCAGGTTTAACACGATGGAGAGCTTCTCCCACTCCCGATTCGTGTAAGGCAACACGGACGCAAGGAAATCGTAGGTGCGGGCGAACACCTTGGCTTTGCCCTTGAAATCCACCTGACCGTCTTCGTCGAGCCGCTCCAGATAAACGGCAACGCACTTGTCCAGTTCGGGATCGAGGGTATCCCGCTGCGCACCGGACAGGAACAAATCTACCAGAGTCTGCACCTGCGCGGATGAATATACCTGCGCGTTATCCAACGCGGTCTTGAGATCGTGCAGCTTGTTCGGGTCTGCTTCTTCACTGAGAACAGTGGTGCGATAGTAATCCGCAAATCCGAGCGTGATCGTCTCGGTGTTGTTCTGGAAATCGAGCACGAACACATCGTGTTTGTCCGGATGCGCCCGGTTCAGGCGCGAGAGCGTCTGCACGGCCTTGATGCCGGAGAGCGGCTTGTCCACATACATCGTGTGGAGCAGCGGCTCGTCGTAGCCGGTCTGGAATTTGTCCGCACAGATGAGGAAACGATATAGGTCTTCCTGAATCTTGTCCGCAATGTCGCCGCTGGGAAAGCCGTTCAAAGAGGACTCGCTGACCTGCGCGCCGACGTACTCATGCTCGCCGGAGAACGCGACAATCGCCTGATACGGGCTCTTGCGTTCGAGGAGATACGCCTTGAACGCATGGAAATACTGGATGGCCCGTTCGATGCCGTTGCAGACCAACATCGCCCGCGCTTTGCCGCCGATCTTGTTGAGCGCCATGACCTGCTCATGGAAATGGTCCACCATGATTTCCGCTTTGAGGCGGATGGCATGGTCGCGGCTCTCGACATACTTCCGCAGTTTCTTCTGCGCCTTCTTGGTGTCGAACTCCGGGTCGCCCTCGATCTTCTTCACCAGCTTGTAATAGCTGTCCACCGGCGTGTAACTCTTGAGCACGTCGAGGATGAA
>CAIKAP010000113.1 GCA_903825435.1 uncultured Verrucomicrobiota bacterium
CCGAACAGGAGCGGATCGTCGGTCTGCTCGACGCCGCGTTTGCCGGACTCGCCACCGCCCAAGCCCACGCCGCCACGAACCTCCAAAACGCCCGCGCCCTCTTCGCCAGCCACCTCCAATCCGTCTTCTCCCAACCAGGTAAGGGGTGGGTGGAGAACAAACTGAAATCCGTCACAACAAAGATTGGCAGCGGAGCAACGCCACGCGGCGGCGAGGAATCCTACAAGGCGGAAGGCATTTCGTTGATTCGCAGCCTGAATGTTCACGACTTGGGTTTCAAGTATGCCAAGCTCGCCTTTCTTGATGACGTTCAAGCCGATGAGCTATCGAACGTCGAGATTCAGCCACGCGACGTTCTGCTGAACATCACGGGTGCATCGGTGGCCCGGTGCTGCATCGTTCCAGAGGACGTGCTGCCCGCTCGCGTGAACCAGCACGTCTCAATCATCAGACCGACCGCCGATAAGCTAAACGCCGACTTCCTGCACTACCTTCTCATTTCACAAACCTACAAAGACCAATTGCTACAGACGGGCGCAGAAGGCGGTTCAACACGACAAGCCATCACCAAGGCACAGATTCAAGACTTCGCCGTCAAATACCCGGCGACTCTCAAGGAGCAAAAGACCATCGTCGCCAAGCTGGACGCCGTGCTTGCCGAAACCCAGCGTCTCGAAAGCATCTACCAGCGCAAGCTGGCCGCGCTCGCCGAATTGAAGAAGGCGCTGCTCCACCAGGCGTTTGCGGGGGAACTCTAGGAAAAAGCAGAGATGCTTCGACAAGCTCAGGATGACAGCATAGGAAGAATGGACGAACACGGACGGACACGGTAGAAACACCGACGAACACTATGAGCGAGAAAGAAAGCCTGATCCCGTTGCACGGCGGCTACCGGAAGCTGAAGAGCTTTCAGGTGGCGCAACTGGCCTACGATGTCACGGTGCGGTTTTGCGAGCGGTACATAGACTATAAGAGCCGGACACGGGATCAGATGGTGCAGGCGGCGCGGTCGGGCGTGCAGAACATCGCGGAGGGCAGCCAGGCCAGCGGCACGTCCAAGAAGACCGAACTCAAGCTGACGAATGTGGCGCGGGCAAGCCTCGAAGAGCTGCGGCTGGATTATGAAGATTTTCTCCGGCAGCGCGGGCTGGAGATATACCAGCCGGATCACCCGGCACTGGTGCGCTTCAAGGCGAAGCGGTGTGCCACGCTGGCGGATGTGCGAAAGTGGGTGAAAGAAGAACACGGACAGACAGGGACTAGCACGGACCGGCAAGGACGAACACCGAAGCCGTCTGTGAAGGTCAGTGCAAGTCCGTGTGAGTCCGTGCCAAAGCCGGAAGAGCTAGTCGCGAATGCGGCGCTCTCGCTGCTAAACCTCGCGTGCTATCTGCTCGACCGGCAACTGGCGGCGCAGGCGGCGGCCTTTGAAAAAGAAGGCGGCTTCACGGAGCGGCTGTACCGCGTGCGCAGTGAAAGGCGGAGCCGGTAATCATGAACGAAGCCGAAACCATAGACGCATACATCCTCCCCGCGTTGAAAGCGGCCGGCTGGGGCGGCGAAGGCAGCCGGATACGGCGCGAGTATCCGATCACGCCGGGCCGCATCGAAGGACTCGGCAGGCGCGGTAAGCCGCTCAAGGCAGACATCGTATTGGAATACCGGAACCGGAAGCTGGCCGTGGATGAGGCCAAGGCGTGGGATGAGGCGTTGACCGAAGGCGTGGCGCAGGCGAAGAACTACGCCGGTAAGCTCGCCGTCCGGTATGCCTACTCCACCAACGGACAGGGCATCTACGCCGTGGACATGCAGACCGGCACGGAAGGCGAGATCCCGCGTTACCCGACCCCGGACGAACTCTGGCAGATGACGTTTGCCAAAGAGGACGCCTGGCGGGACCGGTTCGACGTTGTGCCGTTTCCCGATAAGGGTGGCAGTTGGTCGCTCCGGTTCTATCAGGAAATATCCACAAACCGTGTGCTCGATGAAATCGCGAAAGGTAACGACCGCATCCTGCTGACGCTTGCAACCGGCACCGGCAAGACCTCAATCGCCTTTCAAATCGCTTGGAAGCTGTTTCAAGCACGATGGAATTTGAGCCACGAGCCAACGCGGCGTCCGCGCATCCTGTTTCTCGCAGACCGGAACTATCTCGCGAACCAAGCGTTCAATGATTTCACGTCGTTCGCCGCGTTCCCCGACGATGCGATGGTGCGGATTAGACCGGAGGACATTCGCAAAAAGGGCAAGGTGCCGAAGAACGGCAGCGTCTTTTTCACGATCTTCCAGACGTTCATGAGCGGCCCGCCAAAGAACGGCAAGCCGTCGCCCTACTTTGGCGAGTATTCACCGGACTTTTTCGATTTCATCGCCATCGACGAGTGCCATCGCGGCGGCGCTAACGACGAAAGCACTTGGCGCGAAATCCTCCAGTACTTTTCAAAGGCCGTGCAACTGGGCATGACCGCCACGCCCAAACGTCAAGAGAACGTGGACACGTATGCCTATTTCGGCAAGCCGGTCTACATCTACTCGCTGAAGGACGGCATCAACGACGGGTTTCTCACACCCTTCAAGGTGAAGCAAATCCAAACCACACTGGACGAGTACGTTTACACGCCCGATGACACGGTGGTTGAGGGTGAGATTGAAGCCGGGAAGCGGTACGAGGAAAAGGATTTCAACAAGATCATCGAAATCAAGGCGCGTGAGAAGAAGCGCGTCGAGATTTTCATGGAGCAGATCAACCAGAACGAGAAGACTCTGGTGTTCTGCGCATCGCAACTCCACGCTTTGGCGGTGCGCGACCTCATCAACCAGATGAAGACCAGCACCGACCCGGACTACTGTCACCGGGTCACGGCAGATGAAGGCGAAATCGGCGATCAACACTTGCGCCAGTTCCAGGACAACGAGAAGACCATCCCGACGATCCTGACGACCTCGCAAAAACTTTCCACGGGCGTTGACGCCCGCAACATCCGCAACATCGTTTTGATGCGCCCGATCAATTCGCTCATCGAGTTCAAGCAGATCATCGGTCGTGGCTCACGCCTCTTCGAGGGGAAGGACTACTTCACGATCTACGATTTCGTTCAGGCGCATGAACATTTCCACGATGAAGAGTGGGACGGGCCGCTTCAAGCCGAAGATCCCTGCCCCACCTGCGGCCAGCGGCCTTGTGTCTGCGACGGGAAGCCGCCGCAACCGTGCCCCGTGTGCGGGAAGCTTCCATGCGAATGTGAGCCGGGGGTTTGTCTGAAATGCGGCCAGCGGCCATGTGTGTGCAAGAAAACGGTCAAAGTCAGGCTGGCGGACGGCAAGGAACGCACCATCCAGCACATGACGAAGACGAGCTTCTGGCATTCCGACGGCACGCCCATCTCCGCGCAACAGTTCATGACGTTGCTCTTTGGACAGTTACCGGAGTTTTTCAAAGACGAAGCCGAACTCCGCGCCATCTGGAGCGCCCCCGACACGCGCAAGAAGCTCCTGCAAGGACTGGCCGAGAAAGGTTTCGGCCACGACCAACTGGCCGAGATGCAAAAGATCATCGACGTCGAGAAGAGCGACCTCTTCGACGTGCTCGCCCACGTCGCTTACGCCTTGCCCCCGGTCACCCGCGAAGTCCGCGCTGCGAATGCCAGAGTCCACATCAACACCCGGTTCCCCGCCAAGCAGCAAGTCTTCCTCGATTTCGTCCTCCAGCATTACATCACGGTTGGCGTCGAAGAACTCGACACGGAGAAACTGCCGGCATTGCTCCACCTCAAGTACGAATCCATCAACGATGCCGTTGACGATCTCGGCAAGCCCGAGGACATCGGTAAGGCTTTCGCCGGCTTCCAAAAGTATCTTTACGCCACCGCCGCCTGACCGCCGCTGAAACAACTTTCCTGAACGAACCCAAGCGAGGCTATGGTCAAGATGACGCCCCGGTAGCCTGTTTTTCGGTCAATGTGGCGTAAGTGGCTGGAAATGCGGCTGTTCCAGCCTTGGTTAAGGCGGCAAAGTGATGGAACAACGTCATTTTGTTCCAGAACAACGCCGCATTGTTCAACGACAATGCCATTTTGTTTCACGACAAAACGATTTTGTTCAACGACAACGTCGTTTTGTTTCAGAACAACGCCGCATTGTTCAACGACAATGCCAGTAGGTTCGACGACAATGGCGCGTTGTTCAACGACAACAGTGCATCTCCCCGGAACGAAACGACGTTGTTCACCAG
>CAIKAP010000114.1 GCA_903825435.1 uncultured Verrucomicrobiota bacterium
CGGGCCGACGCCAAGGGCGGAGCATGGTCGCCCATCGTAAAAGTAAGCCGAAGGGCCTCTGGAAAAACTGTTTTCACACCTTCGGCTCGCCATCTCCACTCCAATCGCCATCCACTAAAAGAAGTTTTGCAAGAACGTCCCGTGGCGTAGGATTTGTCGGCGCCCGCGCGGTCGTTGAGATACTTCTTGAGCATGTTGCGCGGCATCGCCGTGCTCTTGGACAGCTCGACCGTCAGCTTCGAGAGATCGTTCTCCTTGGTGCCCTCGTCCATCCACGATGCCCGCCACTTCTCCTTCTGCGGCAGCAGCGCGTCGCACTTCTTCTGGAGCGCCTCCCGCTGGCGGACCAGCTCCGCTTCTGAATCATTGCTATCGCCGTCACCAAAAGGATTGTTCGCCGCCCACAACGTCGCGGCCAACAACATCCACAACGGCACCGCCACAAACATTCGCTTCCACATGGCTGGCCTCCTCCGCAATGCACCCACGGGTGCTTTACCGCTTCTTCTTCTTCTCGGACTCCGTCTTGGGGATCTTGATCACCGACAGCGTTGCGGGCAACTGGAACTTCGTGTTCTTGAAGCCGGGGAACGGCCAATCCATGTTCGAGACGACAATCGTGTCGCCGCGCACCAGCGCCTCGCACGGTTGGTCCAGCATTCCCTTTTGTTTGTCCGCGCCGTCCCTCGCGTCGCCATTGGTCGTCAACATCTGGACGCTGCCGTCCATGGAGACTTCCTGCACCGCGTTGGCGCCGGAATCGGCCACGTAGAGCTTGTCCGTCCGCGGATCGCGGTGCATCCCATCGCAATTGATCATGAACAGCGACTTGGCGAACTCGGTGTTCGAGGCCACGTTGCCATTCTTGTCGAACGTCAGCTTGTAGAGCACGCCGTCGCCAAACATCCCGACGTACAGGTTACCCTTGCTGTCAAACTCGATGCCGTCCGCCCCAAACCGCCACTGGTCCTTGTAGCTCTTGAACACCGCGATGATGTGCGGGTCCTGCGTAAGCGGCGTCTTCAACACGACGTTCTCCTCATCGAGCTTGAACCGCATCACGGCGCTGATCAACGGATGCGAATCCTCCACCAACACCGACTCTGTTAGATAAACGTAGCCGCCCCGAATCACGACGCCATTGGCCACGTTAAACCCGGTCGCCACCGGCACCATCCGCTCGACTTTGCCGTCACGCACCACCAACTTCCACAGGCGCGACTTCTGGTTCTTATCCTTCATGTACTGCATGTCAGCCAAATACAAATCCCCGTTTGGCGCCGCCACGATCCCCATCGGCCCAATCCGGTCCACGCCCTTCCCCAGCCCCGGATACGGCGTCGGGAACTCGTAAAACTTCTCCACCTTGTTATCCGCCGTCACCTTCATCAACACCGGCGGCTTCGACTCGTCGTTGAAATTCGGCACCGACAGAATGATGCTGTTGTCCGGCAACAACGCCATCCCGTCCGGCGTGTTGCAGTAATCCGGCAACGCCACCAGCAACTGCACCTGCGCACCAAACTGCATCGTCGGCGTCTTGCATCCGCACGCGAGAACAACCCCGGCTAAACACGTCACAATAACGAATCGTTTCATCACACCCTCCTGTTAGTTGAAGATTACAAACATGTCGGCGGAAGTTACCCAATCTCACTTCTTACCGCAACTCAATCCGATCCGTCGGTTGATCCAGAGGGTTAACGACTTTGACTTTGAGCAGGTCCTCACCAGTCTTCACCGCGTCCGTCGCATATCTACCCAATATGGCGTCGAGG
Source organism: uncultured Verrucomicrobiota bacterium (assembly GCA_903825435.1). GTDB lineage: Bacteria > Verrucomicrobiota > Verrucomicrobiia > Palsa-1439 > Palsa-1439 > CAIKAP01. The sequence continues at coordinate 1,779 of CAIKAP010000114.1, forward strand.
ATACTTACGGCTGCGTTCCTGCACGTCCTTCAGGCCGAAAAACATCACCACCAAGAGAGGCGGGGGCACTTCTGCTTCCCTTGACGATTGAATTCGGTAAGGGCGGTAATCATAGCACGGATGTTGGCCGTGGGCATGCCCATACTGACACCACCACCGACGGAGAGAATGAGCGGATGTGTGCCGGCGTTTTGCAGGACTTCACGCGTGGCGGCAGCAACTTCGTCGGGCGTGCCGCGAACGCCGATTTCTAGCGGGTTGACGTTGCCCATGAGACACATTCGGCCACCGACGCGTCGTGCGGCTTCGGCGGCGGAAAGTTGTTTACCCCAGTTCAGAACGTCGAAGCCGGCGTCGGGAAGAAGATCGAGACAGGCGGAGACGTTGGCGTCGTTGTGATAAACCTTCACCCAATCGGCGGGAAAAACGTCGCAGATGCGCTTGAGGTACGGATGCGCGAACTCCTCGTAGTGTTCGTGGCTCAGAAAACCGACGATATCGTCGAGCAGAAGGAAGCCCTCCACGCTCGGGCCGATAATTTCAGTTTGCGCCTTGATCCAATCAATCGTGAGAGTTGTGGTGATATCGAGTAATTTCGCCACGCGATCGGGGGACTCAACGACATCCATCATCAGGTTCGTAACGCCGCGAAAAAACGACGCTGTACACAATGGCCCACGCGCGGCAACGACCGGGATGGTGTAACCGGCATCAAAGATACGTTGCTTCATCTTCTCGTAGCGGTGGAGGATCAACGGCATGAAACCGTCGGTGTGTGGGTCGGGCTGGGAGAGTTGATCGAGGTCGTCGAGGTGGAACGGGATGCGTTCCTCGCCGGGTGTCTGGTTTTTCCAGAAGCGAATACGGACACCGAGCGCCGACGGCTCTGCAGCCATACCGCACTCAGCCCACCATGAGGGAAAAAAGATCGTTTCCGGGAACTCCCTCATGATCTTCAGGTTGGACTCAAACCAGACTTCCGTATCGAAGTAGTAATCAAGGTGTCTGATGCCGAGATACCCCGTCATCCACGGGCTGTCCACGATTAACGCCATCGGGACCGGCCGCGTGCTCTGACGTTTCGCAATGCGTTTGAACGCTTGCCACTGCTCCGGTCGCATGGTGTTACTGGTCTTCGACTACTTGGTCGTAGAACTCGACGATGTCTTGGTAGTCGTTGCTTTCCATGAAGTCCATAGCGGCTTTGGGATGACGGTTGAGACAACCGGTGATCATGTAGGGAATTGCGAAACCCCACCGTACATCCTTGCGCAACGGCTCGACGGTTTGCTGCATACACTGGAGAATGGGACGAATCTTGAACTTCGGGTTGTGGAGGAAACTGAGGGCAAGCTCCATCGGGCAGTTGCCGGCGCCGCGGCCGAGGCCGCTGATACTGGCGTCAACAAGATTGCAGCCGAGAATAATGGCTTCTGTGGTGTTACTGAAGGCCAACTGAAGGTTGTTGTGGGTGTGGATGCCGACTTCCTTACCAGCAGGCTTGCAGTAGTGGAGGAACTTCTTCACGAGGTGTTGGATCTGTTCGCTGTACATGTTGCCGAAACTATCCACAACATACATGGTGCCGACTTCGGAATTGGCGAGCACTTCCAGCGCACTGTTCAACTCAACATCCGGCACGGTGGTGACGGCCATGATGTTGATAGTGGTCTCGTAGCCCTTGTCATGGGCGTCTTTGATCATGTCGAGTGCGGTCGGAATCTGGTGGATGTAGGTCGCAACGCGGATCATGTCCACGAAGCTGTCTTTCTTCGGCGGGATGTCTTCCTTGTAATCGGTACGCTCGGCATCGGCCATAACGGAGATTTTTGTCGCTCCCTTCTTATCGCCAACAATCCGTCGGATGTCTTCCTCGTCGGAAAACCTCCAAACACCGTGATCGGCACGGCGAAACGCCTTCTTCGACGCCTTGTAGCCGATCTCCATGTAATCCACACCAGCTGCAACGTCGGCTTGATAGACAGCGCAAACAAACTCGTCGGTAAACCGGTGGTCGTTCATCAAACCGCCGTCGCGGATGGTGCAATCGAGCACTTTCAACTCAGGTCGGTAGCCGAGCCAACCCTTGGCGCCAGTAGCCTTGGTGGCTGCGTCTTTCGGTGCGGTCACGGTGTCTTTTTTGGTCTTGTTCATGCGTGGGTGCGAATGCTACGCCGCCGCCTGCCTCCGTGCAACCATAATTCCCACCACTGGACAGACGACGGAAATGTGCTTATGTTCCGTCCGTTCTTTCAATAAAAAGATAATACAATTATGAATACACGAGTTATTTCATTTCACTACACATTGACCGGCCCAAAGGGCGAGACACTCGACTCTTCCAGCGGTCGCGACCCGTTGACGTTCATTGAAGGTCAAGGACAGATCATCCTCGGCCTCGAAACCGAGCTTGCCAAATTCAACGTCGGCGACAAGAAACGCGTCAACGTGAAAGCCGAACACGCCTACGGCGTCCGCAATCCCGCCTTGGTTTTCGAAATCACCAGGGATCGACTCCCCGCGCAGGACATCAAGGTCGGCGACAAGTTCCGTTCGCAGGCAAGCCCGATGCCGTTGACCGTCACCAAGATCACCGACTCCCATGTCACGCTCGACGCCAACCATCCGCTGGCGGACGTGGACCTCACGTTCGACGTCGAGATTACCGAGATGCGCAACGCCACCGAGGACGAGATTGCCGTCTGCGGTCACGACTGCTGCGGCGACCATTCCAAAGGCTGCTGCGAAGAAAAGCACGACATCCACTCGCGTGGCTGCTGCGAGCACTAGCCACGCCCTTGCAATGGGACAATTCTCAGGCGTTTCGTTGCGACCAGTGGAACCACAACATCACCATCGCCAACGTATCCAGCTTGTAGTACTGGAGCAACAAGTCTCGACACTGGTTACCCGTTAGCCTGCTCTTTCAGAGATGGCAATCCTTTCACGATCTTCATCGTTTCGAGGCTGACGGTGATAATGCGCTTGAGCAGATTCAGGACGTATTGCGGGTCGTCGTGTTCGCGCGCCCAATCGTTCGGGTCACAATGTCGAATTCCGGCAATCCAAACTTCTTCTGCGCTTCGGAAATGACGGCAATGGATTGATACGTCGAGAAGATGACGGTGACGTGTTTCTTGTCGATTGTTCGCTTCTGTTTGACCTGCTGTGCAAGCAAACGGGCGTTGGTGTGTGCGGGATAGGCGAGATCGGAAGTGGAAATGTCTTCTTCGTCGTTGCGGCCAACTTTCGGGTCGGAGCAAACCGCAAAGGGGCTGAGCGGTCGCTCGGCTTCGTTGCACCATTCCGTCAAGGATTGCGAAATCAAGGAAATGGACGGCACGAGAAACAATACGGTGCCGGCATCGGGCGCAAGTTTCTCGGCGATTTTCAGTGCGGTGAATGTTTTGCCCGTGCCGCAAGCCATGATGAGCTTACCCCGGTCGGCTTGCTTCAAGCCGCCCAGAACATCGTTCAGCGCCGCCTCTTGATGTTTGCGGAGCTTCTTCTTGTCGCGCAATTTAAGATCGGCGGGACGCGACAACTTGAAGTCCGACCAATCAATGGCGCTTTCGACCAGATCGCTGATACCCATGCGGACAACGGGTATCTGCTGATTGCGGATTGTATCCTCGGCGTTCGATGTCCATTTGTCGGTCGTCGAAACGATGAGGCGCTTCTTGAACGGATGCTTGCTGGAGGTCGCGAGGAAGGAATCAATGTCAGCTTTTGGAACGTAAGAGTCCGGCTGCCAGAACTTGCATTGAATCGCCCACACATCACCGGTCGCGGTTTCCTCGGCCACAAGGTCAATGCCGGTATCCGGCATCTTGTTATGGTGCGGCCACTCCGTCCAAAGCCAGACCTTGCCTCCGAACAGGTCGGCGTACTTCGGTTCGCGTGTGAGATACCCGGCAATCAGTCGCTCAAACTTGTCGCCGAGATCGCGGCTGTGAAACGCCTCTTCGCGGAAATACGAAAGAACATCATGGATTGTTCCAGACATAGGCTGCTCGCTTGCGTGCGATTCAGCCCTGTCGGGATGGCTTCCTTGAAGGGATGCTTGTGCCTGAAAAAAGCGAAGGGGCGTGTCTTACTCACGCCCCACATCAGGCACTGACATGCCTTTCAAGGAACGTTTTCAGGCACGCCCTTGCGGGCGCGCCTTCAACGCCGTCCTTGAAGTGAAATTGTCAGTTTCGATGTGGACAGCAGCCGAAGCTACGCGAATTTAGTTTTCAGTTATTGCTTCTTGTTTCTCAGTCGGTCTCCTTACGAGTGCGGAGTGTAGCGAACGATGCGGCAGGGAGCAAGCGGAGAGAAATATGGCGGAATCATCCGCGTCCATCTGCATGAATCGGCGGTTACCGCCCGTTCTACTAACCGAGCACTGTCAACGTCCCGCTCGTCACGCCGAGTTGGTTGACCACCTTCAACCGTCGCGCCAGTTCCGCGCCGGTTAATCGTCCCGCAATCAAATCGCGGTAACACTCCAGCGTCTCTTGTGCCTGCGCGCGATCTTCATCAAGCAACTCCACGCGGAACACGCTCGCCCCCGCCTCGCGAAATGCCGGCACGTAAGCCGCGCCGCTCTGCGCCTTGGCGTGGAAGACCGTGTTGCGGCAACCCACATCCGCCTTCACCGGATGGCGCGCACCGACCCGGTCGAGCAACTCGACCTTGTGACGGTCGCACGGACGCCCGCAGTTCGTCGCGTCCGTTCCACCGCTGAGGAACGCCGCGAACAGGCAGTGCTCCATGTGAAACATCGGCAGGTGCTGGTGAATCACCACCTCAAACCATTCCGGCGGCGCGCTCTTCAACAAGCCGAGCACCTGATCGGCGTTCAAGTCGTACGACACCGTCACCCGCTCCAATCCCGACTGTATCAACAGCTCCGCCGTCAACGCATTCGCCACGTTCAGCGAGTAGTCCCCCACCCTCCGCACCGGCCAGTCCACGCTACCGAGATTGCGAATTAAAACGCCGTCACCTTGCGAGACCGTCTTCAGCAAACCTTGTTCGCCCGGCTTCAACACCCTCGGTGTCGCCAGGAATATCTCCGCCCGGCTGCGCGCCAACGTCACCGCGTCGGCGTAACGACGGACATCCTCGAAGTCCGCGTACACCGTCGTGCAACCAACCTCCAACGCCGCCGCAAGTTGTTCCATCGTCCGACAGAGCGCGACCAACTTCGCGTCGCGCGCCTTGCCCTGCGGACGCGCCACCGGCGCCAAGACCGACTGCACCGCTACCCGCTGAACCGTTTGCGCCACGGGAAGTTTCTCGATCAACTCGCGACGGAGCCGGTTCAACTCGCTCACCGGCACAATCACTTCGCCAACCAGTTCGTTCCGCAGTTCGCCGAGCGCAAAATCCGTGTCGCCGAGCCGGCCGAGTTGTTCGCGCAACGACTCCGTCGTCAGCGGACGTTTCTGCGCTGCCTGCAAGGGCATCGTCGAGCGCACCGCCACGCCGCGGGCTTCGAGTGCCAGCGGTTCGCCCACCTTACCAGTCACGCGCACATCGAGCGGCTGTTTCGGACGCGAAATCTCACCGGCAAATGTCCGACGGAGTTCCTTCTCCAATTTCGGGTCGCTGGTCTTCCAGACGCGATCACCGGGCTTCATCGCGTGAAAATCCATTTTGCCGCGCTCGAAATACAGACTCGCACCTCGCACTTCCCAGATACGGCCACCCTGCTCTTTCTCGCCCTCGAACAGGACGCCGTCACCCGGCAACAGCGGCGAGCGCATCTCCACCTCGACGTGATCATATGACACGTTGCGAACCTCGCCGACCAACGGCCCGCGTTTCGTCCCGAACCGGCCTTTGACCAACTCCTGATGGTTCACCCCGTGAAGCCAGCCTGTGTAGAAACCGCGCGAGAACGCCATCTCCAGCTTGTACCAATCCGACGGCGTGACCGGCGCGCCGTCAATCGCCTTCCGGTAAACCTGCGTCGTCGCAGCCACATACTCCGGCGATTTCAGGCGCCCCTCGATCTTGAATGCAGCAATTCCCAGCCGGAACAAATCCGGAACATCGCGCGCGGCAGCTAGGTCTTGCGGCGACAACAAATACCGGCACTCGCCGAGGTCTTTCGGTACGCCGTCCACGATCAGATCGTACGGCAACCGGCAGGCGGCGGCGCATTCGCCGCGGTTGGCGCTGCGCTGTCCGAGCGCCTCGCTGGTCAGGCATTGGCCGGAGTATGCCACGCAGAGCGCGCCGTGGACGAACACCTCCAGTTCCATCGCCTTCGGGTCGAACTTCGCCAGTTCCTTCAACGACAGCTCGCGGGCGAGGACGACGCGCTTGATACCGAGCTTTGAAATGAACTTCACGGCTTCGGGCGTGGTGACGGTCATCTGGGTCGAAGCGTGGATTTCCATCCGCAAGCCGAGCCGTTGCGCCAATGCGGCGATACCGAGGTCCTGCACCATCACGGCGTCAACACCCGCCGCGTCGAGTGCGATCAGTTCGCGTTCCGCGTCGGCCAGTTCGTTGGGGAAAATCAGAATGTTCAGCACGGCGATAGCGCGGCAGCGGCGTTCGTGAAGGAACCGCACCAGCTCCGGCAACTGTGCCGCTGTGAAGTTATCGGCGCGCATCCGTGCGTTGAACCGCGGCAGGCCGAAATAGACCGCATCCGCGCCGTTGGCGACGGCGGCGCGCGCACACTCCATGTTGCCGGCGGGGGCGACCAGTTCGGGTTTGCGGTTCACGGGCGCAACGGTAGCACAGTTGTCAGGATTGCCAAGCAGCGCCTTTTCGGGTACAAGCAGCGCCCATGAAACGCATTTTCGTTCTCGGTTTGTTGTTGCTGCTCACCGCATCGGTCCTTCCTGCCGCTGACGATCCCGGCGCGCAATACGTGGACGCATTCCTCCTCGTCCAGGAGGGCGATGCCGCAAAAGGTAAATCGGACTGGAAAACCGCCTACACCAAGTTCAGCGCCGCGCAGAACATCCTCCTCGACATCAAGGCCAAAGCCGCCACTTGGAACCCGCACCTCGTCCAGTTCCGCCTCGATTATTGCAGCGAACAGATTGACGCCATCAAACCAAACCTCACTCCCACCGCACCGGGGCTTTCCGCCACGTTCGTCGCGCCGCCGAAACGCACCCAAGGCGCCGCAGAAGCCGTCGAGACCCAGCAACTCCGCACCGACCTCGCCGACGCGTTGAAGCAGATCGATGCGTTGAAACGCCAACTGGAAGACGCGAAGAAGACCACACCGACACCCAACCCCAGCAAGGCGGAACTGGACAAGCTCCGCGCCGAACTCGCGCAGGCCCGCACCGAAGTCGAACGTTCCAAGGCCGCCCAACTGAACGCCCAGTCCGAGTTGAACAAGAAGGACGCCGAGTTGGCCACGCGCCTTGCGGACATGAACCAGAAACTCGCCGACCTCCAGAAACAGGTCGCCGACCGTAGCCGCAAACTCGAAGACCAGGACAAACTGCAGGCCGAGATTGCCAAGGCAACCGCCAAGGCCGACGAGTTGAAGAAACAGAACGATCAACTCACCGCGCAGCTCGCCAAGGCCCGCACCGAGGCAGACCGCGCCGCCATGCTCACCGCGCAGGTTGACGACCTCCAGAAGAACAGCGCCTCGCTCCGCGACCAGTTGACCGAGGCCAAACGCCTCGTCGCCACCGGCTCGGGCGACCTCCAGAAGTTGCGCACCGAACTGCTCGACACCCGCGCCGAGGCCGAACGCGTCCGCGCTGCTTCCGACCGCGCCAGCAAACAGAGCGCCACCCAGCTCGATCAGATCAAGAAAGAAAACGAGACACTCGCCGTCCAACTCACCGACGCCAAGCGCCTCAGCACCGGCACCGCTGCTGCCGCCGCCGAGTTGCAGGCTCTCCGCAACGAACTGACCGCCTCTCGCGCCGAGACCGAACGCACCCGCACCGGCAGCGCCAGCCAGATTGACGCGCTCCGCCGCGAACGCCAGGACCTCGCTACGCGCCTCGCCGCTGCCGAGAGCCACGTGAGCGTTTCAGCCTCCGGCACCAACAAAGGCGTCGTTTACACGAAACACGCGACCGTTTCCGTCATCGACGAGGAATTGCAGCAACAGAACCGCGACCTCGCCGCCCAGTTGTCCACCGCCTCCCGCCAAATGGAGAAGCTGCGCAAGCAACTCGCGACCGACGCCCACGCCAACGCCACCCGCGTTCACAAAATCAACGACGATCTCTCGACGCTGAAGGAACAGAACCGCGACCTCGCGCTCCAACTGGCCTCCGCCAAACATGCCGCCGGCACAGCCGACGGAAACCGCGGCGTGGTGTTCCGTATCACCTCCTCCGCGCCGCGCACCGAAGTGACCGACCGACTGGAGAAGGAGAAGGACCATCTCGCCATGCAACTAACCGATGCCCGCCGCCAGATCGCCACTCTCAATCGTCAGCTTATCGCCCAAACCACTGCCCCCATCGCTCCCGCCACTTCCGTCGACGCCGTGAAGGCCGACCTCGAATACCAGATGCACCGGTTGCGAGAAGAGAACCTCCTACTCCGACAGTTGTTGAATCGCTACGCCACGCGCCAGCCTGAGCTAAAACGTGAGGCCGAAGGTCACGCCATCACGCTGCCGCCACGCAAAACCTGATCGCGGTTACGACTCTGCAGCCTGCCGTTGCCGACGCCGAAATAGAAGCATAATTGCAAGCCCGCCAACGACAAACGGTTTGACTATTTGAGGTCGCCGAAGGCGAAAAAGTTGAACCTGTGAGTCGAGTCAACTAAAAGCGGTTGGCAGCGCTTCAGGGACAAGGTTAGACGAGTTGTTGACCACGCGAAGTCGCCCTAATGTCTCGGTTCTACTCCGTCTTACCGGCGGCGACGCCGCAACAGAAACATGAGCGCGAGACCGCCAACGACCAGTGCGCCGGTGCCTGGCTCGGGAATGACGATGAGGAGATCAAGGTTGTTATTCCCCTGATCCAGCCAGAGATAACCGGTCGCATTGGGTTGACCCGCAATATTCGTGAAGTTTGTATTGCCGCCGAGGTCAACAACGCTGCCGCCGATATGGAAAAGCGTGTACGCACCGGCGGTGAGGGTATTCGTGGCGCTGAAAACAAACCAATTCGTGGTCATTCCGGTGAGAATAAGGTCGCCGTTGACGATGACGGTGTCAGTCAGGTTCGTAGCGCTGAGATCGAAATAAAGTCGAGGATTGTTGGCCAGCGTCAGATTGTCAACGGTAAGCTTGCCGATGTCGTTCGGACCGTTACCGGGCCTGAGTCCGCCGCCGTTGATGGTAACGCTCGTGCTGATGGTACCCGTGCCTGCAAGCGTGCCGCCGCTGCCAACTGTGAGATCGCTGCTGTTGAGGATCCAGCCGTTGACGGCAAGTGTGCCGCCGCTGACTGTCGTGGAGCCGTAGTAGTCGTTGCTGCCAGTGAGAATGAGATAGCCAGGCCCATCCTTAATCAATGTGCCACCAGCACCGTAGTCGTTAATGGCGCCGTTCAATGTCTGGGTCGCACTGCTGGAGTACTGGAGGACACCGTAGTTGACAATGCTTCCGTCATAGGAGCCGTTCCCCAACACGCCCGTGCCGCCAATGGTCAGTGTGCCGGAGTTGATGGTGGTGTCGCTGCTGTAGGTGTTTCTGCCAGTTAGGGTCAGGGTGCCAGAGCCGTCCTTTTCCAGCGACATCTTGCCGCCGCTGGGGCCGTCATTGATCTGCCCGCCGAAGGTACTGCTGCCATTAGCTCCGCCTAGAGCTATCAAGCTATTAGTGGCGGCTGCCGTGTTCCAGACAACTCCGGTGCCACTGAGTCGGTCAAAGACTGCGCTCTGGCCGTTGAAATCAAACGTGCCGTTCATGTTGAAGACGCCGAAAACACCGGGGCTGCCGGCACCATCGACAATCTGGTTAATGCCCGATCCACCGAGTCGCAGTGTCGCACCGGCGCTGACACTTCCGATGCCAGCGACCGCATGCACGCTGCTCGAGCTGGTCTTGGCCAGGACAACGGTACCGGTTGTCACATTCAACCACAAATTGAGGTTATCACTGCTACCGGAAAGCGTCAGCGTGCCGCCGCCGCCGTTCACGGTGAGTGTGCCAGCACCGGTGGCGGACACGACGTTACTGTCGCTGCGGACGCCACCGCTCAATGTGAGGGCGCTGTTGGCACCGA
>CAIKAP010000115.1 GCA_903825435.1 uncultured Verrucomicrobiota bacterium
TGAAGATGGTGGAAGATCGCGGTCAGTTCATGCATAACTCTGAGACGCTTCCCCTTGCATCCCGTTCAAATCCATCGCCGAAAAAGCCCGCAAAAGCGAGTTTTGCAAGAACGTCTCAGTTTAAACGTTTTCACGACTTCCCAAGTGACAGGGACTTTGACTTTCGCCTGCTGCAATCGTTCGGCGATGGTGCGGTCGCCATCTTCGGCCATCACAAGATCACCGAACGCCTACTGGTGCGCCTGTTGGCGTTGAGCTTGCCGCCCTACAACCCGCACCGCAATCACCAGCGTGTCGTGGCGGTGGACAGCACCGTCTTTGAGGCCGGACACTGTTCGCGCTACTACCGCTGGCGTACGAAACGACGGCAGCAGCGTGGCTGGCCCAAATGGATCATTGCGGTGTGGTTGCCGCAGCAGTTGATCTGCGCCCAACGGGCGCACGGCGGCGAGGATGCGGGGCATCCGCGGGTGAAGGTGGAAGTCGGTAGGGCGCGGGACTGGATGCGGCAGGCGACGTTGGCGATCACGGCGAGCGGGGACGGCGACGATGGAGTGCGCGTTCTGCGGTTGCCCGATGATCGTTGTCTACAAGGTGAACTGGCTGACGTATTTGGTTGGTCGCGCGTTGGTGAAGGTGAAATGGCTCGGTATGCCGAACGTGATTGCGGGTCGCGCAATCGTGCCGGAGTTCATACAGCACGACGCGACTCCGGCTCGCATCGCGGCGGCAACGAAAGAGTTGATCGAGGACAAAAACAAACGCGCGACGATGCAACGCGACTTGGCGTCGGTTATTTCGACGCTCGGCGGGCCGGGAGCGAGTGAGCGAGCGGCGAGAGCAATTCTCGGCGCAGTTTAGTGTTTTCGGGTGAGGAAGAAGTCGGCGATGACGTGGAGTGGGGTGGCACGGTTGCCGAAGATGGCGAGTTGTCTATGGGCGTCGGCGATGAGGCTGGCGGCGAGCGCACGGGATTTCTCGACGCCGAGGACGGAGGCATACGTGGATTTCCGGTTCTTCTGGTCGGCGTGGACGCTCTTGCCCATCACTTCCTTGCTACTGGTGGCGTCGAGCACATCATCAATAATTTGGAATGCGAGGCCGATGTCCTGGCCGTACTTGGTGAGGCGGCCGAGTTGCGGCGCGGTTGCGTTGCCCGCCATGGCACCGAGACGGAGGGCGGCAGTGAGCAACGCGGCGGTCTTGTTCATGTGTGTCGTGCGGACTTCATCGAGAGTGGCCCGTCGGCTTTCGTTTTCCAAATCCTGAACCTGCCCGGCAATGAGGCGGAGGCTGCCGGAGGCGAAGGCAAGTTCCTGAACCATGGTGGCGATAGTGTAACGGCACGGTGGCTTGGCGAGCGCGATAAGCTCGAAAGCTTGCGTGAGGAGGGCGTCGCCGGCAAGGACGGCGATGCCTTCGCCGAAAATTTTATGATTGGTTGGTTTACCCCGTCGGAGATCGTCGTCGTCCATACATGGGAGGTCGTCGTGGATGAGGGAGTAGGTGTGGATACATTCGACGGCGCAGGCCAACGGCATGGCGTTGGCGGATTTGCCGTTGACGGCGTCGCAGGCGGCAAGGGTGAGGACGGGTCGGATACGTTTACCGCCGGCAAACAGGGAGTAGCGCATCGCTTTGTGGATGGTGGGTGGCTCAACTGTGTCGTCGGGGATGAGTTTATCGAGCGCGACGTTGACGCGGGAGCTGACACGTGTGAAGTACTGGTCGAGGTTGAAGCGGGTGGTCTTGCTCATGGCGGGGGATGCTAGGAACGACAGAGCTTTTTCGCAAGCAAAGTTTTTGTCTCGCGGCGGATTTTTGGCGATGGCGGGGCGCATTTGGAAAGTGCCGCCCTTGTAGGGTCAGCTGTCCCTAGCCGATGGCGGAGAGGATGCGCTCGGAGAGCGCACGCTACAACGACAGTGGGCAGAGGTCAGTTGTTAGAGGCGTACGAGATTGACATCAACACGATATAGTTTTTGCCTTGCGGGAGCGGGATTCTGCACTAAGCTGTCGCAACGTCATGCCAACCTACGAGTATGAATGCCAGAAGTGTCATCACCGGTACGAGCTATTTCAGCGGATCACGGAGTCGCCGAAGAAGACGTGCCCGTCGTGCAAGGGGCGAGTGAAACGGCTGTTGGGAATGGGTGGTGGGTTGTTGTTCAAGGGGTCGGGGTTCTATATCACGGATTATCGGAAATCCGGGTATAAGGAGTCAGCGAAGAACGATTCCGGCGGCAGCACCCCGTCCAAGTCGACGGAAACGAAACCATCGGCAACAAAGTCGTCGGAAACGAAGAAAAATGGAGCGAAGGACTGATATGTTGCCTTGCCAAAAATGCGGTTACGACAATGAACTGGGAAGGATTTTTTGCCATCGATGTGGGCAGAAATTGGACTTGGATTCGATCAAGCCGGTGAGCCGTGGCGGCAAGTCTCTGAAGCGGAAGGGAAAGAGCACGTTGGGGAAGTTGTTCCTTCGCGGGGTAGAGTTGATGGTCTTGTTGGTGATTTTGTACATGGTGTACTTGATGTTGCAGGTCGTTCCGTCACCGGGCAAGCCGAGCGAAGTGGATACGGCCGTTGTCGATAAGAAATGGATGGCGCTGGAGAAATTGGCCGGTGGAAAGAAAGCCGGATTTTTGGAGTTTTCCTCAGCGGAAGTGGATGCGAAGGTGAATGCGGTCCTGCCATCTTTGAAGATCGAGAAGAAGGACATGAAATGGGGTTTCGTGCCGGAGCAAATATGGATCAAGTTTACCCCCGTTTCTGTGGATATGAGCATCCTAGCCACCATGCGGCTCGGCGGTGCGCTGGAGAAAAAGGTGTGCTTCAGCTACAGCGGCGCGCCAAAGATTCAGGACGGCGGGTTCAAGTTTGAAGTGAAAGGCGGGAGTGTGGGAAAACTGAACTGGCCGCTCGGGATGGTCGAGACCCTCGGCTTCCATGAGCGCGCGTTCGGCGAGGTGTTCCGCCGTCTGACAGCGGAGAAAGAAGTCCTTTCGCAGTTGAGCCAAATCGAGATCCGCGCCGACCGCGCTATTGTGTACTATCAGCCGCGCTGACGACGTTGGGCTGCCATGACTACGCGCCAACAGAGTCGTTTGCGGGTCATGGTGCTGCTGGTGCTGGGTGTCGCGCTCACCGTAAACACTCCGGGCCAGACTAACACGGCTCCGCGCCTGGTCGCCAGCAGCGCCGGGCAATTCACGGCACATGCACCGGACCCGGTGTCGTCTTCGGTCTTGTGCGTGCTCGCCTCTCAGGTCAAGCGCGAATGGCTTCGGCAACTTGATCTTCCCGACAAATGGCGCGACCCGATCGTGCTGGTACTTACCGAATGCCCCGTGACTGCCACTGCCGCGCCCGTCGTGTGGCAGGATGTGTTACGCAGTGACATGCACCTGAAGTTCCAAATCCAGCTTCGCATTCCACCGAATCTGGACCGCTCGCAAGTGGTGAGCGCGCTGGTGGAGGCGTTGTGCGGCGAGTACGCCAACCGCGCTCGCGAGTTCCCGCGCAGTCCGCCGTTTGCGATCACGCGCGTTCTGCCGTGGCTGAGCGAAGGCCTCGCGCAATCCATCGCAGGCGATGCCGAACGCCAGTTGCCAGTCCTGCGGCGCTGTGTCAACAGCGGCCGTCCGCTTACCGTCGAGGAATTGGTAGGCGTCGCCGCCGTGCCGGTGGAACCGGGCGAACGGCTGCGGTTCCAGGCGCACGCGTGGGTGCTGGTCGAGGGGTTGCTGTCGCTGCCGAAAGGCACGGAGAAACTGTGTCAGTTGATGCGCGGGTCGGAGACGTTTGCCGAGATTTACCATTGGCAGTTTCGCGACGACGCAGCCCGCGAGAAATGGTGGAGCCTGCTGCTGGCCGATCGCGCTACCGCGATTCTGGCCGAAGACCGCACCGCGGCGGAAACCGCCCGCCAACTCACCGCGATCCTACCGAGCAAACTCCAGATACGTCTGCCTGACGCCATTGCCGAGGCGCCCGTCGCGTTCGTGGATTTGGGCCGCTACACGCGGAAAGAGTGGCTGGTGCCGCTGGTGCGCGACAAGCTCGCCCAACTGGCCGCATTGCGCGGCACGGCTCATCCGTTGTACCGCGACGCCATTGACCATTACATCGCGGCGCTCGAATGTCTCTCGACGGACCAGGTCAGACGGTTTCAGCACGAAACGACACGCGCCCGTCGCGCTCACACCACCGCCGACGACCAAGCCCGCAAGATCAGCGAGTACGTGGATCAGATCGAGCGCGTCCACACGCCGCCCGATCGCGCTGCCGTCTGGCGGCAGTTGAAACTGCTCGACGCGATGCAGGAACTGAACGTGATTCGTCGCGACCCGATCAGCGATTACTTAAACAAGTTTGACAAGTAACGCCTGAATCTTCTCGCGTTGCTCGCGCAACATCGCCAGCTTGTCGCGTTCCCGCTGTACCGCAATCGGCGCGGCGCGCTGCACAAAATTCTCGTTCGCGAGTTTCGCTTCGGTGGCGGTGATTTGTTTTTCGGTTTCGGCGAGTTGTTTTGTCAGTTTCTCGCGCTCGGCGGCCGGGTCAACCGCGCCGACCATGAACACGGTCGCGGCGGCAGCGACGAGGCTCGGCGTCAGGCCGGTCGGCGTGTACTGTTCGTTTATCGTGACGGTTTCGGCGTTGAGGATGCCGGTTAGGAAAGCGGTCTCGGCGCGGAAAAAGTCGGCGTGTTTGCTCGGCTTGATGACGAACTGGACTTTCTTTTTCGGATCAACGCTGTTGTCGCTGCGGAGTTGTCGCCCGACCGTGACGACCGCGTAGAGCGCCTCGGTTTCCGGTACGAGCGTCATGTCCGCGGGTTTGGCGACCGGCCACGGGGCGAATTGGATGCTGCCGTCGCCGCGCCAGAGTTCCTCGGTGATGAACGGCGCAAACGGATGGAGCAGGCGAAGGATGACGTTGAAGACTTCGTCGAGCACCGCGATGTTCGGCGCGAGTTTGCTCGCCTCGATATACCAGTCGCAGAAATCGCCCCAAACGAAATCGTAAAGCTCCTTCGCCGCTTCGCTGAACTTGTATTCGTCGAGCGCGGTGCTGACTGTGCTGATCGCCTCGTTCATCTCGTGGAGGATGCGGCGGTCGTGCGCGTTGAGCGGGCGCGACGACGGATTCGTGGAGCGCTGCATCTGGATGAACCGCGCGGCGTTCCAGAGTTTGTTCATGAAATTACGACCGACTTCGCAACGTTTCTCGTCGAACAAAATGTCCTGACCTTGCGGCGCGATGAGCATCAATCCGAACCGCAATCCGTCCGCGCCGTACTTCGCGATGAGATCGAGCGGGTCGGGCGAGTTGCCGAGCGACTTCGACATCTTGCGGCCTTGCGCGTCGCGGATGATGCCGGTGAAGTAAACGTTGCCGAACGGTTTCTCGTCGCGGTATTCGTACCCGGCCATGATCATGCGGGCGACCCAGAAGAAAATAATATCCGGTCCCGTCACCAAATCCGTCGTCGGATAAAACTTCTTCAACGTCGCCTCGTCCATCGTCGCGAACGGCCAGAGCCACGAACTGAACCACGTATCGAGTACGTCGGGGTCTTGCGTCCAACCGTCGCCGCTCGGCGTTTCAATGCCGCAATAAATTTCTTCGCCGCGATACCACACCGGAATCCGGTGGCCCCACCAGAGCTGGCGGCTGATGCACCAGTCGCGGATGCCGTTCATCCAATGCGTGTAAGTCTTCGTCCAACGCTCCGGATAGAATTTGATGTCGCCGTTCTCGACAGCGGCGGTGGAGCGGGGGACTTGCGGATATTTCAAGAACCATTGCTCGCTCAAGTACGGCTCAATGGGGACGTTCGTGCGCTCGCTGTAGCCGACGTTGTGTTCGTAGTCCTCGACCTTGACGACCAATCCCTGCTGCTGCATCTGCTCGACAACCGCCTCGCGACACTCGAACCGGTCGAGTCCAGAAAAATCCTCACCAGCCTCGTCCGTCATCGTGCCGTCGGGCGCGATGACAACCGGGAACGGCAGCTTATGACGCAACGCCATCTCGTAATCGGCGAGATCGTGCGACGGCGTCACCTTCACGCAGCCGGTGCCGAACTTCGGATCAACCGCTTCGTCGGCGATAATCGGAATCTGTTTGTTGCGCAATGGCAACGTCAGCTTGCGCCCGACCAAATGACGGTAACGCTCGTCGTTCGGATTTACCGCGACCGCTTCGTCGCCGAGCATCGTCTCCGGTCGCGTCGTCGCGACGACGATGAAACCGGAATTATCAGCGAGCGGATATTTGAAATGCCAGAGGTGCCCCTTTGTTGGCGTCATGATGACTTCCTCGTCGGAGAGCGCCGTGCGCCCCGCAGGATCCCAGTTCACCATCCGTTTGCCTCGATAAATGTGACCCTTCTTGTAAAGGTCAACGAAAACACGGAGCACCGCCCGCGAGTAACCTTCATCCATCGTGAACCGTTCGCGCGACCAATCGCACGAGCAACCGAGCTTCTTCAACTGCTGGATGATGATGCCGCCGTGTTTCTCCTTCCACTCCCAAATCTTCGCGAGCAACTTTTCGCGGCCAAGATCGTCGCGATGTTTCATCGCGCCCTGTTTGCGCAACGTCTTCTCGACGACCGTCTGCGTCGCGATGCCCGCGTGGTCGGTACCGGGGAGCCAGAGCACTTCGTAGCCCTGCATCCGTTTCCGTCGCGCGAGAATATCCTGGAGTGAATTGTTGAGCACATGTCCCATCGTCAGGACGCCGGTGACGTTCGGCGGCGGGATGACGATGGAGTAGGCGGGCTTGGTGGAAGCCGGGTTGGCGGTAAAATAGCCTTTGGCCAGCCACTCGGCGTACCACTTATCCTCGACGGTTTTCGGTTCGTATGCCTTGGGTATCTCGGTGCTCATGCGTGGGAGCAATATATGCGGAGACAATGCCGTCATTGCAACGGAAAAACCGGCAAGATTGTGGTGTTGTTGCTGTTCCGCCGAAAACAAACCGTCAGCGTGGATGAACTGAACTCGATGCGGCTGTAGCCGGAACGGCAGGCTGTAACGGCAGGCTTGCTCCTGCCGGCTCGCGCTGGCATATTCGCCACCGATGGCCGTAACGATTGCAGCTATGAGTTTGACAAAACCAGAAAAGCAGATTGTTTCACGAAAAAGAGTCACCGACCATGGCGAGGTTTTAACTGCCAAGCGGGAAGTCGTGGCCATGTTCGATTTGGTGAAACAGGAAACGGAACGGATCGAGTCACGATTTCTGGAGCCGGCTTGCGGCGGCGGAAATTTTCTGACGGAAATTCTGGAGCGGAAACTGCGTGTCGTGGCAGTGCGGTACGGCAAAAGTCAGTTGGATTAAGAGCGGAATGCCATGCTGGCCGTGTCCTCCATCTACGGGATCGATAATCTGGAAGACAATATCGCGGCTTGCCACTGCGAGACGTTCGACTACCTG
This sequence comes from uncultured Verrucomicrobiota bacterium, assembly GCA_903825435.1. Lineage (GTDB taxonomy): Bacteria > Verrucomicrobiota > Verrucomicrobiia > Palsa-1439 > Palsa-1439 > CAIKAP01. Next base: position 7,453 of record CAIKAP010000115.1, read on the forward strand.
AAGAAAACCTATCCCAACCGCACCGTTGCGCAGGATCGCTTCCTCCAGACCCGCACCTTCTACGGCAAGGAAAAGAAGTCCCGCGCCTCCATCATCGGCATCATAAACACCTTCCTCTCCAACACCGACAACCCTGCGTCCGCTTGCCACGTCACAAACTAACTCCCCCCATGCCAAAGGCCCAACATCCAAAAACAGCATCGTTTGTCCGTCAAAATCTATTTACTGGCGTGACGACCTTTTCGGAATTGGAAATGCGCATCGCAGCGATGCCGGATGAAAAGTCGCGCGGCGATGCCTTCGAGGTCTTCGCAGAAGCGTATTTGGCGACCCAACGAAAGCACGATGCCACGAATGTTTGGCCGCTGACTGCTGTTCCGACTCAAATCCTCCAGATGCTCGGCCTCGCGGCCAAAGATTACGGCGTTGATGGCGTGTTCAAGACGCTGCTCGGAAACTTCAACGCTGCCACGGAACCCGCACGACGGCGCGATGCCAACTTCAAATCGATAAAACCTGCTTTGTTCTTGATCCCCATGTCTGTCAGCCTATTCTGCCACCGTCCCACTCAAACGTTGGGACAGTAATGACGCGGTCTATAAATTCAAGCGGTATGAAGATGACAGTTTGAACTATACCGGCATCAACAAACATGACGGCGAAGACATCGGCCTTTACGATACCGTCTTGAAAGCTGCGGAGTACATATACGAGAAACCGGCAACCCCGGCTTGACGCCCGGATTGTCCTCCGTGGTCATCCTCAAACGCACCGACAAAAAGGAACTCGCGCGATTGCCGGAAACGCTACAGCTCAGCATTGCCGCCAAATTGCGACAAGCTTAGTCTGACGAGCGGTGAGATGGTAAGATTGCAAGCTTGCGTTATGTTCCGGTAGTGTTGCACTCGTTCCTTCGTCGGCTCGGCCTTCGGCTCCCCTTCGGGAGCTGCATCTCGCTCCGCTCGGTTCGGCTCCGTCAGACTCGGCTTGTTCCGGCGGGCGGAGTTGAAAAAGCTGTTGTCGCTGCGGGCTGAATCTGCGATAAGTCTGCGCACTTGGAAGGAGTATTGTCATGCTGAACCTTCGTTATGACTTTAATAATTTGATGGCGGAACGTGTGGGCGATCACGGGATCACTGACGTGGAACTGAAGAATCTGGCGTCAAAAATCGAGGCGGCTTGGAATGCTGTCGAGAAGACGCCGCCCGGCTTTCGTAAGCTGCCGTTCAATACGAAACTTGCCAACGAGATTGATGTGCTCGCCAGCGAGATCGCGGAGCGTTGCGAGAATTTTGTGGTGGTCGGCATCGGCGGTTCGGCGCTGGGCAACATCGCGTTGCAGTCGGCTCTGAACCATTCCTGTTACAACGAACTGCTCCGTCCGCCCCGGCGCGGGCCGCGCCTGTTTGTGCCGGACAACGTTGACCCGGACCGGATCAACGGGCTGCTGGACGCTCTCGACCTCGAATCCACCGTGTTCAACGTGATCACCAAGAGCGGCGGCACGGCGGAGACGATGAGTGAGTTCCTTGTGTTTCGCGACGCGCTTGTCCGCAAGCTCGGCCCGGAGAAGGCCGTGAACCAGATCGTTATCACGACCGATCCCGAAAAGGGCGAGCTGCGCGAGATCGTGAAGAAGTACGGCTACAAGTCGCTGCCGATTCCGCCGGATGTCGGCGGGCGTTGGTCGGTGATGAGCGCGGTCGGGTTGCTCAGCGCGGCGGTGACGGGCATTGACATTCACAAGCTGCTGGAAGGCGCGGCAGAGATGGACGTGCTCTGCAAACGCAGCGGCAAGCTCTGGGAGAACCCGGCGTTGACGGGCGCGGCGTTGCATTACCTGATGGACAAGGCCAAGGGCAAGAACGTCCAGGTGATGATGTCGTACTCGCACGCGCTGCGCGACGTGGCCGACTGGTTCCGCCAACTCTGGGCGGAGAGTCTTGGCAAGCGCATGGACCGCGCGGGCAAGATCGTGCATTGCGGACAGACGCCGGAGAAGGCCGTCGGCGCGACGGATCAGCACTCGGTGATGCAGCTTTACATTGAGGGACCGTTCGACAAGGTCGTAACGTTCCTGACCGTGGATGAGTTCGCGACGCGCTGCGAGATTCCGCACGCGTTCCCCGAGTACGAGGCGGTGAAATATCTCGGCGGCCACACGATGAACGAACTGCTCAACGCCGAGGGTAAGGCGACCGAGTTGGCGCTGACGCAATCTGGCAAGCCGAACTGCGCCATCCGCGTGAAGAAGGTGGACGAACGCACCGTCGGCGCGCTGCTGTATCTGTTGGAGATGCAGACAGCCTACGCCGGTGAACTCTACAACGTCAACGCCTTCGACCAGCCCGGCGTCGAGCTTGGCAAGGTCAACACCTACGCGTTGATGGGACGGAGAGGTTTCGAGGCGAAGCGCCGCGAAGTCGAGCAGGCGGCGAAATCGAATCCGAAATTCGTGGTGGGCGCATGACGGACACCGAGGTCCTCCAAATCTTCCGCGAGACGCAGGCGTTGCTGAGCGGCCATTTCCTGCTGCGCTCCGGCCTGCACAGCCGGCAATATTTCCAGTGTGCGCTAGTGCTCCAGTATCCGCGTCACGCCGAGAAGCTCTGCGCCGCGTTGGCGGCGAAACTGCCGAAAGCCGACACCGTGATCTCGCCGGCGATGGGCGGGTTGTTTGTCGGGCACGAAATCGGACGCGCGCTCGGCCTGAAACACATTTTTGCGGAGAAGAACGCGGCGGGTGCCTTGGAACTCCGCCGAAACTTCACCGTCGGCAAGGGCGAGAAGTTCCTTGTTGTCGAAGACGTGGTGACGCGCGGTGGCCGCGTGCAGGAGACGATTGACATCATCAAGACGCGCGGCGGCGAAGTGGTCGCGGTCGGTACGGTCGTGGATCGTTCCGGCGGCAAGGCGAACTTCGGTGTGCCGCTGGTGAGTTTGTTGAAACTACAGATTGAAACTTTTGAACCTGCTGTGTGTCCGTTATGCAAGGAAGGAAAACCGGTTGTGAAACCGGGAAGCTGATTTTATGGTTGGTTGGATTTTAAAGAAGATTGTTGGCAGCAAGAACCAGCGCGAAGTGAAGCGTCTCTGGCCGGTGGTCGAGATCATCAACGAGTTCGAGAAGCAGTACCAATCGTTGACCGACGAACAGCTTGGTGCGAAGACGGCGGAGTTCCGCGAGCGATTGGCGAAGGGCGCGACGCTTGACGACATCCTGCCGGAAGGGTTTGCGGCGGTAAAGAATGCTTGTCGGAAGCTTTGCGGGCGCGAGTGGATGGTACGTGGTCGTCCGTATAAGTGGGACATGGTGCCGTTCGACGTGCAGTTGATCGGTGGCATGGTGTTGCACTCGGGCAAGATTGCGGAAATGGCCACGGGCGAAGGCAAAACGCTGGTCGCGACGATGCCGCTCTACCTGAACGCGCTCGCGGGCAACGTCCACCTCGTCACGGTCAACGATTACCTCGCGGCGCGCGATTCGGAATGGATGGGCGAAATCTACAAGCTGCTCGGCTTGACCTTCGGCTGCATTCAGCATGACCAGCGACCGGACGTTCGGCGGGCGCAGTACGCTTGCGACATCACGTATGGCACGAACGCCGAGTTCGGGTTCGATTATCTCCGCGACAACGGCATGGCCACCAGCGTGGAAACGCAGGTGCAGCGCGGACATTTCTACGCCATCGTGGACGAAGTGGACTCGATCCTGATTGACGAGGCGCGCACACCGTTGATCATCAGCGGTCCGTCCACCGTCTCGACGCACCAGTTCGACAAGTACAAGCCGCAGGTGGCGGAGTTGTTCCGGGCGCAGACGATGTTGTGCAACCGTCTCGTCAGCGAAGCCAAGGAGCTTCTCGAAAAGAAGAACGACAAGAAAGAAGACAAGGACGCCGATCCCGTCGGCGAGGCAGGACGGCTTCTCTATCAGGTGAAGATGGGGATGCCGAAGAACAAGCAGTTGATGAAGATGCTTGAGGAGCCGGAGACCCGACGGATCGTTGACGAAGCCGAGTTGAAGATGCTGGCCGACAACTCGAAGAAAGAACAGATCGCGATGAAGGAGGAACTCTTCTTCTCGATTGACGAGAAACAGCACGACAGCGACCTGACCGAGAAGGGACGCAAATACCTGAACCCGCAAGACCCCGACGCGTTCGTCATTCCGGACCTTGTGACGGCGTTGCAGGAGATCGACGCGCAGGGCGCCTCCGATGCCGACAAGGAGAAACACAAACAGGTAATCCAGCAGCAGTTCGACGAGCGCAGCGAGAAGATCCACAACATCGCCCAACTCCTCCGCGCCTACTGCCTCTTCGAGAAAGACGTCGAGTATGTCGTTCAGGACGGCAAAGTGATGATCGTGGACGAGTTCACCGGCCGTCTCATGCCGGGGCGGCGTTGGAGCGACGGGTTGCACGCGGCGGTCGAGGCGAAGGAAGGCGTTGTCATCGAGCGCGAGACGCAGACGCTCGCGACGATCACGATCCAGAATTATTTCCGCCTCTACAAGAAGCTCGCCGGCATGACGGGCACGGCGGAGACGGAGGCGACCGAGTTTCAGAACATCTACAAACTCGGCGTCATCGTCATCCCGACCAATCGTCCGTGCGTCCGCAAGGACGAGAACGACCGCGTGTACAAGACGCGCCGCGAGAAGTTTAACGCGATCATTGACGAGATCATCGAGCGTCACGCCAAGGGCCAGCCGATGCTCGTCGGTACCGTCAGCGTCGAGTCCAGCGAAGTGCTCTCGCGGATGCTCCAGCGCAAGGGCGTCCCCCACAGCGTCCTCAATGCGAAATTCCACCAGCAGGAAGCCGAGATCGTCGCACGCGCCGGCCAGCGCGGCGGCGTCACCATCGCCACCAACATGGCGGGCCGCGGCACCGACATCAAACTCGGCGAGGGCGTGTCGGGCGTCGGCGGCCTGCACGTCATCGGCACCGAACGCCACGAGGCCCGGCGCATTGACCGGCAGTTGCGTGGCCGTTGCGCGCGCCAGGGCGATCCCGGCGGTTCGCGGTTCTACGTGTCGCTTGAAGACGACCTGATGCGGTTGTTTGCCAGCGGCAAGATCGCCACCATCATGGAGAAGCTCGGCATGAAGGAGGGCGAGGAGTTGCAGCATCCGCTCCTGAACCGCTCCATCGAAACCGCGCAGCGCCGGGTCGAGGAACACAACTTCTCCATTCGCAAACACACGCTCCAGTACGACGACGTGATGAACAAGCAGCGCGAAGTCCTCTACGGCTTCCGCAACGACATCATCCGCGGCGAAAACCCGCGCGAGGCCATCTTCGACATCATCGAGGAAGTCACCGAGAACCACGTCGGCTCCGCGTGTCCCGAAGGCCAGCCGGACGAATGGGATCTCAAGGGGCTGCTGCGCTGGGGCAACCACGCGTTCCCGATTGGCCTGCACGAAGACCAGCTTGCGAACAAGACCACCGACGAACTCAAGCAGATCGTCCTCGACAAAGTTCATCGCGCCTACGAAGCAAAGGCGGCCAACGAAGACATCGAGACCCTGAAGGCCATCGAGCGGTTGATCGTGCTCAACGCGCTCGACCGGCTCTGGCAGGAGCATCTCTACAACATGGACCAGCTCCGCCACGGCATCGGCCTGCGCAGCTACGGCCAGCGCGATCCGCTTGTCGAGTACAAGGCCGAGGCGTTCTCGATGTTCGATGAGATGATGCTCAACGTAAAAGACGAGATCGCATCCAACGTCTTCCGTTCCGCCAGCTCGCTCGCTGCGTTTGAGAACTTTCTCCGCGCCCTGCCGATGCAACTCAGCGGGCCTGAACTCAGCAGCGGCAGTGCCTACCAGCAGGGTCAGGCGGCCGGAACAAAACCGGAACATGGCGGCGACGTTGTCGAAGAGGCAATTCAAGCCGCGGCGACGCCGGTGCGGCGCGAGGTGCCGAAAGTCGGCCGCAACGAGCCGTGCCCGTGCGGCAGCGGCAAGAAGTTCAAACAATGTTGCGGCAAGAACGTCTAAAGCTGGCGTTGTACGCCTGGCTGCTGCCGGTGGTTTCGGGAGTGCTGCTGGCGCTGGCGTATCCGCCGTTCAACGCCGCGGAGTGCGCGTGGATCGCGCTGGTGCCGCTGTTGTTCGCGGTGCATCACGGCACGACGGTCGAGGCGTTCCGACGCGGCTGGCTCGCGGGGCTGGTCTTCTTCGGGTTGACGGTCTGGTGGATCATTCACGTGACCGTCGCGGGCACCGTTGCGCTCATCGGATTTCTCGCGCTCTATTTCGGGTTCGCGGGAGCGATCTTTGGTTTGTTGCGCAGCCGCGATTCGGTTTGGAGGAATCTGCTCGTCGCCGTTGTCGGCACGGCGTGGTGGGTGACGCTGGAGTGGGTGCGCGGCAAGACGCCGTTCGGCGGCTTTGGCTGGAACGGTCTCGGCGTGAGCCAGCATCAGACGTTGCCGTTGATCCAGATCGCCGAGGTCACCGGTGTGTACGGTGTGTCCGCGCTTGTCTGTTTCGCCAACTTCGCCATCTACTCCACGCTGCGCCGGTTTCTCCAGCAGCCGGTGGAACGACGGCTGAGTTGGGAGTTGTATGTGGCGGTGCTGTTGTTGTGCGGGGCGTTCATGCACGGGTTGAAAGTGCTCCAGCGCGACACCGGCCCGGTGAGCGGGCTGCGCGTGGCGCTGGTGCAGGGGAATATTCCGCAGCAGGTGAAGTTCAACCCCGGCGAGAAGCCGATGATCATGGAACGCTACCGCGCGTTGACGGAGAAGGCCGCCGCGCTGAAGCCCGACATGGTCATCTGGCCCGAAACCGGCACGCCGGGCGTATTGCGGTACGATCTGGAATCGTACAACCTTGTCACGAACATGGCTGCGACGGCCAACGCGCCGTTGCTGGTCGGCACGATGGATGTGTCGGGGTCGGACTGGTTCAACGCCGCCGCGCTGGTGCAACCCGATGGACGGATCATCGGGCTGTACCACAAGATTCATCTCGTCGCGTTCGGTGAGTACGTGCCGTTGCGGAAGATTCTGCCGGTGCTGAAATACCTGACGCCGATTGACGGCAGCTTCGAGCGTGGGAGTAACTACACGGTGTTCCAGTGGGGCGATGTCCGGTTCGGTCCGGTGATCTGTTTCGAGGACACGTTGCCGGACCTGTACCGGCGGTTCGTGTTGCGTGGCGTGGATTTCATGGTGAACCTGACCAACGACGCGTGGCTGCGGGAATCGCCCGCGGCCGAGCATCACTTGGCCAACGCGATTTTCCGCGCCGTCGAGACGCGCCGTGCGCTGGTACGCTGCACGAACAACGGCGTCACCTGCGTCGTGGACGAGTTCGGTCACATCCAATCGGACCGGCGGTTGCCTCCGCACCAGGAAGGACTGCTGGTCTGCACGGTGCCGTTGCCGCGCGAGCGCGTGCTGACGTTCTACGTGCGACACGGCGACTGGTTCGTGGCGGCCTGCGCGCTGATCAGCGCCGTTGCAGGGATATGGCTGGCGTGGCGCCTTCGCTCTCGAATTGCGTTGACAACGAAACGCTGATTCAACATTCTGCCCGGCGTTGTTCGTGTTGCATTTGGAATCGCGGGATGAGAATTGAGCAACAAATGAATGTCGTTGATACCCGGCCTGCGCAGGCCCCGATGACGTTTTCGTTTCCCATTTTCCCTTTGCGCCCGCGCCAACGGATTTCCGGCTCCCGTTTCTCTGTTTCCCGGCGCGCCAAGACAATCCCGTCTCCGGTTTTTCCGTTTACACGCGCGCGAACGCATTGTTGGCTTCCGTTCTTCCGTATGCAGGCGCGACAACCTTGTTTTGGCTCCCGTTTCTTGGTTTGCGCGGACGAAAACGGTGTTTGGGCGTCCGTTTCTCCGTTTGCAGGCGCGAGAACGGAGAAAATGACAGAAAAACTGCGTTTGCGCGCTTCCAATGCCCTGAAAACACGGAGGTTACGATGGCGGGACCAGAATTCCCCAAATGGGGAGACAAACGACTGCGGTGGGGTATGCCGGGCCTGCGATATGGCCTGCGCCTGCCGTCGTACATCACCGACCCGCCCGATTTAACCCATCAACACAAAGGAGCACACCACATGCAACTGCCACGAGACCCAGACAAAAAAGAAACCTTGGGCTTCAACGCCGCCGACGGCGCCACGCAGCACCAAGACACCATCCCCCTCGCCGCCAACCGGCACGACGACATCTGGCCGGATGCCGACGCCTACAGCAGTTCCCGGCGCGGGTTCGAGACCGCCAACGCTAAATGCCGTGTCGCCACCCGGCAAATGACCATCGCCCGCGACAACACCAAGAGCTGGCTGACCGGCGCCAAGAACTGCCTCACCCCGACTCTCGGCAAAAAATGTTCCGCCGCCTGGGCCGAAGCCGGTTGGAACGAAAACAGCCTCGCCATTCCCAACGGCGAAGACAAACTCATGCCGATGCTGCGCACCCAGCAAACCTATCTGACCGCGCACCCCGCGTTGGCCGTGGCCGACCCGCGCTACAACTACACCGCCGCCCGCGCCGGAGAGTTGCTCGCCGCGCTGAACTTCGCCCTGACCAACGCCAACCCGGATCTCGGCCCGATTGGCGTCGAACCGGCGGACGCCGGTGCCACCACCTCATTGAACTACCGCGACCTCGCCGAGGCCGCGCTCGAGCGACGGCTCCACGGCCTCTACGCCGAGTTGGAACAGAAACTCGACCCGCTCGACCCGCGCTGGACCGCGTTCGGCTTCGAAGCTCCCGCCGCCGTCAAGTCGCCCGACGCCGTCACGGTGGCGACCTTGGAGCCGCTCAGCGCCGGCAAACACAAATTCTCTTGGCCCGGCGCGGCCCGTTCCGACCGCTACCAAGTTCACCGCCAACCCGCCGGCACCGTCGGCTTCAAACTGTTCGCCCGCACCAAAGGCCCCGCGACGGAAATCCTGTTGGAAGGACTGGCGACCGGCGACCTTGTGAAAGTCCGGGGCGTGAACGCCTACGAAGGCCCCTTCAGCCCCGATGTCACCGTCGCCTGACCCGCGACAACGATTGGAGCGCCCCGTCAGCCACATGATCAGTACGAACGACCCAACGTACTCGTCAGTAAACAATTTGGGTCACTGAGGAAAACGCATGAAGAACTGGCTCTGTCAAAAGTGTGCAACGATTATTCAAGAGAATAGTAAACCAGCTTGGGCTCCATGTCCCAAAGGCTCAGGTCATAGTTGGATTGATTTGGGCAATGTTGGTTCAACTAATTGGCAATGCCCTAAATGTTTCCTCCAGTTGAAATCAGAACAGAAACCGGCTTGGGCTGCATGTCCAAAAGGTTCGGGCCATAGCTGGATGCAGTTGTAATTCTGATTTCGTCGCAGGTGGCGATCCGTGGATTGTCACCTACGACGGGAATTGCAATGAGAAAGCTCGCAGAGGTAAGTAGCCATGGCGCGCGAACAAAATATATTCTACAAACTTGTCAGAGATGAGAACTCGGCGACAGAGTTGCTCTGTAATCTGATGCGGTTTGCTGCCTTTCGACGCCCATTGCTTTCACTTCTCTTCTCGGAACAGTGCGCCGGTAAGATTGAGTATGGCGCTATCGATACGCAATACCACCTCGACGGTTCCGGACGGCCCGACCTTGTGATCGATAGTGATGAAGTCTTCGCGTTTGTCGAGGTGAAGGTCGAAAAAGGATGTGGGCTAACCGGCCATCAACCAACCGGTTACCTCGACGCCCTTCGAAATGACAAGAGGCCAGAGCGGTGGCTCGTCTTTTTGGTTCCCACCGGGTGGGTTCATGAGCCAGAACTTTTGAACCGACTCAAAGCTGCCCCCAAAGACGGCAGCATCAAAACCCCCCTGCCCGTGTATTGGGAAAATGTTCTCGACATCATTGTGAAGAACAACCTGCAAGACCTGAGTCCAGTTTTTGGTGAGTTTCACAGGTTGCTGGAGTCTTGGTACAGGGCGATCCCGATTATTTTCGAACCGAAAGAGGTGCGTATGCTGTTCACAAAAGAATTCCCTGAAAACGTTATAGCCCTAGCGAAGCTGGGCAAGTTAATTGATAGAGTCCGCGAGAAGTGTAGTACCTACGCCCCTAGACAGTCTTTCCCAAGAATACTGTGTCCAGAGGACGAGTACGGCTTCTATATCACAAACGACCAAGGCCAGGAAATCTTCTGGTTCGGAATGTGGATCCCATTTTGGAAACAGGAACGCTCTCCGTTGTGTTTCGGTGTCTGGGATGCTTGGCCAAAGGCGGTTCGCGTTGCTTTCTCTGACAGTTGTAAGAATACGAAGCGTTGCCAAGAGGAATCAACCTTGGGTTGGGTCTCGCCAGAGACGCTAGAAAGTGAGAACGCGGTAGAAAAGATATGGGAGCAACTTGAACCCATATTAAAAGCAATCGTTGAGGCAAGTTCAAAAAGCCGCGTCGAAGCCGAATCGCAGGAAGGGGGATGAACTTCACGAGCATCGACTTCGAGACTGCCAATACGTCCGAGGGCAGCATCTGCGACAAGGTCGGTAAACGGTAAACAAGGTCAGCTCTTGATTCTGTGATTTCCGTTTAACTCGTCGTAGCTTTGGCGAAGGCCAGCCGTCGCCGGACTTGTCCGCCGAGCTTTAGCGTAGGCGGAACAATACCGGAACACGGAGTTGCGCGCTTGCGCGTGGCAGCTTCGGAAACGCGCTTGATGCTGTCGCCCTGCTTCGGCTACAGTCGCGTCAATGACAGCAGCAAACTGGATAATCTGCGTGGTGGCGTCCTACTTCCTCGGCTCGATTCCGACGGGGTTTATCTGGTGTTGGGCGCGCGGGATTGACATCCGGACGGTCGGCAGCGGCAACATCGGCGCGACTAACGTGATGCGTGCATTGGGTAAACCCATCGGCATCACCGTTTTGTTAATTGATGCGGCAAAAGGTTTCGTGCCGGTCTTTGCCGCGCCGGCATTCTTTCCACAACTGGACAGGACCGTATTGCAGATTGTCTGCTGTGTGGCGGTGGTGGCAGGTCACAACTGGACGTGCTGGCTGAAGTTCAAAGGTGGGAAGGGGATCGCCACCAGCGCGGGGGCGTTGCTGGCGATGCTGACGATGCCGTTGCTGTGCGTGCTGGCAGTCTGGGGCATCGTGTTCGCAGTGTCGCGTTACGTGTCGCTGGCCTCGATTGCGGCGGCGGCGGCGCTGCCGGTGGCGACGTGGCTGATTACGCACGATCGGACGTTTATCATTTTCACCGTCGTCCTCAGCGTGTTGGCGATTTACAAACACAAGTCCAACATTCAACGGTTGCTGGCGGGAACTGAGAACCGGATCGGAACCAAAAAAACATGAACACCACAGTCATCGGCACCGGCACGCCGGTACGATGGAGATTGAGAGCGAACCGGGGCGCGGCACGACTTTCGTGATACGGTTGCCCATTCAGCCAGCCGCGACAACGGCGTCCATGCCGGTGGTGGCGCCTGATTTCCTGACGCGGAAGCTGCGCGTGTTGGTGGTGGACGATGCGCCGCTGGTGCGCGCCATTACCGAGGAGTTTCTGACTAGCGACGGTCACACCGTCGAGGCTGTTGCGACCGGTGCGATAGCGTTGGCGCGGCTTGCGGATGGAGGTTTCGACGTGGTCATCACCGACAAGGCAATGCCCGACATGAATGGCGAACAACTGGCCGTCGCCATCCACCGGAGCGCGTCCGGTGTACCGGTGATTCTGATGACCGGGTTTGGCGACATAATGAAAGCCGCGGGCGAAATGCCTCCGCACGTCAGAGCGATTCTGAGCAAGCCGTTTACCACGTCAACGCTGCGCACCGCACTAGCGAAGGTGTTGCCGCTGCAGTGACGGCCTTTACTCTAGCAGTCACGCTGGTCTTCGCCCGGTTCTATCTGTGCGCTGGCCAAACCGGAGGACTTTTCATGCAGTTTTGCGGGCGAATAGGTGGGGAAGGAAGAAGAAAGTCTCGATAGGTGTCTGGATCGGCAGTCTGGCCGGCTTCGGCGGCTTTGATGAGGTTGAATGTCTCGCGGGCGGTGACGTAGTGGAGGAGGTAACGGCGACCGTCGTTGAACTGCTGGAGGGCGTCGTGGAGGTGGCCATCGAAAAGGATGGGGAAACTCGATTCCTGGCAGCCGTGGGTGTGGACCTTGATGAAAATCCAATCGGGTTTGCCATCGACGCCGATGCGCTGGCTGATCCAGTTGGCGACGCGCGCGGGGGTGGCGGGATGACGATGGGAAACGTCGGCGTTCTCGATGCGCGGTAACAGTCCCCATTTTCTGCGGTGCCAGTCAAGCGCAAGCGGGCCTTGTACGAGGAGCAGATCGCCAACGGGTGAGCCGCCGACACGGACATCCACGCCGGTGTCGTGGGACTTGGGGCGGAGCGGGTCGTCGGTGGCGTAGTAGATGGAGTTGATCTTGCGAGTCTGGGTGTCGCTCGGCGCGCTCGGTAACGTGAAGTCGGCGTAGCAGCCGGTCTCGCGAAGGACTTGGAGTTCGTTGTTCACGCCGCAACAACGTCCGTCGGGGCGGGAGTTGTCGAGCGACCAGTTGCCGTGGATGAAGGCGTACCGGTTCTGGCTGAGGAACCCGTATGACTGAAGCTGGGATTTGAATTTGGTGATTTGTGATTTGAGATTGTCGGCAGTGTCGTTGTCGTGATGGAGGTGGACTTCGACTTCGCCATAGCCGCGCCGGCAGAGTTGGGCGAGGGGATCGAGATACTCGGGCGCGTACTCCTCGGCGGGGAAGAACCATGTGTGTTGCGGTGGGCGACCGTCGGCGTCGCGGAACCGGTCGGCCATGCGCGGGTAGTTCTCCAGCCAGTGTTGGACACGGCGCAGGGCAACGTCGCGACTTGGCTTGCCCCAGAGCGGCTCGAAGTGGTCGCAGAAGCAGAAGAACAAGTGCGTCGGTCCCGGTAATGTTCCAGTGCGCCGTTGGCGGAGGTAGCTGGGTAGCCAGAGATGGACGTTTCTCAGCATAATTTCTTGAGCAGCCAGAGTAATCCTTCGCGGACGGGGCGGCGGTGGGGCGAGCCAGCTTTCTCGGCGGCGAGGCGGTCGTAGTTGGCGCAGAACCAGTCGTAGCTTTCGCGGAACATCTCGTCGTTGGAGTAGCGGGGTTTCCAGCCCATCGCGAGCAGCTTGGAGACATCGAAGTGGAACGGTTTGTGGTAGGTGAGATAATGCCACGGTGCGAGCGGGCTGATGCCGAGCCAGTCGGCGCTGCGCAACGCCACGATGGTCGGTCCCGCGGGAAGTGATTTGACCTTCGAGGTCGAGTGGGCGTGGCGGATGAGGTTCTCCAACGCTTCGCGGACAGTGCCAAAGCGGTCGGCGCCGACGTTATAGACGCCGGGTTGGGCGGCTTGGAGGGCGAGCATGTAGGCGTCCATGAGATCGTGGGCGTGGATGAACTGGAAAAGATTGTTGCCGTCGCCGATGACGAAAACATTGTAGTTTTGACGGATCCAGTCGAAGAGGATCTGGAAGATGCCGAGGCGGCCTTCGCCGAGAATGGTACGCGGGCGGATGACGATGAGCGGCAGGCGGGCGGGTTCGCAGATGGCGCGGACGGCTTGTTCGCCAGCGAGTTTGGCGCGTCCGTAAATCTCGACAGGCTGCAACGGCGTCGCGTCGGTGATGGGATGTTGTTTGGGCGCGCCGTAAATGGCGGAGGAACTCATGTGGATGAACGCCTGAACGCCGGCTTTGACGGCTTCCTCGGCGGCGATGCGGCTGCCCTCGACGTTGACGCGCCAGAAATCCTTGCCGGATTTGGTGAGGGGAACGAGGGCGACGTTGTGATGGACGATGTCAACGCCGCGCAAGGCGCGGGCGACGCCGTCGCGGTTGAGGATGTCGCAGGGAATGTACTCGATCTCCTTGGGGCGGGTGGAGTCTTCCCAGATGTCGAGGACCTTGACGCGTTCGCCGCGGGCGATGAGGCGGCGCGCGATGAGGTTGCCGAGGAATCCTGAGCCGCCGGTGACGAGGTGAGTTGCCATAGGACTATTTCTTGAAGGTGATACCTTTGTCGGCGCACCATTGCAAGGAGCGGCGCATGCCTTCTTCGAGGGCGACGGCGGGTTTGTAGCCGAGTTCCTTCACGGCTTTGGAAACGGAGCAGGCGATGGATTTGTTCATCTCGGAGAGGACGTGGATTTTCTGATTGTAGAGACCGGCAGCTTGGAGCGTTTTGTCCATGAGCAAGGCGACTTCGCTGGCGAGATTGGGAAGGCGGATGCGTTTGTGGGCGCACGGGACGCCAAACTCCTGTTCGAGGAGCCGCTCGACGGTGTCCATGATTTCGTTCATGGAGTAGGGGTGTTCATCGGCGATCCAGTAGAGCTGTCCGTTGGCGCGCGGTGTGGTGGCCGCGAGCAGAAGGCCGTGGCAGAGGTTGTCGAGATAGGCCATCGAGCGGAGGTTGTCGCCGGTGCCGACGATAGGGGCTTTGCCGTCGCGAACCATCTCGAAGAACAGCGTCTGGCGCGGCGGCTGGTTGGGGCCGTAGAACCACGGGGCGCGGATGATGACGGTCTCGATGTCGCCGCGGCTCTGGCGTTTCTGGACGGCGATTTCCATGAGCATCTTGGAGTAGCCGTAGTTCATGTACGGATGGTACGGCGAGAGTTCGTCGAAGAGGTGATCGGGATGTGGGTTGCAGCCGCAAGGTGAGTTGGAGGAGACGATAACGGCGCGCTGCACGCCGGTGGCGACGGCGGCGTCGAGGAGGTTCATGGCGCCGTCGACGTTGACTTCGTAGAACTCGCAGATGCGGCGGGGATGGATGATGCCGGCGGTGTGGAAGAGGAGGGCACCCTTGGCGCCGTGGCAGAAGCGGACGCAATCTTCGCGGTTGCGGAGGTCGCCGGTGAAGGTGCGGATGGGAACGCCGGGCATGTCGCGGGCGAGGATTTCCATCAGGCGCGAGCCGAGCCAGCCGTCGGAGCCGGTGACGAGGAGTTGGTTCATTTGAGTTTCCCGAGGAAGTGGAGGGTATTGCGGCGGGCAATGGCCATGATGGTGCCCTGCGGGTTTACGCCGGGGGCGGTGCAGAGGAGGCTGGCGTCGTTGATGTAGAGGTTTTCGCAGCCGTGTACGCGGCCGAAAGAATCGGTGGCGCAAAACGATCTTCGTTCGCCCATCGGACAGGAACTGAAAAGGTGAATGGTCATCAGGTTGCTGTTGGTGTGGAGGCTGACGGCTCCGGCAGCGGTGAGGACTCCGGTGAGTTTGTTCAGGCCGTCGGCAATATCGCGGTGGTCATTGTCGGTGAGGTGGTAGCGGACGAGCGGCGATTGGAAGCCCGGCAGGAGGTGGACTTCGCCGCGGCCTTCGCCGGTGATCATGATGTAGTAGTTGGCCATGTGGGGCCAAGCGGTGCGGATGGCGGCGAATTGTTCAGGGTGGTCGAGCACTCCGAGGGCAAGGTACGCCTGGCTGCTGATGGAGCAGCCGAAACTCAGTCGCGGGGCGAACTCTTTGACCTGATGGACGGGTACGCCCATGTCGGCGTAGTTGACGACATCGGGAAAGCGCGCGGTGATCTTGGCGGTTGGATGCATTCGCAGGGAACGGCCGATGTTGCGGTTGATGCCACTGCGAAGGAGCAACGCTGGCGTCTGAACCGCGCCGCCACAGACGAAGACGTAGCGTGTGTGGATACGGAGGCGGCCCGTGGGATGTTGGGCGTGGAGCAGCCATCTGCGTTCCTCGCGGCGCAAGCGAACGGCGCGGGTGTGGGAGAGAAGGGTGCTGCCGGTCTCTAGGAAGCGGGCGAGGTAGGTCCGGGTCATGGATTGGCGTTCGCCGTTGCGGAACCAGCGGGGGACTTCGAGTGATTTCCAACCGAGGCGTTGGGCGCCTTCGTGGAGCTTGAGCGAAGCGGGTGGCGCAGGGTGATCTAGGAACGAGACGGACAGAGCGCGTTCGATGGCATCGAAATGCGGCTGCAATTCTATCTCGCTGATCGCTGCGACATCGAACTCTTTGTACCAGCGTTCCAGAATTTCGGGAGGCGTACGATGATAGAGACCGCTGTTGATCTCGCTGCCTCCGCCGGCACAGCAACCCTCGACGTAGGAGATTTTGTCTGGCCCAAACGCGATGGTCTGGCCGCCGTGACGGTACTTCTGTTCCATTTCCTGGCGGGTGAACGGCGCGCAGGAGCCGGGCGGTTGGAGTCCGCCTTCTTCGAGGAGGAGGACATTGTGGCCCGATTCGGCCAACAGACAGGCGGTGATGCTGCCGCCGGGGCCGGAGCCGATGACGGCGATATCGCACCATTGTTCGTGCAACGGGGGGGTGACGTTTTCGGGTTGCGGCGCGGGTGATGGCTCGTTGCGTGAGTAGAGGGCGAGCGTTGCGAGGCTCTCGTGGTAACGGATGAGGTCGCGGGTAAAGGTGAGACGGGAATTCTTCCAGGCAGCGATTGCGCGTGCGCGGGCCTCTGGCGCGCGCCGGTGAACCCCGTTTGCGTTAACGGCCAGTGTGGCGAGTAACATGGGGGTGCGCAGGTAATCAGGTATGCGGGCGTGTTGGCGGAGGATAAATGCGGTGAGGTCGTTGTAAGGCGGTAAAAGGTCGGAGCGATCGGCGTGTGGCGTGGCGAGCGAGTAGGCGAGCGCGGAAGTGGTGTCGTGAAAACGCTGATGAAAGAAGCTGCTCATGGTTGCATGGCCAGCCAGATGATGAGCAGCGTGAGCAGGGCGACAAGGTAGCTCATGCGATCACGCAGAGCGAACAGTACCGGGTCGTCGTGGAGACCTCCGCGGTGCGCCAGGAGCCAGACGCGGCTGATCCAAAACAGGAACAGTGGACAGATCAACAGCAGCCGCAAGGGATGATGATAGAGCACGCGGACTTGTTCGCTGTTGACGTAGAGGGCGAGCACGAGCACGGAGAGGTAGCCGCTGCTGGACCCGAGCGAAGCGATCAGTTCGAGGTCGCTAGGCGCATAGCCGCGTCCGTGGGCGTGGGAGTTGTAAGTGTGGAGTTCCTGAAACCTTTTGACCAGCGCCAGGCTCAAAAAAATGAACATCGAGAATACCAGCAACCAAGCCGAGTACGAGACGCGCGTCGCCTCGTGTCCGCCGACCAGCCGTATTGTGTAAAGCCCGGCCAGCAAAAACACGTCTAGCAGCGCCACGCGTTTGATCCACAAACTGTACGCGGTCGTGAGACCGAGATATGCTGCGATTGCCAACGCGAATCGTCCCGGCAATGCTGCCGCAAACGCCGCTGCGCCAGTCAGCAACAGCGGCACGAGGACAAACCCAAGTGGAATCGGCAGCGCACCGCTGGCGAAAGGACGGTTCCGTTTGTTTGCGTGATGTCGGTCGGCTTCGATGTCGAGTAGGTCGTTGAGAACATACAAGCCCGATGCGCACAGGCTGAATGCCGCGAATGCCAGCGCCGCCGCGCGCAAGTTGGTTGACTGGTCCAGTTGGTGCGCGGTCAGCAGTGGGACGAAAATGATGAGATTCTTGGCCCACTGGTGCGGACGCAGCAACCGAAGCAGGTGATGTAGCAGCCGTCGTTCGCAAGGAAAGACGTGGGCGTCGGGAAGATCGTGTCGGGCTTTGCCGACGACGAGCGCTTGGCGGGCCTCGCGCCAGACGGGCAGATCGGCGCCGGAGTTGCCGGCGTAGTCGAACCCGTGATGCCCGAACCGCTCGATGAGTCGGGCAGCCTTGGTCCGGCTGCGTAGATTTGTCTGGCGATCAGAGGCGATCACTTCAGCGAACAATCCGAGATGCGTTGCGACACATTCTGCGAGTGAGTAATTCGAGGCTGTGGCGAGCACAAGCCGACGTCCGTGTGCGTGTTGTTCGCGCAGGAAGTGCATAAACTCATCGTGATATGGCAATGCGGCAGGATTCAACTCGACGCGTCGCGCGATTTCGCTTTTCAAGTAGGCGCGACCACGGAGGAACCAGAATAGGATTGCGAACAAGTAGAGCGGATTGCGCGTGATCAAACGGAGGGCGGACTCCCAGAGCAGGTCCGTCTTGATCAACGTGCCGTCGAGGTCAACGCACAACGGTATGGCTTCCGCAGGAGACATTGGGGAGCATACTAGAGGCAGGACCCGCTTTCGGCAAGCGTTCAGCGGGCGGTGCGTTGCCAGGTGGCACGTTTCGGCGAGTAAAACAAATGGTATACTAGTGACGTTCTTGCAAAACTCGCTTTTGCGGGCTTTTTCGGCGATGGATTTGAACGGGATGCAAGGGGAAGCGTCTCAGAGTTATGCATGAACTGACCGCGATCTTCCA
>CAIKAP010000116.1 GCA_903825435.1 uncultured Verrucomicrobiota bacterium
CGGGCCGACGCCAAGGGCGGAGCATGGTCGCCCATCGTAAAAGTAAGCCGAAGGGCCTCTGGAAAAACTGTTTTCACACCTTCGGCTCGCCATCTCCACTCCAATCGCCATCCACTAAAAGAAGTTTTGCAAGAACGTCGGATGTTGGAGCATTTTGCGAATGTATTTCCACCCGGCGACACCTGCGTGCCTCGTATTGGCCCCGCCGGACATTTCGTCAAAATTCCTTTTGAAATACATGTTGCAGAAAGCATTGAAATACAAGTGGATGGATGGTGGGCCCGGTAGGATTCGAACCTACGACCAAAGGATTATGAGTAGCGGCAGAAGCGTTCAACGACGTTTTCACTTGTGCAAGCATGTCGCCTGAATCCTTTGGCATCGTGCCTCTTACGCCGCTTCGTGTACAACAGGGGACGCGGTTGCACAAGGCATAACCGGCGGGCACGGTGGTATCACTAAAGGTATCACGGCACGGCCACCGGTAGCCCGCAACTGAATCCGCTTGGCTTGCGCTAACAGGTGGTCTTGCCGCACGTCGCCATACACCGCCGCAATGATTGCCGGGCCGCTCTTGTCGCCGATCAAAGCGGCAATCTCCGCGTCGGTAAGGCCGCTCTGCCGCGCTTGCGTGACGAAGAAGCTGCGCAGCCCGTGCGGGGTGACGTGCCCGATCCCCAGCGCCAAGCAAGCCGCCGTTAAACGCCGATTAACGGCGCATTGTTCCCGGCTTTGTTCCGCGTTCAACGGGCTGGGGAAAAGCAGGTGACTCCGGGCCCGCGTCTGCATCCCGCGCAACAGTTGCACCAAGTCCGGCAGCATCGGCACAAACGGATTGCAGCCGCGTTTCAGGCGTTGGACGTGCAAGACGCCTTCGCGCCAGTCCACCGCTTCCCAATCCATCGCCAGCGCCTCGCCGATGCGCAGCCCGGTGAAGGCGAGGAAACAAGCCAAGTCCGCAAGATCGTCGTTGCCGCGCATCCGCAGCCAACGCTCGATTGCGGCCAAGCCGTCCGGCGTCGGGGCGACTTCCCGGCAATGCCGAATCTTCGTTGTGTCGTGGTAGCTCTCGCGTCCGGCCAGCGGATTCGCTTTGATACTGCCGCGCCGTTTCGCCAGCCGTAGGGCGTTGCTCAGCACGATCAATTCAAGGTCAACGCTCCGGTCACCGCCCTTGTTGCGCTGGTTGACCGTCTCGCCGTCTTTGCGCGTGTACGTAGTGACGTAGCCGCCCGCCGTCCGCCATTCCCGGTAATCGTCGCAATCGGCCAGCGTCAACGACACCGCCGCCCGGTTGCCGAAGAAGCCGCGCAGCGGGCGCATACAAACGACTTCCCGCCGCAAGGTCAACGGCGCTTTCGCCTTCATTTTCGGGGTGGGGCAACCGGCTTCAACGTAGGCGTCCAATACCGCGCCCACCGTCAGACGGTTGCGCGCCAGCGCCGCCACCGGCAATTCGATTCCGTGTGACTTCAAGGCTTGTTGGTTGCGCCATTCCTTGAAGATTTTCCGCGCCGTCGCCGGGTCATTCGTGCCGGTACTGCGAAACGTCCGCTTACCGTCAATCGTGACGCGGGCAAAGATCGTACCGCCGCGCCGGTACAAACCGGACCCGATGCGCTCCGGCGTTTGCTGCGCGACGGTGCGCGCCGTCTCGCCTTCGTTGCCGGTAATCATGGTCGCGCCTCTTTCTTCATGTACGCCGCCAACGCCTTTTCGATCACCCAGCTTCGCGGGCGCTCATTCTTGGCGCAGTAGGCTTCCAACTTCGTAAACGTTTCGGGCGACAGTGAGATATTGAATTTGTTCACCGTGCCCAGCGGACTTCGTGGCTTTCGTGTCATGTGTGTTTCTCCTTTGTTTGTATCGGTAGCACCATTAGCCACCGTTTGCAAGTCCATTCTCGCCGCGTCGCCGAAAACTCTGCCAATGGAACACCAGCACACCGGCACCGGCAATCCTGTCGGCAATGCTGTCGCCGACACACGGCGCAAATTCGTCGGGATCGTGGTTGCTGATAAGGATCGTGTCGAGACTGTCATCATGCCGCTGGCAAACGATGTTGGTGAGGTTGCGCCGCTCCCATTCCGTTTCGTTGCGCTCGCCGATTTCGTCAACGACCAGCAACCGCACGCGCAACACGCTGGCCAGCGTCTTGCGCTCTGATTCAGTGGCCTTGTCATCCCAGCCGCGTTTGATGTTTTCAGAGAGAAACGCCGCCCGCCAATACCGGGCAGAGTGCCCTTGTAGGCACACATGCCGCCCCGCGCACGTCGCCAGTTGCGTCTTGCCGGTGCCGCGTCCACCGATAAACGCCAGCGTGACGCCCGCACCGTCCAACCGGGCTTTGACGTGTTGCCAGTACCGTTTCCAGTCGGCATTTTCAGGTTGAACTTTGCCCGCGCCCCAGCCGTCCGCCCACGTCACGAGCCGGGCAGGGAAGTCGGCGCGCTGGTAACTGTCCACGCACTGCCGCCGCCATTGCTGGTAATCCCATTCCGACACGTCGCCGCGTCCGGGGATCGTGAATCGCTTGGCAGGCTCGCTCATTTGAAAATCTGGTCACGACCCAAAGAGACGGGCGGGCGCGCCTTCCTTCCGGTTCTTGTGGGTGTTGTTGTGTTCTTGTTTGTGGCCGAATTTCGCGGGGCGGGATTGCCGCCGCTGGTCAATTTGCTGGCCGCAGTCGGGGCAGGGCGGGCGATTGCGCCAGTGTTTTCAGGGCTTCCCGCGCTGCGCTTGCTGGTCAATTCGCTGTCCGCTTTTGGCGTGTTTGCTGGCCGCTCGCTGGCCGCTTGCTGGTCAAGTAGCTGGCCGCTCGCTTGGTACTGCCGCCAATTTCGGATTGTAACGATTGAACCTTTGACGGTGCGTAGCTGGTCAATTTGCTGGTCGCTGCGCATCGTGCGCAACAGCCGCCGCACTTTGGATTCGTCAACGCCCGTCGCCTCTGCAATCGCATGGCGTCCGGTGAACAGTTGACCGGGCTGCAAGGTGACTTCGCGCCCGGCAACGCGCAGCCGGTAAGGCTTGTGCGTCGCCTTCGTCAACAGGTACACCCACACCGACACCCACGCGGGATCGCGGGAAAGCGGATTCTCCCAAAGGCGACGGTACAGCTTAACCCAGCCGTCGCCGCCGTCGTTGGCGGGCGGACTCACAAGCCGCCCCTCAGCGTCTTACCGCGTTGCTGGAAATGCGCGGCACGGTCGCACACGATCCGACGCGCCGCCGCTTCCACGTCGGCAAGGAATGACTGCGAGACGCGCCAGAATTTCGGCGGGCGATTCATCCGGGCTTGCCGGGCGTTGGCCGTGTCCAACGCCAACCGGCGAACGGCGCTTTGATTCAACAGGTGTTTCACGCCGCCCCGCTTTCGCCGTGCCGCGCCAACCACTCCCAAAAAACGGACTCACGCACGCGGCAGACACCGGCAACGCGGATCACCGGCAACCCGTGTTCCTGTCGCCAGCGCCACACCGTGCCGCGTGAAACGCTGGCGAGGGTTTGAATCTCGCCGAGAGTTAGCAACCGGTCCGGCGCGGTTGCCGTTGGTGCATTCTGTGGCGCGCTCACGGTGTCACCCGGTCGAAAATGGTTTCCGGTTCAACACCCAGCGCCCGCGCCAGCGTCAGCTTTTGCCCGTAAGTCGCCTCACGGTCGCCGTGTTCAATGGCGCTCAGCACGCTGGGGGCAATCCCAGCCGCCGCCGCCAACTTGTACGCGGCCAGCCCGCGCCGTCGCCGTTCAAGTAGAATCTTCTCCCCGTCGCTCATGTTCGTTTTCTCCTTCGCAACGCGGGGCAAAATTTTTTCGGGGCGGTGTCTCCGCTCGATTCTTTGCACCGCGTTTGCGGTTTTTGTTTCACTTCGGGCGTGAGAATAGGAGAAACGCCGAAACCGCATAAGACGCGGAAAGCTCGGCAGGAATGACGGCGCGGCCACTAATCACCAACGCAATTCACGGCGCGGCCATGAATTGCCAGCCCGATTGATGGCCTACCCGCGAAACACCGGAACGTTTCGCGGGTTACTTCTCACGCCGCCACGAAAGCGGCTTTTCATCGGCGGGGAGAAACGGAAACAGTTGGTGAAGCCGCTCCAACACTTCGCGGCGGGCGTCGCGCCACTTGGTAGGATCGCCCCACTTGTCGGAAGCAAATTGCTTCGTCTTGTGAATCGGCGCGCACTCGGCAAGCTCTGGACGGCGGGCGTTGCCGAGAATCTCAACCGGCGTGTAACGTGAGAGAAGGCGCATTGCTGCCAAGCGCGTGAGATCGGCGCGCACGTCGCGCGGCTTATGCCCGCGCCGGTCCGGTGCCGGTGCCGTGGGCGGGCGCAACTTCGGCAACACCTTGCGGAAGTAGTCGGCAATTGATTCGTTGGTAAACTCATTCCACGCGATTTCTAACAACACCGTTTCGGCATCGCCAATGAAGAATCCGGGGCGCATTTCTGGCGAGTCTGGCAGATCGGGCGCGCCGGGATTTGCTCGCAAATATCCTTCGGCGTTCTTGTAAAGGTAACGCTTTTCATATTCCTTCCACTGCCGGAGTTGTTCACCCGCCCAGGTGTCACCCCGGCGGACAATCTCCCTAGCCATGCGCCAGTCTGCTAGATTTACCGGCGCAGGTCGAAAGTGTTCCCTGAAGCGTGGCCCGCGTGCCCGCTCCTTTTTTTCGTCATCGGCAAGCGATTGCCACGGATCGGGAAAGCTGCCGGTAATCGGCGGGGCGTCCGGGACATCGCTACGGCGTCCACGGCCAAAACAGAAGCCTCTCACGAAAACGTCAGCCGGATATCCGATGCTCTGAATCTTGTCGAGTTTGCCGCACCAGTCCGGGCGCGTTTGCTTTGCAAGGTCAACTTTGTCGCCCGCTTCAACGTCGCGCCTTACGCACTCGTAACCGTCGCGCAAGGCGTCACGGATGAAAGCGGACTCCCGCGCATATTCCCAATAACAGCACGCCACAAGCTCCGCTTGCGTCACGCCGTCAAAATTCCATTCTCGCCAGTCGAGTGCGCGCCCGCGCTCGCTGGGGACTTTCCGGGCTTGTGATTCTGTCGCCATTTGCCAGCCTCAGCTTTCTCGCCGCCATGAAAGCGGTTTTTCGTCGGTGGGGAGAAACGGAAACATTTCACGAAACCGCTCTGCCGCTTCGCGGCGGGCGTCGCGCCACTTGGTAGGATCACCCCACTTGTCGGAAGCAAATTGCTTCGTCTTGTGAATCGGCGCGCACTCGGCAAGTGGTGGACGGCGTGTGTTGCCGATAATTTCCACCGGGGTATAACGTGACAAAATCCGCATTGCAGCCAACCGCGTGAGATCGGCGCGCAAGTCTTTCGGCTTGTGCCCGCGCCCGTCCGGTTTCGGAATATCGGGCGGGCGGTTTGGTCCTACCCACTTGCGAAACGCTTCAACAATTTCGTCGTTGGTGAAGTCCGCCCACTCGATTTTCACTGATAAACATTCCGCGCCGCCTTCCCAAAACACAGAGGCGGTAGGCCGGTAGTCGGGATACTTGCCTTGTCGCCGCAACGTGCCTTCACCGACACCGGGATTGTCCCGGTGCAGCTTGTCACGTATGGCGATAAAATCGCGCAAACTCCCCTGTGCCCGTTCAACGAGCATTTCAGCCGTCAACAAACTTCCGTCGCGGTCAAAGGCTCGCAAGGGAATAACTTCACGGTCGCTGCGGATGTGCGAACGGTGTGCGCGTTCCGCTACGGTGAGAGATTGCCAGGCATCGGGAAAGTTTCCGGTTATCGGCGGAGCGTCCGGGTGTCTGTAATTCGGCTTGTCGGGATCGTCGCTTTGAGTAACCGGGTCACGATCAAACGCACAGCCGCAAAGAAAAACCTCCGAGTGATACGGGATCGGCTCTTGAATCCGGCACAATGCCGCGTCGAGTTCGCCCGCTTCTGGAATGTCCGTGTGTCCGCCCGCTTTCCACCAGTCCCGATACCGCCGCAACGTGTCCCGGATGAAAGTTGACTCCCGCGCATACTCCCAATAGCAACACGCCAGAAGCTCCGGCTCGGTTACACGGTCAAAATTCCAGTCTTTCCAGTCGAGTGCGCGCCCGCGCTCGCTGGGAACACTCCCGGCTTGTGGTTTTGTCGGCACGTGCCTACCTTCCTTGTGCCCGGCCAGCGTTGACGCGCTGCGGTGGGTGTGGACTTCCGCCTATCTTTCCCGCCCCACCATGCCGGGCATTCTTTCGGGAAAGCGGCTCAAATTACCGGTGCCGTCAACCGGGCTTCGTCGCCGCTCCGCTGGTTTGACCGGCGGCGCGGTCGTGGTTCAACTTCAAAAGGCGTTCAAGAATTTCGTCGTCAGTCAGGGTGACCGGCCAGCCGTAGGCCGCGCACACGGCGGCGTCAAGTTTCGCGTGCGCGTTGGCCAGCCACGTCGCTTTACCGGCGGCAAGTTTGTTGTAAAGGGCGGTCAGGGTTTTGGCGTCGCCGTTCGGATCGCTGAGGACGTTGTTGCGCTGGTCGGTGAGTTCCTTCGCAGCGGCGGCGATAGCGTCAACGTGTCGGCGCTGTTCAACGGTCAAGGCGTCCAGCGGTGTGCGCGGCGGCCACGGAAACGGGAACGTTTCAAAGCAGGTCGTCGGCGTGTAGCGCGGGCGTGTCTCCAACCGTGTGCCAAGTTTCAACGCCCAAACCTCATGCGCTCGTGAGTGCAGGACGCCGAAAAAGTAATCGTCGTCACGAGCAAAGACATACGTTGAAGTGTCCGGCAACCAATCCGAAGGCAGCCAAAGAAAAAGCCGGTGCTTGGAAACACGGGGAGTGCAGATCATCCGTGACAAGCCTTTTACGCCTTCGCGCATATCCTCACCACTGCGGCGGTGCATCCACCAGAATTTCCGCAACCGTTCATCCCGGTTCTGCTGCCGTTCCTGCTGAACGTGCTCTTTCAGATACTCAAAGGGCGCTTCAAACTGTGCCACGGCGGTTTCATCTTCCAAACCGGCAAAGTCGATAATCCAAACCTCTTTCGGATTCTTCAGCATCATGTCGGCATTCGTCCACCGCCGGAGAACATCGGCGTTGGACTTTCCGTTGGGGTTTTGCTTACGAAGCATGTCCGCCGCTGTTTCCTTGCTGATTTCAAAAGAGCCGCCTTTCTCGACGGGGCGGAAACAGAAGTTCGCATTTTCCGGTAATGCCATTGCTTGCGTGAGGTCACCGGCTGCCGTCAAGTTGGCGTTGATTGTCGGCACCGGCTGGCCGTCGAGGGTGCGCGTCTGGTCGCTGCCGTTGTCGAATCCAATCATGGAAATGTGGACGTTTGCGCCGTCGAGAATCCAATCCCGGTCGCTGACGGCAAAGAAGATGTCACCGGTAGCCTTGATGCGTTTGAGGACTTCCCGGTTAGCGCCGCCGCGAATGCCTTGCGTTGCCAGCAATCCCGCCCGTTGGCACTTGCCGTCCGCGATAAGCTCGCGTGCCTTTTCAAACCAGTAGCAACAGTAATCGGCGGTCTTTGGCACGCGGTCGCTGAATTTTGCGTGCAGCCTGTCAACGTAGGCGTCCGTGAGCTCCCGGCGTTGGAAGGCTGAACCAAGAAACGGCGGGTTGCTGATAATGAAATCCACGTCCGGCCAGTCGGTGAAAAGAGCGTCGGCTTGCAGGAAATTCTTGTCGAGTTGCAACAGAATCGGCTCTTTGGGTGAGCCGTAGCCGTGGGCGCGCAGCCATTGAATGTAACCGATTTGCACGGTGACTTGCGCGAGGCTGTGGGCGTAGGTGTTGATTTCGATCAAGTAAAGCTGTCCCGGATTCACGCCCGGAAAATACGGGGTAAAACTGTGCGCGCCGAGGTAGTCGTTGACTTCTTTTTCGAGGTCGAGAATTTTTTGCAGCGTGACGTAGAGGAAGTTACCGGAGCCGCCCGCAGAGTCCAACACGCGCAGACGTTTGAGGCGTTCAAGGAAGGCGGTCAGAAGTTTTTCAGCGGCGGCGCGGTTTTTCTTGGCGTCAGTGGCAAGCAAGGCGTCCGCCTTGCCGCGCACGTCCGCCCACTCGCGGCGCAGCGGTGTCATAATCACCGGTTCAACAATCGTTTCAATGTCGGCGCGCCCGGTGTACTGCGCGCCAAGCTGGGAACGCTGTTGCGGGTCAATGCCACGGGTAAAGAGCGTGCCGAAAATTGAGGCGTCAACGGTGTTCCATTCCAACGCGGCAGCGCCGGCAACGCGCTCGATTTCGTCGCGGGTGAGGTCAAGGACGGTCGCATCGGCAAAGAGGTTGCCGTTAAAATGTTTGATGATGTCCGCGCCAAACTCGCCGCCGTTGGCCATTGCGCCAAAGAGTTGCGCCACCATGCGACTAAAACGCGGCGGATCGTTGCGCCCCTTGTTGACAATCTCGGCAAAGAGTCCACGCGGCAGCAAGTCCACGTCTTCAGCAAAGAGACAGAAGACCAACCGAATGAGGTAGTGGGCGACGGCGTGCGGTTCAAGGCCGCGCTTGCCCATCATACCGGCCAGCTCGCCAAGCTGCGCGGCGGCGTGCTCAGTAATGGCGCGGCTCGGCTCGCCGGGTTTGAGCTTGGCGGGATCGTGGAAGACGGCGCGAAGAATTTCGAGGTTGCGCGGGGCGTCGAGTGCGGCCAGCGGAATTTCAAACGTCAGCGGCTTGGTGTTGGTAAAGTTGGTGTGGACAATCAGCCGGTCCATGTCGCACACGACCAGCAACGGCGGATTTTCGAGGTCTTCCCGGTAAAGCAAAAGCTGGTCGTAAGCGGCGGCGAGGTCTTTGTGTTTGCCCTTGTACTCCCAGCCGAAGAAATCTTTTTTCCACACGTCCGCCCAGCCGTCGCCGCCGCCGTGCTTGGCCGCGCCGCGCTCGAAAGTGAAGGTGTCGCCGGTCTTGTCCACGTCAATCGGCTGGGGATGTCCCAGCACGCCGCACAGATCGTTGAAATGCGATTGCGCGGCGGCGCGCTCGGTCAATTCAACGTTGCGCCAATTGGCGATAAATTCGGCAGCGGTCATGGCCGCGCATCCTACCGCCAAGCCCACAAACCGGCAAGGCTAGGCGTCAACGCACAGCCTTGAAATACCTTGAACAGGGGTGAACAGGCGTTAATAGCCGTGAACAGGCGTTACTTGCCGTGTGTGCCGTAGGCGGGAAAAGGCGGAAGAAGGCGGAAATAACCGAAAGTAGGGGAAATTAGCCGCAACAAGGGGAAACCGGGGCGCTCAGGGTTTGACCTTCAAGCCTTCGGCTTCGGCAAGCCGCCGCTGATTCTTGTCAAACGTCAGAAACACTTTTGCCCCCAGCGTCAACGCGGTTGCCACGTGCACAACGTCAAGCGCGCTGTAGCCGTGCCGGACCGTGTGGGTGTTGCTCAGGCGCTCTGCCGTCGCGTGGACTTGTTCCCATTCGACAGGCGGGATCACCACGCGCCCGGCGTCAACGTCCGCGTCGAAAGCGGCCAGTGCCGCCACTGCCACGCCACCGGGCATGTCTTTGCGAAAGGCCGCTGCGCGGATCGCGTTGCACGCCTCAAACCGCAACAGGCTGGCGGCGTGGATTGGCTCTTGCATCGTCGCCGCGTGCGCGCTGGCCAAGTCCGCGTTGGCTTGCGGAACGTACAAGGCGCAAAGGAAACTGGCATCGGGGTAGGCGTTCACGAGAAACGCCGATCCTCAGCGTCTTTCATCCGTTTTACCGCCGCGTCACTCATCACAAAGCCGCCGCTGTACGCCCGCGCCCGCGCCGCGAAGTCCGGCATTTGCACTTTGCCGGGCTTGGCTGGCACGTCCGGCACCAAGCGTGCCACTGGCCGCCCGCGTCGCGTCAAGCGCACCGTGCCGCCGTGTTCCACGATCCGCAACACGCCGGTCGGGTTGTGCATCAATTCCCGCATAGTGATAGTTGTCATGTCCAACACCATGTCCAACAATGCCGCAAAAGTCAAGTCGCCGCCGTCCGCGAACAAGGCAACGGCAACGCGCCCCGGCAATTCGCGCCCGTCTTGCGCGGTCAACGTCACACCGCTGCCGCGCTCCGGTAACGCCGTCAGGGAATTGCGAACACGTCAACGCCGTGCCGCCGCCGCCGCTATCGCGCCGCGTCAACGCGGGCAGGTAATTCGCCCGCGTCGCCACCGGTGCGAGTCGCACCGCTGGCGCGCTTCGGCAACGCGCCGCTGTTGCCCCACCCACCAGCGCGCATAACGGGCGGGCTTGTAGCCACGCCCCTTTGCGCTCCCCCCGCCCCGCATTGGTCGCTTCGCTCCCTCGCTCCCTTGCGCGGTTGCCCCGCGCTACTGGCGCGCACGCGCCGCAGACGGCGCGCCGCGCCTCAGTTTGTCGCACGCGCTGCCGCGTTGCGAGGATCACCATTGCCACGGCCAGCCAACGACACGGCAACGACTCCGGCTAGACCCGCGCCGCCGTCGCCCCGATCCGTGCCGGTAAGGAATGCGCCCCGGCAAGACGTGTCCGGCAGGTGTGGCCTGTCACGTCGCTGGCTTTCAGTCGCCCCGACACCGCTGCGCGGTCTTTCCGCTACACGACCAGCGCAAAGGCCGCTACGCTTGCCACGTAGTACACATTGTGCGTCCGCTCACTGGCGCGCCTACCCGAAGGACGGGCAAGCGCGCCGCTCGCACATGCTGAGCCTCTCCGCTTGCGCGGCGCTCTCAGCACGTCGCACAATGTGGCACTACGTGGCATGTCGGGGCTTGGTGAGTGCCAGCGCCGCGCCAGTCCACACCTACCGGCCAAGCCGGGGCGCGGGGCGGGGTGACCGGCACGAAGGGCGACGGCGGCGCGGGTGACGCCCGAAGATGATGCGCGGGCTACCGCCCGCGCCCCCGGCAAAACGGTGGTGGTATCACTTTTGGTATCACGGCGCATTTCGCGCCTTGCACCGTTGCCGGGGGTGAACTACAAAAGCCCTTGCATTGCAAGGGTGGGGAAGTGGTGGGCCCGGTAGGATTCGAACCTACGACCAAAGGATTATGAGTCCTCCGCTCTAACCACTGAGCTACAGGCCCGCTCGATCAGCGATTGAAGATAGGTTGAGGCGAGCGTGTTGGAAAGCGAAAAACAGTAGTCAGAATTGAAGCTGGAGGAACCCTTCGATTTGGCGCTGACGGGTGGGGTGGCGCATTTTGCGGAGCGCCTTGGCTTCGATTTGGCGGATGCGTTCACGGGTAACGCGAAATTGGCGGCCGACTTCCTCGAGCGTGCGGCAGTAGCCATCGCCAAGTCCAAAGCGGAGTTGGAGGACTTTGCGTTCGCGGTCGGTCAGGGTGTCGAGGACTTCGCCAAGTTTTTCTTTCAATAGCGAGTAGGAGGCCATATCAGAGGGATTGTCGGCGGTCTTGTCTTCGATGAGGTCGCCGAAGCTGGTGTCTTCGCTGTCGCCGAGTGGGGCTTGGAGGGAAATGGGTTGTTGGGCCATCTTAAGGACGGCGCGGACACGGTCCACGGGCATTTGCATTTCCTCAGCGACTTCCTCGGGGATCGGCTCGCGGCCGAATTCCTGGATGAGGGTTTTCTGGATCCGCATGAGTTTATTGATCGTCTCGATCATGTGGACAGGGATACGTATGGTGCGGGCTTGGTCGGCGATGGAACGGGTAATGGCTTGACGTATCCACCAAGTTGCGTAAGTGGAGAATTTGTAGCCGCGACGGTATTCGAATTTCTCGACTGCTTTCATGAGGCCCATGTTGCCTTCTTGGATGAGGTCGAGGAAGCTGAGGCCGCGGTTTGTGTATTTCTTGGCAATGGAGATGACGAGGCGAAGGTTAGCTTCAACCATTTCGCTCTTGGCCTGTACGGCTTTTCGCATCCAGACTTTCAGTTCGTCGTGAGTCTTAAGGAACTGGTCGGTGGACATACGGGAAAGCAATTCGAGGTGTTTGAGGCGGCGCTGGACGTTGTGAGTCTGGCTGGTGATGGCGGGAAACTTACGTTGTTTCTGGAGGTCATCGAGTTCGCATAGGGTGCCGTCAAAATCTTCGCGGACTTCGTTGGCCTTCTCGACAAACTCCTCGAGTACCTTCTGTTTGAAATAGAACTTGTCAAATAGCTTCTGGAGGGCGGTGTCGGCCTTCTTTAGGTCGCGCTGGAGTTTGGCGCGTTCCCGCTGGGTCAGGCCGGTCTTGATGGTGCGTGTGTAACGGGCATCGGTGGTCTCATCGGCAGTGGTAACTTTCTTGCAGAGCTTGGGCAGGGCGCGCATGTACTGGTCGCGGCTGTCAATCTTCTTGTCAATGATGACGCGGTCGAAACGTTCGCGGCTGTTGAGGAGGCGTTTAGCTAGGGATAGGTGCTCCTTGGCGGTGAAGCCGAAGTTGTTGATGATCAGTCTGACGTTCATCTCGGCGGTTTCAATGCGCTTAGAAATCTCAACTTCCTGTTCGCGGGTGAGCAAGGGGACCTGACCCATCTGCTTAAGGTACATGCGGACGGGGTCGTCGAGGATGTCGAGGCGTGAATCGGTCTTGGGCGGCGGTTCTTTGTCCTCCTCGGTCTCGCGCTTGAAACGGTCCACCTCCGAGGCGTCAATGATTTCGATGTCCA
This sequence comes from uncultured Verrucomicrobiota bacterium, assembly GCA_903825435.1. Lineage (GTDB taxonomy): Bacteria > Verrucomicrobiota > Verrucomicrobiia > Palsa-1439 > Palsa-1439 > CAIKAP01. Next base: position 12,557 of record CAIKAP010000116.1, read on the forward strand.
TGCCTCGCAGTGTGATGATGATCGAATCCATCTCGTCGGGAGAGAGCACCTTGTCGGGCAACGCGTCATTGATGTCGCTATAGGTCAGGTAGCCCTGTTCCTTTGCGAGCTTGATCAACTCCTTGATCTTGAGGTTTTTCTCCTCTTGATTCAGACGCGGCACCAACTTGGGTGCACTTTTCTTGCGGTCTTTATTCTTGGCCATAGGTGAAGACAATTATTCCCGTCGCGCTTTTGTTCTCTCGAGCAAAAGCGCGGAAATATTGTCCAACTTCCGTCGCAAGTCAAGTGCCTCTTTCAGTAGCCGCAGCACTTCCGCACCGGGCAACCCGGCTAAGCCAATTCTTGCCGGATTTGCCGACACCGCTGTTGTAGTTCAAAATCCTCTCTGTCTAATCGTATTACATCTGCCGAGAGGCCAACCAACTGTGCTAATTGTCGATGGATTTGCTGGCGTTGCTGTTCCAGCCAGCACAGTTCCAGTGTGAGCAGACAGTCCGTCGCTACGGTAATTGGTTCGCCTTTCTGAGTCGGCTGGAGCAACAGCGCCGACAACAAACGGTTCTCAGTCTCGTCCGCTTCGTGGAACAAGGAGTTCGGTCCATTCCAATTGCCGCGCGCATGCAAATCGAACGCGCGTAGCAGTAATGACGCCGCCAGGCTGTCGGTGAGCCACTCGCGGGCGAGTCGTTCTGCCGCCATGTCAAGGAGACGTTCGTCGGTCAACACCAACCGCAGCAGAGTCACTTCAGCCGGCAAACCTTCGGGGTGCGGCGATTCCTTCGCTGGCTCGGGCGGTTCTTCGTGAGGGCGCGGGCCGTGACGGGCGAAGTCTTTCATCTTGCGGCGCAGGACCTCCTCGCGTACTTCGAGGCGGGAGGCGGTGCGTTGGGCGAAAGTGGCTTGGAGGATCGGGTCTCGGATGCGGCAAAGCCACGGTGTCATCTGGTCGGAGATCTGGACCTTGCCGCGTTCGGTGCGGGCGTCGTGTTGGCGCGCGAGCCGTTGCAGAAGGAAATCGAAAAAGCCCAATGCGCCGTCGAGTAGATCGCGCAGTTTCTCCGGGCCGTGTTGCTTGAGGAAACTGTCCGGGTCGTGCCCTTCGGGCAGCAGGGCGACGCGGATGCCGGCGCCGAGTTCCCAGAGCGGCTCGGCGTTGCGGACGGCAGCGTTCTGACCGGGCTCGTCGCCGTCGAACATCAGGATCACGTCGTCGGCGTGTCGTTTCAGGATGCGGGCGTGCTGCTCGGTGAACGCGGTGCCTTGCGGTGCGACGACGTTGGCGAATCCGTTCTCATGGCAGGTGATGGTGTCGAGCTGGCCTTCGCAGACGATGGCGACTTTCTCGTCGAGTATGGCGCGCTTGGCCTTGTTCAGCCCGAACAGGATTTTGCCCTTCTGGAAAATGGCCGTCTCCGGTGAGTTCACGTACTTTGGCTGGTCCTTCGCGTCGGTCAGGCTGCGCCCGCTGAACGCGACCACTCGGCCTTGGTCGTCGCAGATCGGGAACATCAACCGTCCGCGGAACCGGTCGTAAAATCCGCCGCTGTCGCGTTTCAACACAAGTCCCGCCGATTCCAGCATCACGGCGGAGAACTTCTTCGTCGCCGCCCACTGCAACAGCGCATCCCAAGCGTCCGGTGAGTAGCCAAGCTGCCAGCGTTTTACCGTGTCGAAGCCGATGCGGCGTTTGCGCAGGTAGGCCAACGACGAGCTGTCGGCAGGTTGTTTCAGGAGATGTTGGTGGAAGAACGCAGCGGCCTGTTCGTGGAGCTTGAAGAGCAGATCCTTCTCGTCGCGGCTAGGCGCGCCCTCGGCAGCGTCGAACTCCAGCGTGATGCCGGCGCGCTCGGCGAGGCGTCGCACGGCATCAGTGAACTGGAGGTTCTCGTGCTGCATGATGAACTTGAACACATCGCCGCCGGCGCCGCAGCCGAAGCAGTGCCAGATTTGTTTTTGCGGGTGGACGTTGAAGCTTGGTGTCTTTTCCTTGTGGAACGGGCAGAGCGCGATGAGGTTCGCACCACGCCGCTTCAGCGGGAAATACGTGCCGATGACCTCGACGATGTCGTTGGCTGCGCGGACTTGTTCGAGGACGTGGTCAGAGATGAAGCCGGGCACAGCGCCTCTCAACGTTGTTTCTTGTAGCCATCCGCGGTGGGTTCCTCGCGGCGGGGGATTGGTTTCATGAACCAGAGGCTCTCCTGTTGTTGTTTCTCGGCCATGGCGGCAACGGAAGGGAACTGTTGCACCACGCGTGCACCGAAACAGGAGTTGCGTGCGACCTGTTCATGCCAGAGCGGACTACGCATGAGCGCCAGCGCGATGCTCAGCCACGCCATCACCACCACCATCACCACGGCCCCGAACAGCACGCCGCCCGCATTGTCAAGCCAGGCCGGTAAGCCGTACTTGGATGTGCGGAACATGATCTCGTTGCTGGCGAAATGACAGGGGATGTACACCACCAGCCCCACAAGCAGGAACGCCTGCAGGTTGGCCGAGTCGGCCTCCACATCGAAGATGTCATGCAACCCATTTCCCATCGTCGGGTAAAGAAGCAGCGCCAGAAACGTCATCAACACCCACATCACCGTCCGCAATAGCGACCGTGTCAACCCGGCCCGCAGCCCGGTGTAAAACCCAAGGAGCACTGCGGTAGCCACGGCATAATCGTACCAATTCAACGTCGTCGGCAATGTGGCGGCGATCACATTCATCCTCTTACCATAATACCAATTTTCGCCACGGCTTCCATATAATTTGTTTCGTTCATTATTGCGTTGCCCGCGCCCTCGCCCGGCGGTATCCTGCGCCCGACATGGAACCGATCAACGACCAAACACAAGCGCGACTGGAGAAACGCCGCAAGCTGATGGAAAAGGGGATTGCCCCGTACGGCGGACGTTTTGAGACGAGCGAGCGGATCGCCGACGCCCGTCAGAACGGGACCGACGAACGCGAGGTCCGACTCGCCGGGCGTGTCACTAGCCACCGCGACATGGGCAAGAGCATGTTCTGCGACCTCAAGGATTCCTCGGGCCGCATCCAGCTTTACGTCCAGAAGAAGGTCCTCAGCGACGAGCAGTTCGACCTATTCAAACATTTTGTGGACCTCGGCGACATCATCGGCGTCACCGGTAAACTCTTCACCACGCACGCCGGGGAACTCACTGTCCGCGTCGAGAGCTTCACCATCCTCAGTAAGTCCATTCGACCGTTGCCGAAGGAATGGTACGGCATCAAGGACACCGAGACCCGCATCCGGCAGCGTTACCTCGACCTGATCCTCAACGACAAAGTCCGTGAGACCTTCCTGATGCGCAGCCGCGTCATCGGACAGATCCGCCGCTACCTCGACGAACGCGGTTTCATCGAAGTCGAGACCCCGATGATGCAGCCCATTGCGGGCGGCGCGGCGGCCAAACCGTTCGTCACCCACCACGAGGCGCTCGACCTCGACCTATTCCTGCGCGTTGCGCCCGAGTTGTACCTCAAGCGCTTGCTTGTCGGCGGCTATGATAGGGTGTACGAAATCAACCGGAACTTCCGCAACGAAGGCATCTCCCGCCGGCACAACCCGGAGTTCACGATGCTCGAAGTGTACGAGGCTTACGGCGATTACGAGACGATGATGGGCCTCATCCAAGGCATGGTCGTGTCGGTGGCCACGAACGTCCTCGACACGTTGGTCGTGCGCCGGTACGACGGGCAGGAGATTGACCTGCGTCCGCCGTGGAAACGGATCAGCTACCACGAACTGATCGAGGAACGCGTCGGCAAAGATTGGTTTACGATTTCTCCCGAGGAACGCAAGGCGCGCGCCATCCAGATGGGCGTCGAGTTCCCGCCGAACTCACCTGACTACGAGGTGAGCAACGCCGTGTACGAGAAAACCATCGAACCGACGCTGCTCAACCCGACATTTGTGACGCACCTGCCCACAGAAATTGTTGTGCTGGCAAAACAAAACAAGCAGGATGCCTCCGTCGTGGACGTCTTCGAGTGCGTCATCAACGGCCAGGAGATCGCTCCCGCGTACTCCGAGCTGAACGACCCCGTCGTCCAGCGCGATCGCCTCCTGCACCAAGCTGCTGGTCACGCCGAGAAACTCGACGAGGATTTCCTTACCGCTCTCGAATACGGCATGCCCCCCGCCGGCGGCATGGGCGTCGGCATTGACCGCCTCGTGATGATGCTGACCGGCTCCGAAAGCATCCGCGATGTCATTCTGTTCCCGCTGCTGCGGCCCCAGACATGACAAAACTTCCCTTCGAACTGTTCCTCGGATTTCGGGATCATCGCGTTGACGGTCTCCTGACCGCGCACTTGATGTTTTCGAAGGGGTTTGAAGTTGGAGAGAATACAATTCCAGTCTCCACCGCCTTGCAATATATTAGTTAGGGTTACTTCGGCACGACGTTGGAGGCTTTTGGCCCCTTGGGAGAGTCGAGCAACTCAAACTCCACCGCTTGGCCTTCCTCCAGATTCTTGAACCCGTCTCCACCGATGGAGGAATAATGCACAAACACATCCGGCCCGTTATCCTGCTGAATAAAACCGAATCCTTTTTTCGTGTCGAACCACTTCACTTTTCCCTGCGGCATACGTCAGTATCTCCTTACTTCGTTGTTTTGCTTCTCCGTTGAAATGAAATCGCCGTTCCGCACTTCGGAACGGCACTCCACTCCAAAGACTTCGCGGGGGAGTATATAAACCGCCCTGCCCTTGTCAAGACCGTACCAGTGACGAAACCGTTACAATTCCCGCTTCGACGGCGCCCGCAACAACAGCACCGGTATATCCACAGCGTGTCGCACCTTGTGGACCGCGCTGCCGTACAGCAAATCAGAGATGAACCGGTGCCCGTGCGTCGTCATCGCGATCAAATCGCACTTCCGGGCGTGTGCCAGTTTCACGATCTCGTCACCGGGGTCACCGTAGCCGAGCACCGCCTCGACCTCGATCCCCTTCTCGCGTAATTGCGCCGCCAACTTGTCCAAGTACTCGCGATCCTCGCGCACCTCGGGCGAATCGGCGTCCTCGCTGAAATACCGCGCCGCCCAGCCGTCGGCCACGTGAAACAGGATCAACTTCGCCCCGCTGCACTGCGCCATCGGCACGACATGGCCGAGGATCACCTTGTCATACTCGGTGCTCTCGACCGGCACCAAGATTGTCTTGTACATGCAACCTTTCATTTACCTCCCAACCAGTCGCCGACGGTCTGCGCCAGCAACCACAAATTCAATCCGACAATAATCGCCGTCACAATCCACGCCAGCAGCTTCACCCACAACGGATTCACGAACTCGCCCATCCGTTTCCGGCTGCACGTGAACTGCACCAGCGGCACCACCGCGAACGGCAACTGCACGCTTAAAATCACCTGACTCAAAATCAACAGCCGGTAACTCCCCTTGTCGCCCTGCCACAAAATCACCAGCACCGCCGGAATAATCGCCGTCGTCCGCGTCAACAACCGCCGCATCCACGGCCTCAACCGCAGATGCAAAAAACCTTCCATCACGATTTGCCCCGCCAGCGTACCCGTCAACGTCGAACTCTGCCCCGACGCGATCAGCGCCACCGCGAACACCGTCGCCGCCGCGCCGCCGAGCAGCGGCACCAACGTCTTGTGCGCCTCATCGAGCGTCGTAATCACCACGCCGTTCCGGTAAAACACCGCCGCCGCCATCACCAGAATCGCCAGGTTCACAAAAAACGCCGCGTTCAGCGCGAACAACGAATCAATCAAATTAAACTTGTTCGCCTGACGCAACCCCTCCGGCGAGCGGTCCACCTTCCGCGTCTGCACCAACGCCGAATGCAAATACAAATTATGCGGCATCACCGTCGCCCCGAGAATCGCCATCGCGATATACAAATCCGACGGCGCATCCGGCGACGCGCGATGCCCCGACAACCGCGGCACAAACCCGCGCAACACACCGCCCCACTCCGGCCTCGACATCACGATCTCCACCAGATAACACGTCCCGATCGTCGCCACCAACGTCACCACCACCGCCTCGATCCACCGCATCCCGCGATGTTCCAGCAACAAAATCAGCACCACATCGAACGCCATCAAAAAGACCGCCCACAACAACGGCATCCCCGTCAACAAATGCACACCAATCGCCCCGCCGAGCATCTCCGCCAAATCGCACGCCGCGATAGCGATCTCACAAAGCACCCACAAAAAAATCGTCACCGGCCTCGGATAAAAATCCCGGCAACACTGCGCCAAATCACGCCCCGTCACAATCCCCAACCGCGCCGACAACGCCTGCAACAGCACCGCCATCAAATTCGACGCCACCAACACCCAGATCAACTGATACCCGAACCGCGCACCGCCCTCGATATCCGTCGCCCAATTCCCCGGATCCATATAACCGACACAGACCAGATACGCCGGTCCCGAGAACGCCACCATCTTCCGCCAAAACCCGCGTCGCGACGCTGTTGGCACCGCGACAGAGCCGTGGATTTCCGGCAACGATTGATTGTGAGGCGCATCCTGCATTGCCGATACCGATAGACCGCGTCGCCACCTTTTGCAACCCCGCGTTATGCTCCGGTTTTGTTCCGGCTATTCTGAGAGGTATGAAGCCATTGCTGGACGGCATGAACAACTTCGCTAGGGGCGGGCTTATTACACATGCCTTTGAGTTCAGACACCTGCCACTTATCATTTTGGTTCTTGACGATGCGAAGCGTGTACTCGCTATCCTTCACTGTCACCCGGTAGATGTAGCCCCATATTTCCCGGATGTGCTTCACAAGGCGGAGGTAGCGAGCTATAGTTCAACCCCATAAACAAAGGCTTTCGTCGCTGTTGCAGTAACGAAAAACGGAGAATCCAATGGGTGAAGGTAAAAAACAGGCTCTGCGAGTTAGTTTTGACGGACGTTTGCAGTTGGAATTTCATGGCGCGAATATCACCTCCGATGCAGGCCTACTGGTGTACCGCGAACTGGATGACGCGCTGGAACTGACCACAAGGAGTGGTGGCCTGTTGGATGATTGGCGCACTGGGAAGAACACGCAACACTCACTGGTGGCGCTGCTGCGCCAGTCAATCTTTAGTCGTCTGGCGGGATACGAAGACACCAATGACGCGGAACGTCTCGCGATTGATCCCACCATGCGACAGGTCGTTGGTGGGCGAGCCAGCGAACGCAGCGCCGCCTCCACCAGCCAAATGAGTCGCTTCGAGACGGAGGTGTTGACGCAGCCGAGGAATCTGGCGGAGTTGACACGGCTGTCGGGAATCTGGATTGAGGAGTTACGGGAACGCCAATCCCTGCAGGAACTGATTCTGGACATGGATAGTTCGGTCAGTGAAACTTATGGCGAACAAGAAGGCACGGCGTACAACGGGCATTTCGACTGTACCTGCTACCATCCACTGTTCTGCTTCAATCAATTCGGCGACGTGGAACGCGCCCTGTTGCGGGCAGGCAATGTCCATAGTGCTAAAGATTGGCGGAGCGTGTTGGAACCGATAGTGGCCCGCTATCGTCGCCAGAAGTTGCCACGCTACTTCCGAGCGGATGCGGCCTTTGCCAACCCGGAACTCTATGAGTTTCTGGAAGCCGAGGGCTACGAGTATGCCATCCGTCTGCCAGCCAATGAGGTGTTGCATCGAGAAATCGAGTCATTGTTGACTCGTCCGGTGGGGCGTCCCTCCAACGCGCCGGTGGTTTTGTATGCGGACTTTTTGTATCAGGCGCAGAGTTGGAAACGCACTCGCCGTGTGGTGGCGAAGGTGGAGTGGCACAAGGGCGAGTTGTTACCTCGCATTGGCTTCATCATCACCAACCTGACTCGGTCAGCGAAACAAGTAGTGCGGTTCTACAATCAACGTGGCACGGCTGAGCAGTGGATCAAGGAAGGCAAGAACGCCGTCAACTGGACCCGCTTGTCCTGTCACGGCTTTGCCGACAACCAAGTGAGATTGCAGCTATTTGTGTTGGCGTACAACTTGGGCAACTTTCTGCGTCAGGCCGTGCTGCCCAGAGCGGTGCGGCACTGGTCGCTGACGACGTTGAAGGAGAAACTCATCAAGATCGGCGCGAAGGTAGTGCGCCATGCGCGACAAGTGATCTTCCAGATGGCAGAGGTGGCAATTCCGCGTGAATTATTCAGAGCGATTCTGGAGCGGATTGTGCGGCTGAGGTTGCCGACAACGCGGACGGGTTGATGTCGACAGAATGAAATAGCTGCAAAGTGTGCGTGACGATGGAAGGATTGTGCCGATGAGTGGTCGAAATTCACTGCGGAGTCTGTTGGCGGGCAGAATAACGTGATCCGAGTCAACAAGTCAGGTCGTGGGATGGGAAAAATTAAACTTGTGAACAACCCAAGGGAGAATAAAATGACAACAAAGGAACCTAAACAGCCAGCGATGGTCGCCAGCACAGGTCATATGGGAAATGTCAGATTAACGCTAGTCGATGTCACGACGGTCGCGTTCCTGCGCCGGTTCGATCAACTTGGTGCTGTCAAATGGGACGCTGAATTGCCGCACTCTGTTCCGGGCAAAGAGCCAAACGGATTCGTCTGATGAATACATTTATTCGTACAGCCCTCAATACTGCGACGCAATACAAGGTGCCCGCCATTATCGTGCTCTTGTGCATTACTGTGGTCAGTGCGCGCGCCGAAGAAATAATGTTCATTCGAGACGCAAAGCGCCTATACAACATGATCGGAAATCCGAACTATGATTTGGCCGACCAGGGTCACGCCTTCGGAGTTCTCGAAAGTAGGGCGAGCGGATATGACAATGCGGACCAGGACGCGGTTTACTATTTGGCGGAGTGCTACGTTACCGGAAAGACGGGTGAGGGCGGACCAGACTTTGCCCGCAATCGCAAAGGATTCCCTCCAAATCGACCGGAAGCTTATAAGCTTGCAGTTCCTTTGTATGAAAGAGCCGCCGACCATAACCACCTCCCGTCGCTCGTGAAGCTCGCGGGGCTATATGCCGACGGCCAATATGTTCCAAAAGATTTAGATAAATCCATGACCTACTTGGTCCGAGCAGTACAACTGCGAGATAAGGCTGCATTAACGAAGCTTTCTGAGCTTTACTCAGAAGGATTTCGGGGGGTTGACAATCAAGCACGGAGATTCTCACTGGTTGAATTACTTGCTAACAATGGCTTCCCGCTGGCTCAGTTGGAGGTGTCACAGGCGTTAATTTCGCAGAACACGAAAGAAGCCTTTGATAAGGCAAAGCACTTTCTGGTTCCGCTAGCCCAAAACGGAAACACCAATGCAGCCGCCTTGCTGGAAAACATTGCGCGCAAAGAAGACGCCCAGAAAGCGGAATACGAAGCATCCTTACGCAAAGACCAAATGGCCAAGGAAGAAGCCGAACAGCACTTGCGAGAACAACAGGGAGCGAAACAGAAGGAATTAGAAGAAGAAGCATTACACCATAAGCAATTGGTGAAGCAGACAACGGCTGATGCAGAAGTAGCCAAGAGAACATCAGCAAAGGCGGATCTATTCAGCTATTTGGGTTGGTTCCTGTTCCTCACAAGTCTGGTGTTAGCGATACCGGGTACCATTTTAGGATTCAGAAGGAAGATTGTCATCTATGACGCCAAAACTGATTTGTACCATACGTGGATAATTATCTTTAGCTTCATACTGTGCGGCTTCGGATTCGCTAATTCACAATGGGTTGGGTGGACCCTGTTGTCTTTAGGCATTATTTGTCTATTGTTGTCCGTTCTGCGGTCATTTCGAGCGAACCAATCTGTTGGAAAGGTCATTCTCGCCATGCCCACAAAGTTTGTTCTATTGGTGGCGATAGCGATCTGTGGGGTGATTGCGGTTGGAGGCGCCTTAGCAGCAGCTCAGGGGGTAAAAGACAAGAAGTATAAAGAGGCTGCTGGCGCGGCGGCGGTCGGGGCTGCTGGAGCCGGCGGATTCTATTTCCTCAACAAGTTCATCAATACTCTCATCACTACAGATACCGCAGTGCAAGGCAACATGCCTGAACCACCAATTATCGCGGATGTATCTTCGAACACTAGCCAGACGAAGACAGCGGTTACCACTTCCACATCTAATCCCAGCACTCCTCCGAGTCACAACTCTGAAGAGCAATCTAGGAGTGGAGGTGGGGGAGTGCTTGCGGCACTTGGAACTGTATTTGCGGCAGCCCTTGCGGCAGAAGCCATGGAACAACATTCCGCAAAGTGTTACTGTAAGTATTGTGGTCAGAGCTTTACCACCCTTTCAAACCTAACTTCGAACTGCTGCTCAAGAAATCCACGGGGGTCTGGTGAGCGTCATGCCCCGTATTGTGGCATTGAGAAGTCCCCATACCACTGTCAGTATTGTGGCCAAAGTTTTACCACCCTTGCTAATTTAACCTCGAACTGTTGCTCAAGAAATCCGCAGGGGTCTGGTGAGCGTCATGCCCCATACGAGGGCCGTGATCAATCCCCATATCACTGTCAGTATTGTGGTCAGAGTTTTACCACCCTTTCAAACTTAACCTCGAACTGCTGCTCAAGGAATCCACGGGGTTCTGGTGCGCGTCATGCCCCCATGTGATGACAGAGAGAGGAGTCCCAAGTTGCTGTAATCATCTGCAATGACCATTATGCACCCGCTTTCCAAATCCAAACTCCTTGCCTACCGGCAGTGTCCCAAACGACTATGGCTCGAAGTCCATCAGCCTGCGTTGCGGGAAGATTCGGCAGCCACTCAGGCAAGATTTCAAGCGGGCTACCAGGTCGGTGACATTGCGAAGCGCATTTATGACCCCGAGGGGAAAGGAGCCATCATTGACGTGGAGACTGAGGGCTTTGATGGTGCATTTGTGCGCACTGCGAAATTGCTGGCCGATTCCCGGTGGCCTGTATTTGAGGCGGCCTTTAGGGCGAACGGGGCGTTGGCGTTTGCGGATGTAATGCTGCCGGAGTTTGAAAACGGTCAACGTATGTGGAAAATGGTCGAAGTTAAATCTTCTACCTCCGTTAAGGATTATCATCGGGATGACATTGCGGTGCAGACATTCGTGGCGCAGTTCGCTGGGGTGAAATTGAAGTCGATCGCATTGGCGCATATTGACAACTCGTGGGTTTATCCGGGCAATCAAGACTATCGAGGATTGTTAATTGAAAACGACCTCACGGCAGAAACGTTTGCTCGATCAGAAGAGGTCAAAGGCTGGATTGCTGAGGCTCAGAGGATTGTCGCCCAGCCCGCCGAACCCGAAATTGCCGTCGGTGACCAATGCTACTCTCCTTTTGAATGCGGGTTTTGCGACTATTGCAACCGCGATAATCCGCAGCCGGAGTATCCAATTCACTGGCTACCGCGTTTTTCCGCTGCGAAGCGTGAGCAGCTTGCTGAACAGGGCGTGGATGATCTGCGAGGTGTACCGGATGACTTGCTCAGTGAAAAACAATCCTTGGTCAAAGAACACACGCTGGCCAATACAGTATTCTTTGATGCCGCTGGCGCCGCCGGCGACCTCGCACCTTACGGTTTCCCTGGGTATTTTCTCGATTTCGAGACCATCCAGTTTGCTGTGCCCATCTGGAAAGGCACTCGCCCCTATCAAATAATTACTTTCCAGTTCAGCCTCCACACCCTTGATGAATCCGGCCACCTTTCACATACCGCGTTTCTTGATCTCTCCGGTAATGACCCGTCCGAGCGTCTCGCCAAGGCGTTGATCACGGCCTGCGGCGAGAACGGTCCCGTATTCGTCTATAATGCGGCATTTGAGCCAACTCGTATCGGCGAGCTGGCCGAGCGTTACCCTGATTTAGCCCAGGCGCTGCTGCGCATTAACACACGAGTTGTTGACCTCCTTCCGATTGCACGTAGCCGGTACTATCACCCCAGCCAACAGGGGAGTTGGAGCCTCAAGGCGGTGCTGCCCGCCGTAGTGCCTGAATTAAGTTACAACAATCTCAACGGCGTGGCTGATGGTGGAATGGCCATGGACGCATTCTGCGAAGCAATACAACCCGTTACCAGCGAAGCGCGAAAAAACGAAATCGAGAAGCAGCTTCTCGCGTATTGCCGGCTTGATACGTTTGCCACGGTGCGGCTGTGGCAATTTTTCTTCTGGACGCAATGGGTCTCCGGTGCAACAATGATTGCCGTGAGCTGGCTGGAGTAATATCAATGACGCTACAAATATCAGTACAACTAAGACATGTTGAAAGTCATCCCACTGTAGCACCTCTTCGCCGCCGGTGCCGTCTCGATTGAGATTCGCCCATTCACTGAAAGGAAACTCCATGAGCTATCTCAACAACACCATCTCCGTTCCCAAGCCAATCACTGTCACGCTCAAGCAGGTCGCCGCATGGGATCTTGAGCATCTTAACGCCCCATGCGAGATCAAGGCGGGCGTGCCAGCGCTCCAGCGCGGCCTCGTCTGGAGTCCACGGCAAGTCGAGTTTTTGTGGGATTCCATCCTGCGGGGCTTTCCCATCGGGAGTCTGGTAGTGAGCAAACAGATGGACAGTCAGAAGCGTAGAGGCGACAAGTCGGGTATTACCCACCACTTGCTCGACGGTCAGCAACGGGCCAACGCCATTACCCTGGGGTTTCACGACCCATTCGCTCGAAACGATGTCAAGGTCAGAGACAACAAGTCCGAGTCAATCCTATGGTTGGATCTCGCACCACCAACGACCAGTTGCCCCGGCTCTCAGTTTCCCCCCAACAGCACCCGCGAGTTCTTAAACAGCACCCGCGAATTCTTAACCCGTGTCACAACTCTGGCACATCCTTGGGGCTATCGAGCCGATGACAACGCATTACCACTGAGCGCGGCGGACGCCAGAGCTGGAATCAAATCAGAATATGAAGGGAGAGCTAGCCCTTTAGGAAAACCTTCCTCACTGCAGCTCTTTCCCAGATGGAGCAATGCGCCTGTTCCCCTGTCATGGCTTCTTGTCGCAATCGAAGATGGAAAAGATGAGAATGGGCAAGACCAATTCAGGGAAAAGCAGGATTTCTGGGGCATTGTTAAAGGAAGGTTGAAGCAAGAGGCGGCGGAACGCAGATGGCCAAAGCTGGCTCTCGAAGTCTTGCAGCAACTGTCTGACACATCGAGCCTCAATCAGATTTACCATGGGGTTCTCCGTGCGGTGCAGACGCCGCTTGTGATCCTAGAGGCACCCGAGGAACTTCTCGCGACCTCACGGCAGGAAAAGTCCAACAACGATGAGAACGCAGAGAATATCGCAAGTATCGAGCATCTCTTTAATCGGCTGAATCGACTTGGTACCCCCTTAGATGGTGAAGAACTCGCTTACTCAATGATCAAAGCCAATTGGCCGGATGTAGCGGATGTGATCGACGCCGTGTCAACACGCCGAGTTCCCGCCTCCCACTTGGTTTCACTAGGGGTCCGTGCCTCCATCACCGATTCTCGGAGCGGCAAACTTGCGCGAGGAATGACAATTCCGCGCCTGCGCGCCATCGCCAAGGCAGTCCCTCCTAATGAAGGGGAAGTAGCCTCGTCCGCATTCGAGCATCGCCGCCAGATTGAGGAGTTTATTGGAAAGCAGGACAGCAGCGTTGGCGCAGTGGGAAAAGACCGTTTAGCTAGGGCTTGCGGCAAGGTGGACAAGTGGCTGGTCTTTGATCGAGACAATTCTCCCAATGGCCTCCCACCGGTACTTTTATCCAGCTTCGCACGTGGAAGTTCTGATATCTACCTATTCCTCCTTCGTATCGCCGATCAACTCGGAACACGCGATCCCGCTCAGGATAGCGAGTGGAATAGTCTGTTACCAGGTCTCGCAACTCTTATTCATTGGTTTACTAGGGATGACAAACTTACAATTGCTGATTTGCTCTTGGCGAGTACTGCTCGGGAGATTTCCCCTCAGAATGTCCGCGACGGGATCACAGAAGCGATTGAGAAAGATCTGATTGTTATGCCACGCCATCCAGATGAGTTGGAAAAGTTTATCAAATTTCCGGACGGCAAGCATTTAATGGACTGGGAATGGTGGAAGTCGCTGATCGAAGCTGCACCAGAAGAGGAACGCGCCAAACTTCAAAATACTTGGAAGCCATTTCTTAAACGCACGGCGTGGGGAAAAGAGCTGCTTCTGTATGGCCAGAGAAGCTACTTGGACAGACAATTCAATGATTATGACCCATCAAGAAAGGATCTCTGGGAGAATCACAACCGGCCGTGGGATTTCGATCACATTCATGCCGTATTTTATTTCTGGGGTAAGCAGGGCGCCTATGCGCATTTCTGTCGCGAATGGGGCGATTGCATCGGCAATCTGCGTGCATGGCCTTTCGAGGAGAACCGTTCGTACCAGACAGATACAGCGAAAGAGAAGCTCAGCGGCAAGCCCAATGAGATGAAGTGGAGTTTGATCGAATCGGAAGCCGAACTGGAGGCTTTCTCACAACGTCACGACACGCGATTCAAACCTGCAGACGCGCGTGCTTTGGCGGAAGCGATCAAAACCCGATTCATTAGGATTTACAGAGATTGGTACAACTCGACTGGAATGAGTCTCATTCTATTACGAAAACCCTCATTAATGTCGCCGGGATCAACCCCGCAACTTGAGGTTACCACTGACTCCAGCCTGTTGAACAATAAATGACATCGGAAAGGAAAACTATGCCTGCTAACCCCAAACATCGCGAGCACGTTCGCGCATCCGCCAATGAGAAGGACAAAGACGGTCAGCCGCCATTGAATTATGCCGCAGCCTACGGAGACAACGATCTCGCCAAACGGTTGCTGGCTACATGTTGTGCATGTGAACTGAAGTCCCTCAGACAGCTTCGTGTTGATGTTGTCGTAAATGTTGGGCATGAGTGAAGGTCAATCCACTTCCCCGGCATCCTCGGCCGGCTGGGGTTGCTCGAACAAATCCAAGTAGGGCTTGAACCGGAAACGCCGGTTGCGCTTCCAGCCGGTGGTCTCCTGCAACAAACCGGCTTGGACGAATTGCTCGACGACCTGGTTGGCCTTCACGTAAGAGCAGTCCAAGTGCTGTTCCACCAAGCGCACGGTAATGATCGGTTGCTCGAATAGGTAATCGAACAGCTTGTGGCCGGCGACGGAGTTGCCGAGGGATTCCATGAGGGTCCGGCGCCCGCTCTCGCGCAGCGCCAAAATCTGCCGGGCCGTATTCGTTGCCGCGTCACTGACTTCGGCGACGCCTTTGAGGAAAAATTTTAGCCACGCTTCCCAGTTTCCGTCGTAGCATTCTTTGTTCGACACACTACGGACGTATGCTGCAACACAGTTGTGCTGCGACCGGCTCAGCGTCTGCAAGCCACCAACATTCGTTATGGGAGTGATTGTCAGATCCACTTTCGTAATCCCGCTCACAGGTGGAG
The DNA here is from genome assembly GCA_903825435.1 of uncultured Verrucomicrobiota bacterium. GTDB lineage: Bacteria > Verrucomicrobiota > Verrucomicrobiia > Palsa-1439 > Palsa-1439 > CAIKAP01. Next base: position 27,935 of record CAIKAP010000116.1, read on the forward strand.
CGGAGAACTGCCGTTCCCGGTATCGTCTTCCGCCGCTACGAGTGATTTCCTCAACGAGTTCTTGGTGCACTATTCGCATTTCCTTTACGGACGACAATTTCCTTGTGGGTTCCCCATGCCCCAATTCCAGTCGCAACTCATGGATGTCCCTGAGCAATTCTATGTACTCCGGTGGCCCATCCTCGATTGCGCCCTCCGCAACCTGCAAACGCAACTGGGGCGCCAAGTACGTTAGAAGTTCTCCCTCGGCAACCAACGCCAGCACCCCGGTATTGATGCGCGGCAGGTGGGCGAGCAGTTGTCGAATGTCTTCGCGCCGCAACGCCTGACGCAATCTCCGGCACCGCTCAATGGTGAGCGATTCCGGGACACATTTGCGTCCAATCTTGGCAACTGCTTCGGTTGCTGGTCTAAAACCGAGCCAACCGAGAATCTCCCGTTGCGGCTTGGTCACATAGAAGCGCGCAGCAGCAAGCGGGGATGGCTCCGGGGGGCATTTGATGTCCGTATTATTGGCCAGACAGAAACCAGCCAGCGGATTCGATGTCAACAGATAAACAGCCGCCTGCTTCCCCTCCAAGACAAACAATCTGATTGCGCCTCGGGCCGATTGAAACCTCTCAATTGGATTCTTTGCCGACACCCATTACTCCTTTGACTACTTGCCGTGACCTCCTGTGCCTGAGTTTTCCGAGTTGGAGACTCCCGTTAGGCGCGGCGAAATGGCGAATGATGTCGTCGGCGATCTTCTCCGTCAGGCCATGCCACGGATCACAGGGAAAGACGGAGCGACCGGGGATATGCTCCAGAATCGGCTCTACCTCGTCGTCGAGGACGGCGTAGTGGCGAATCTTGTCCTCTTTACGATACCGCACGGCATCCACGAGCCATTGAAAGATTTCCAAGCCACGTGACTCCGTTTCGATATCCGGTGTGCGCCCAATGACTCGCTCACGCGGGAGGTCATGCTGTCGCCAGAGCCAGCCGAGCGTGAAAAAGGAGAAGCCTGTCCGCCAAGAAGTGGAGAAGACGACGTGTACCTGCGGGTGGTGATCCAGAATCCGCCGCAACTGCTTCACGCAATCAGGGGCGAAGATGTTCTCGTAACTTTTCCTTGTTCGGATTCAACACTCCGTCAACGTCGAGAAACAGAATATCCATTTCCATCGGCGCAACTTTACACCCCACGTCAAGACGATAGTCGAACCCACCTTAATCTTCGAGTTTCCAGACTCGTGATTTCGTCACCATAAGGAAAAGACGCATCGTTTCGAGATTGTGGCCAATCGACATTGCCTGCTCTCGCCGATATTCCTCGTCAAGTATTGCTACGCGAGGAAACCAAGACTTGTCGGCGGTTGTCATCAGGAACTCATCCAGACTGCTTCCGTGGATTACCATCGAGCTCTGCATGTACCCAAAATATCCGAAGCGTATTCCGGCTTGACGCATATTAGCGGCAATATTTCTCGCCTGCTCATCAAGCATTTCAAAAAATGAAAGATGAACTCGGCGAGCGGCGGCATCTTCTAGTTTACTTTCCCAGCTTGCCAAAGTTGGGTCTGCCAGCAATTCCTCGATCTCACGAAGTCGCTTCTTAAGGCCAACTTCAGCTTTCGCGCGGTCGCCCTTTTGAGCAACTCGGTAAACCTCATGTCCACCCCAATGGAACTGCTCGACAAATCTTCGATGGCGGGCGTCATTCAGCGTTTCTTGGGCGACTGTGGTACATTCATCAAAACCCGCTGCTAGATTTCTTGGGTCGGTCATCTCCTTGAATTTATCCTTTTAGGCCCAGAGACACCAAGCGGCGTAAGCACGCATCCGATTCATCGTCTCCCGCCACTTCTTTTCCTTAGTATCCCTCTCTTCCGATAATGGGTCCATGATGAGTCTTACCTGCAAGTAGGCTTCGAGGGACATCCGTTCCAAGACCGTGAGCATCATGCGAAGACGACCCGTCAACGTCGCCAACGTGGCATCAGACACCGCATACGATCTTGCCCAAAAATTCATCCACGCCAACCGCTCCGGAGTTGCAGTCTGAGTGGGGATGTTCTGTAGCAACTCCGTTGCATCCTTTTGAAAATGAAGTATCCGCCTCTCCACTTCATCTCGATCTTCAAACGGATCCGTCCCATCCGGATACCAAAAATCTTTTGGGATGCTGATCCTCCGATTATTAAACCCGGGCATAAATTTCTCCGATGCTCTATTTCTTCTAGCCTGCCGGTTTGTCGCCGATCTTTTCTAACTTAGCGAGGAGGACGTTGATATTCACACTTCTCATCGCTTTCGCTCCCATTTGATGGCTGGCTTTCAACGTTTTCAGCGTAGTTTCAGCACAAGGTAATCGCAAGGCATTTTTCTACCACCGGAACAGCCGGGCGGCGTTGGCTTCGGTGGCGCGGGAGATTTCTTCGACGCTGACGCCGCACAGTTGCGCGAGCACGGCGGCGGTCAACGGGAGGCGCGACGGTTCGTTGCGTTCGCCCCGGTGCGGTTCGGGCGCGAGATACGGTGAGTCGGTTTCCAGCAGCGCGCAGTCGAGCGGGATTTTCACGGCGACGTCGCGCATGGTGGCGGAGTTTTTGAAGGTGAGGATGCCGGCAAAGCTGATCATCAACCCGGCCTCGATGCACTCGAACGCCATCTTGGCGTCGCCGGTAAAACAATGCATCACGCCCCACGGTATCCAGTCTTTCGGCAACGCCTCGGCGTGCGCTTTGACGATGTCCAGCATGTCGGCGTCAGAGTCGCGGCTGTGAATGATGACCGGCAAGCGGCGCTCTTTGGAAAGGACGAGGTGCGCCCAGAACAGGTCGCGTTGTTGCTGGCGCAACGCGTGATCGTTTTTGGCTTCGCGAAAATAATCCAGCCCGGTCTCGCCGATGGCGACGACTTTAGGATGTTCGGCTAGTTTCGCAATCTCGATCATACCGGCAAGACTGACGTTGGGAATTTCGCCGGGATGGAGACCGACGGCGACGTGGATGCCGGTATGTTCCGCGGCGAGCGCGAGCGTGTCGCGCGCGGTGGCGAGGTCGGTGGCGACGCTGACGATGCGATTGACACCGGCAGCGCGAGCGCGTTCGAGCACGGCTTCGAGGTCGCCGGTGAAGGCGGGCCAGCTCAAGTGGGCGTGTGTGTCGGTAAACATTGGTCTTGTCAGTGCGCGCCGAGTTGTTTATCACTCCCCCTGAACCAACTCAACAAAGGAGATTCCAAATGGCAAGACCCGTCACACTCTTCACCGGCCAGTGGGCCGACCTACCCTTCGAAACGATGTGCCAGAAAGCCAAGAGCTTTGGCTTCGACGGCCTCGAACTCGCCTGTTGGGGCGACCATTTCGATGTGGACCAGGCCGTTGCCGACAAAGGCTACTGCAAGAAACGCTGGGACATCCTCGCCAGCAATGGCCTCACCGCGTTCGCGATTTCCAGCCACCTCGTCGGCCAGGCGATCTGCGACAACATTGATGCCCGGCACCAATGCATCCTGCCGCCCGATGTCTGGGGCGACGGCGAACCGGAAGGCGTCCGCAAACGCGCCGCCGAAAAGATGATCAAGACCGGCCAGGCCGCACGCGCGTTCATGGACGCGAAGCCCGCCAGCCTCGGCGGCAAGAAAGGCGCCACCGCCGTCGTCAACGGCTTTACCGGCTCCTCCATCTGGCATTCGATCTACGCGTTCCCGCCGACCAGCGACGAGTACTGGCAGAAAGGCTTCGACGATTTCGCGAAGCGGTTCCGGCCAATCCTCAAGGCGTTCGATGCGCTCAACGTAAACTTCGCCCTCGAAGTTCACCCGACCGAAATTGCGTTCGACATCGCCAGCGCCCAGCGCGCCGTCGCTGCCGTCAAGAAACACAAACGCTTCGGCTTCAACTTCGACCCCTCGCACTTCGGCTATCAACACGTTGACTACGTGAAGTTCATCCGGCTGTTCGGCGAGCGGATTTTCCACGTCCACATGAAAGACGTGTGGTGGGGCCACGGCGACGGCACGGTCGGCGTATTCGGCGGCCATGTTCCCTTCGGCGACGCGCGCCGGTACTGGGACTTCCGTTCGCTCGGCCACGGCGACATCAACTTCGAGGACATCATCGTCGCCCTCAACGATGTCCGCTACACCGGCCCGCTCAGCGTTGAGTGGGAAGATGGCCGGATGGATCGCGAACACGGCGCCGCCGAGGCGTGCGCGTTCGTCAAGAAGATCGACTTCAAGTCCAGCGCCATCGTGTTCGACGCCCAGTTCGACCGCTAGCAGTCTATGGACTTAGCTCAACACTTTTCTTGAACTGTCTCTGGGTGCGAGGTGTCTGTGGAATATGCTAGCACGGCTCGTCAACATTGATCGCGATACGCCACTCCTTTTGCCACCCGCCTTGCGCGAGTGGATTCCCGCCGACCATCTCGCCCGCTACCTCCTCGATGCCGTCGAGAGCCTGCCACTGACCACGTTACGCGTCAACGAACGGGGTGCCGGTGATGAGCAGTTTCCGCCTCGCATGCTGCTGGGGCTGGTGATCTACTGTTGCGCGACCGGCACCTTCAGTTCGCGGGCCATCGAACGCGCCACCTACACCGACGTGGCCGTGCGATTCCTCCCCGGCGACACCCATCCTGACCACGACACCATCTGTGAGTTTCGCCGCCAGAATGGGCCAGTGTTGGCGGAGAGCTTCGTGCAAGTGCTGGAACTGGCGCGGGAGTTGAAGTTGCTGAAGTTTGGGCAACTCACGCTGGCCGCCCACGGCACGAAAGTGTTGGCCAACGCCAGCAAACACAGCGCCGTCAGCTACCAGCGCGACGGCGAACAGATCGAACTGTTACGCCAAGAAGTGGACCAACTACTGGCCAAAGCGGAACAAGCCGACCGCGCCCCGTTGCAAGACGGCCTGACGATTCCTGCGGAGATTACCCGCCGCCGCGAGCGCCTCAGCAAGCTGCAAGCGGCGCGCACCGTGATCGAGGAACGCGCCCGCCATCGCGCGGCGCAGGAACAGCCGGTCTACGCGTCGAAACAAACGGACCGCGCCGGGCGGCGTGCGCGTGGCGAACTCGTGCGCGGACACGAGCCGCAACCGCCGTCGGCCACACCGGAACCCAAGGACCAATACAACTTTACCGATCCCCCCAGCCGCATCATGACAGCCGGCACCGGGCAGCATTTTGAGCAAGCCTACAACGCCCAAGCGGCCGTCGAGACGGACAGCCGGTTCATTGTGGCCGCGCGAGTGACCGACGCGCCCAACGATAAAGAACAGTTGGTGCCGACGCTGCACGCGGTGGCGGCTCCGGTACGCGCGCAGGTGGTGGCGGTGGTGGAAGCCAACGCGGAACCCACGGTGTACGCAGCGGTCGAGAAAACGGGACATCATCGGCGTGTGGCCGACTTGGAACAGCGGCTGGAACCGCTGCCTCCGACAGCGGGGGCTGGCCCCGTGGAGCAAATGCGGTACCGGTTACAGACGGCAGCGGGGCGGGCACTGTATCGACTCCGACAGCAGACTGTAGAACCGGTCTTTGGGATCATCAAGGAGGTGCTGGGCTTTCGTCGATTCTTGCTGCGGGGACTGGCGGGAGCGGAGTCGGAATGGACGTTGGTGTGTCTGGCATACAACTTGCCCCGCTTACACCGCCTGTCAGTGGCGCCGGCTTGAAAAGTCGCCAAGCCGGAAGAATATCAGAGGCGTCGGTAAAAAAAACGAAATCGCAACCGCGCTGAACCGGTCGGAATTGTCAGAAGCGAAAAAAACATCACGCTAAGTCCAACAGACTGCTAG
>CAIKAP010000117.1 GCA_903825435.1 uncultured Verrucomicrobiota bacterium
AGCCTACGACGCTTCCAAGCACAACATCATCTCCAATGCGAGCTGCACCACGAACTGCCTCGCGCCCGTAGTCAAAGTCCTTCACCAAACGTTTGGAATCCTGAAGGGCTCCATGACCACGATTCACAGCTACACCAACGATCAGAAGATCCTGGATTTCCCGCACAAAGATCTGCGCCGCGCCCGCGCCGCCGCGATCAACATGATCCCGACCACCACTGGCGCCGCCAAGGCAATCGGCATCGTGATGCCGGAACTCAAGGGCAAGCTCACCGGCATGGCGTTCCGCGTTCCGACGCCGACCGTCAGCGTTGTTGACCTCACCGTCAAGACCGTGAAGGAAACCAGCTACGCCGAGATCTGCGCGCTCATGAAGAAAGCCAGCGAAACGTATCTGAAGGGCATCCTCGGTTACACCGGCGACGAAGTGGTCTCCAGCGACTTCATCCACTGCCAACTGTCGAGCATCTTCGACGCCGGCAGCGGTATCGAGCTGAACAAGAAATTCTTCAAGCTCGTGAGCTGGTACGACAACGAGTGGGGCTATAGCTGCCGCACCGTCGACCTCCTCAAGAAAATCGGCAAGAGCCTGTAAGCTCCGCCGCTAGACACTCAAAACCGGGCGTTCCGTACGGAACGCCCGGTTTTTTAGTGTAACCTGAGGTTCAACTGCTGGTCTCGCCGAGCGCTTGACGGATCGCCGCCAACAATTCCGCGTTGTCTGCCGGTTTGTGGAAGAAGGCGACAACGCCACGCTTGCGGGCCTCGTGGCGCAGGAACGGCGCCGGTTGAGCCGTCAGGATGATGACCGGGGTTTGCCGCAACGCGTCATACGTGCGGAAACAATCGAGCAACATGATGCCGTTGCCGATCGTCAGGCCGATGTCCAGAAGTATCAGGTCCGGTGGCGGCTGAGTCTCAACCACCTTCAGCGCGACGTTGACGTCCGGCGCTTCAATCACCTCGTAGCCGCTCGCCTCCAGCCGCACGCGCATCGCCAGCAGGAAATCGCGGTCGTCGTCCACCATTAAGATTCTATGTTTGGGCATGATTGGTCTCCGTTGGTTGAATGGGCAACGTGAAATGAACGGTCGTGCCCTGACCGGGGGCGCTTTCCAGCCAGATGCGTCCGCCGTGAAGCGCCACCAGTTCCTTGCAGATGTGCAGGCCGAGTCCGAGGCCTTTGCGACTCGTGGGATTGCTTCCTTCCACTTGGTAAAGCCGCTCAAACACCTTCGATTGTTGTTCCGCGGCAATCCCGATCCCTGTGTCGGCGACGGACACGCGCACGAAACCTGTCTCCGCCAACGCCGCCCGCACCGTGATCCGTCCGCGCGCCGGCGTGAACTTGAGCGCGTTGTCAATCAGGTTGCCGAGAATCTGCCGCACCCGTCGCGAATCGGCCCAGACCGGCGGCACGCCGGGCGCGGTCTCCGTTTGCAGTGTCAGTTGGTGCACCTTGGCCGCGTGCGCAAACGACTTGATGACTTCGGAGACCAACGCCTCCAGCGCGATCCATTCCGGCTCGATGGCCAGCTTGCCGGTCTCCGAGCGGACGGCCTCCAGCAGGTCGTTGATCATGGCCTGCAAATGCGACACATTCGCCAGAATGATTTCCATGTAGTGTTTTTGGTCAGGCGTCGTCGGCCCGGCCAGTCCGTCGGTCAGGATCGTCGCAAATTGGTGGATGACCGCCATCGGCGTGCGCAACTCGTGCGAGACGTGCGACAACAACTCGTCCTTCATCTGGACTTCCAACCGGTGGCTTTCATCGCGCTCGCGGAGCACCTGCTCCATCTGCTGCCGCTCGCGTTCCGCCTCGTACGCCAGCCGATACTTCTGCGCCCGCTGCCAGAACATCGCTCCCAAGGCGAACATCATCGCCACCAGCAACGCCATCAACGCCAGCATCATCACCGACTGCGACCGCAACGTGGCAAACGCCTCCGCCTTGTCCATCTTGGCCACCATGAACCACGGCGAATCCGGAATCCGCCCTAAGTAAGACACGACCGGTACACCACGGTAATCGATTCCCTCAAACAAACCTCCCCGGCCAAGGACGGCCATGACAGAGGGGACATTCGTACGGGTGATGGGCATCTTAAATGAGAGCGCGGTGCCCTTACGATGGCGCAGTTCGTTCAAAAACACCACCTGGTCGCCCTGCCGCTCGACCAACAACGTCTCCGCCGACCGGCTCGCGGTAGGCCACGACTGGATGACCGGAAACAGGAAGTCGTCCGCATCAATCACCAGCACCAGCGTGCCCAGAAGTTTCTCCGCGCCGTTTTCCGCGATCCGGATCGGGGCCACGACCGCCGTGTGCAGAATTGCATCCTCATGGTGGTGGTAAATGCCGGTCAGCACGGGTTTGCCATCCGCCATCGCCACCTTCAATGACTTGGCTTCCTCTTCCACCAACGGATTCAGCTCCCCGCTCAGACTTAATCGTTTCCGACCCTCGACATCCACCAGCACGATATCCTCATAGTGGCAGCTTTGCCGCAGCCCCTTGAACCGCGCGAGCAACTCCGCCGTAACCTCCGGCGACGGCGCTCGCAACCACCGCTCCACCTGCGCCGTAAAAAATGTATCCTCGACAACTCCCTCTGCATCGCCCAGCCGTTCCACGCGCCACGCAGCAATCTGGTTCATCTTCGACTTGGCGACTGCCGCGAGTTCATCCTCCGCCGCTCGTCGCAGATGTAGCATCTGGACCCAGTAGAACCAGCCCCCACTGGCCAACATCGTCAGCGTCAGCAACACCAACACCAATAAATATGTTCGCCCCGCCGGTGACTTGTGTAAGTTGAGTGTCATTGCCAACCTCAGGCACTCCTACAAGACGACTTACCGTCCGTCAACTGCAATATCCCGCCCCGCAACTGCACAGGCAATTCACCTCGAAAGTCGTGGACTACGGCTACGGCGGGCTGGCCAGTGAAGGCGACGCATCGTGGGCATGTTTGGACCTGGGACTTCATCGCCGATGCCACGGCACGAGGTAGTGCCTTAAAGATGCTGACGATTCTGGATGAATACGCTCGTGAATGCCATGTGCTACGGGCGGATCGGGCGTTGCGAGCCGAGGATGTGCTGACATGGTTGCAGAAGGCCATCGAAGAGCACGGCACGCCAGAACACCTTCGCTCCGACAATGGTCCCAAGTTCATTGCCGATGCGGTTCATGATGAAATCCGCCAGTCGTGCTCAAAGTCAACTGCATGTTCCATGCGCCTTCCCGATCAGCTCGCGCACGGTCGTCTTGTTGTCGTCCAGATATTTTTCCAAACCCTTTTTCATCTCGACAAACACATCCGGATACACGAACCACGCGGTACCGACTTGCACGGCGCTCGCACCGGCAAGGAGATACTCCACAACGTCCTCCCATGTCGAGATGCCGCCGATGCCGATGATCGGCACCTTCCGTCTCCGACATTCCGGAATCTTGGCGAAACAATCCCAGACCATGCACAGGCCGATGGGCTTGATGGCCGGGCCGGACAGGCCGGCAGAGACGTTGGCGAAGTAAGGTTCTTGGGTATGGATGTTGATGGCGACGCCACGCACCGTGTTGATCATCGAAAGCGCGTCGGTACCCGCCGCAATTGCCGCTTTTGCCGGCACGGTGATGTCGGTGATGTTCGGCGTGAGCTTGGTAACAATTAACACGTCGCGACCACGCGGCACAGCAGCTTTGACACCTCTGACAACACGTTCAACAACTTTCGGGTCCACGCCGAAGGCGACACCGCCTTCCTTGATGTTCGGGCAGGAAACATTGATTTCGAGTCCGGTAATTTGTCCGCCATCGTTCGCGAGCAAATGCGCCGCGAGTTTCGCGTAATCCTCCACCGAGTTGGCGGAAATATTGACGATCACCGGCAGTTCGTACTGCCACAGCTTTGGCAAATCCTCGCGCAAGAAGCGATCGGCGCCCTTGTTCTGGAGGCCTATTGAGTTGAGCAGCCCGGCGCGCGTCTCGATCACGCGCGGCTCCGGATTGCCCCGGCGCGGTTCGAGCGTGACGCCTTTGGTGACAAATGCGCCGAGTGCCTGCGCCGTCGCTTTGCTCTCCCGCAACCCCGCAAGTTCGTCTGCGCTACCGGAGGTGCCGGAGGCGGTCAGGAGCGGGGTGCGCAGGTGCAGGTTGCCGATGGTTGTTTCGAGTCGTCGTTCTTCCATAAAATATCCTTCGCATCAAACAGCGGGCCGTCGGTGCAGACCCGCGCATAATCGTCGGCGCCATCTGCCAGGCGCACTTTGCAGACGCACGAGAAACAGACGCCCATCCCGCAGCCCATCCGTTTCTCCAGCAACACGCGCAGCGGAATCCCGGCTTGCGCGGTAATCTCCACGACCAGCTCCATCATCCGATTCGGCCCGCAGGTAAACGCGCACGTCTTTCCGGTGGACCGGTGGGTTTCACGCCGGTAGAGGTCCGTCACAAACCCGGCGAACAAATTCGCCGGCGGAATACCGCGCCCGATCCGCGCCGGCTTGCCGCTGTCGCAGGAAACATAAACATCTTCCGGTGGTACGCCAGCCGCGAGCAGGTCGTCGATATAAATGTAGGCATCGCGCGGTTGCTCACCGAACGTCGCCGCCAATTCGTCCCGGTAACGCAGCGATTGGAGCGTGGCGATACCGAGAAACGCTTTCACGCGGAAGCCATAGTACCGGAGCGATTCGACCAGCAGGATCAGCGGTGCCATCCCGACGCCACCACCGATGATGTGGACCTCCTCGACGCCTTCCGCTCGCAACCGGCGCACATCGAACGGCCGGCCGAGCGGGCCGAGCATGTTGACGGTCTGGCCGCGTTTCAATTTCGCGATCAATGGCGTGCCGACACCGTGTGGTAGCACTTTGTACAGCATGTCGAAGTGATCCGGCAGCACAGGATACAATGCCACCGCCAACGTCGGCGGCAGGCGCAACCGTTTCACGTAGTCGATGGGGAAATGTGGGTGAAAATCACGACAGATGCCGAATGGGCGTTTCAACAACGGCTGCGGCGTCAGATCGATGGCGCCGCGCAACTGACCGCGCGGTACCGGGCGCACGCCGAATGGCACGCGCGCCGGTTTGGTGTCCATCATGATGAACTGCGGTGGTTGCATGTTCTGCAAGCTGGGAGCCTTGAAGGCCAGCCGGTAGTGCGAGATTTGCGCGCCACCGACCGGCGTGTTCTCCAGAATCTCGGCCTTGAACGAGGTGATGCCGCCGCGCTTGTCCGATTTCACGGGAATCGTGCCGGCGGCGACGGCGCGGAGTTCTTCGAGCGACGCGAACAGGGCGCGCGGGAATTTGTCGGCGTTGGCGCAGGACCGGAGGCGTTGCATGGCGGCGGTGGTCGGTGCGATCACGACACCGATGGTTTGGAACCGGTTCCGGTCAGCGCGCTGGATTCGGCGCAACGCTGCCGTCACGGCGCGTGTGGGCCGGCTGGTGAAAAAGAATTCGAGCCGCCGGCCGCGGTGGCGGGCGGTGGCGTCGCGCAACGTCCAGCCGTCGCGGTCGAGAAGGTTCTTGATCTGGATCGGCAACACGACGATTATTCTAGCGTGATTTGGCAAACAACACAAGAGCCTGCTATATTGCACCGCAGATGAATCCAGAAGTTCAAAAGCACGTGGAGTACGCGTCAGGCTACCTCGACTTGAAGATGCTCGAGGATGCGTTGCAGGAAACTGACGCGGCGCTGGCATTGGAGCCGCACAATCCGCGCGCCATCGCGATGAAGTCGGCGATCCTCTGGCACGAGAACCGGCTGACGGAAGCGGAGCCCTTCATCGCGGAGCTGGCGGAGTTGAACCCGCGCGACTCCGGCATCTGGATCAACCTCGCCTACATCCGCCGTCGTGTTCATTCGCTGGATGCGGCGGTGGAAACGCTGCAACACGCATTCGACGCGAACCCGCGGAATGCCCTAGCCCATTTCAACATGGCCTGCTACCGCGCGGTGCAGAACCGGCCCGATGAGGCGTTGACGTTGTTGGAGAACGCGCTGTCGCTGGACCCGAAGCTGCGCGACTTGGCGAAGGCGGAGCCGGATTTCCAGCCGTTACATGGCTTGACGGCGTTCCAGAAGCTGATCAGCGGCGAGGCCTGAGGCTCGTATTTGAACCGTCCATCGCCCATCTCGTCGCGATCGCTGTGGAATGAACGGAGGTTCACCACCGTCTTCACACCCATTGCTTTGAGTTGGCGGAAGCCTTCGGAATCCGGCTGCGCGCCCCGCTAGGGCGTATCGCTGACCTTGTGGAAGTTCAGCAGGCCCGTTTTCTCGATGCGGGTTACCCAAGGCGGGTTGTTTTCGTGGCGGCAACGCTGAGCGCCGCGATGGCGAGGATAAAGAGCGTCTTTATGAAGGACTCTTACAACATCGGGCAGCGACAGCGAATCCAATTACCTTGACTGGGCGCTTCGCTTTTGACACGCTACTGCCTATGAAGAATCCATTGATCGCCGTCACACTTGCCTTGACGTTTGCAATCGGTGTCCAGGCTGCCGAAACGAAAGGCAACACCGCCATTCATCCCGCCCCTCGCGATGCCAAGTGGGTCGCACGCCACGACGGCTTCGTCGCCATCGCCAAGAAAGGCGGCGTCGAGCTGCTCTTCATCGGCGACTCCATCACCGATGGCTGGCGCGGCAGCGGCAAGGCGGTCTGGGAGAAAGATTTTACCCCGATCAAGGCCGCCAACTTCGGCATCGGCGGTGACCAGACCCAACACCTCCTCTGGCGTCTACAAAACGGCGAACTCGACGGCATCAAGCCGAAACTCGCCGTGCTAATGATCGGCACCAACAACCTCTACGGCAACAAGGATGGGGAAATCGTGGACGGCATCAAGGCCATCATAAAGGAACTGAAAACAAAGACACCATCCACTAGACTTCTTTTACTCGGCATCTTTCCTCGCGGCGTGAAGGCCAACGACCCGTCACGCGTCCGCATCAAGCACATCAACTCCGCCATCGCCAAGCTCGACGATGGCGGCAAGACCATCAAGTACCTCGACATCGGCGACAAATTTCTCGAAGCCGACGGCACGCTGCCGAAAAGCATCATGCCCGACGCGCTCCACCCGAACGCGCACGGCTACGAAATCGAAGCCGAAGCGATTCTGCCGGCCATCAAAGAGATGATGAAGTAACCGCTGTGTTCCGGTTTTGTTCCGGCGGTCAACGCCCTGCGCGGGCGTGATATTCCTGCAACGAGTGGACCTTCAGGCCGCGCTCGCGCAGCGTTTTGATGCCGAGCGCCGCCGCCTTCGCGCCGGCCAGCGTTGTCATGATCGAGATGCGATGTAGGACGGCGGCGGTGCGGATCTTCACTTCGTCCGAGCGCGGCGTCTTACCGGCAGGCGTGTTGATGATGAGTTGGACTTCGCCGTTCTTGATCAGGTCGAGAACGTTTGGTCGGCCTTCCTGAACTTTGAAGAGTCGCTGGACGGTCAGCCCGGTCTTCTCCAACACTTCGGCGGTGCCGTCGGTCGCACAAATGGTGAAGCCGAGGTCGGCGATATCCTTCGCGATCTTCGCGGCGTGTGGCTTGTCGGAGTCGCGGACGCTGATGAAGACCTTGCCGCCGGTTGGCAACGCGGGCTGGGCGGCCATCTGCGATTTCGCGTACGCCATACCCCAATCGCGTCCGATGCCCATGACTTCGCCGGTCGAGCGCATTTCGGGGCCGAGCAGGATGTCCTGGCCGGGGAACTTGCTGAACGGGAAAACAGATTCCTTCGCGGAGAAATATTTCGGCCAGATTTCCTCGGTGAACCCAAGCTCGGTCAGCTTCTTGCCCGTCATCACCTTCGCCGCCAACTTCGCCAGCGGATGGCCGATGGCTTTACTGACGAACGGCACGGTGCGCGAAGCGCGCGGATTAACTTCGAGCACCCAAACGTCCTTGCCCTTGACAGCGAACTGTACATTCATCAACCCGGCGACGCGCAGCTCGCACGCCATCTCGTGTGTGTACCGGCGCATCGTTTCGATCTGGCTCTTACCAAGCGAGTGCGGCGGCAACACCATTGCCGCGTCGCCGCTATGGCAACCGGCAAACTCGATATGTTCCAGGAAGCCGCCGATGACAATCGTCTCGCCGCCAACGCCGATATCGGCGATGCAATCCACGTCCACCTCGATGGCTTCCTCAAGGAACTTGTCCACGAGCACGGGCCGTTCCGGCGACGCCTCGACGGCGTGGCGCATGTAGTAACGGAGTTCCTCGTCGGAATAAACAATCTGCATCGCGCGTCCGCCGAGCACAAACGACGGGCGGACAAGCACCGGGTAGCCGAGCCGCTTTGAGGCGATGAGCGCTTCTTCTTCGTTCGTCGCAAGGCCGTTCGGTGGCTGCGGGATGCCGAGCTTGTCGAGCATCGCGGCGAAAAGTTTCCGGTCCTCGGCGATCTCGATGCTCTGCGGCGTGGTACCGATGATGTTGACGCCGTTCTTCTGGAGGCCGAGCGCGAGGTTCAGCGGCGTCTGGCCGCCGAATTGCGCGATGGCACCCCAGCAACCTTCCCGTTCGTAAATGTGGAGCACATCTTCGAGCGTGAGCGGTTCGAAATAAAGTTTGTCGGAAGTGTCGTAGTCGGTCGAGACGGTCTCGGGGTTGGAGTTGACCATGATGGTCTCGAAGCCGAGTTCCTTAAGGGCAAACGCCGCGTGGACGCAGCAGTAATCAAACTCGATGCCCTGGCCGATGCGGTTCGGGCCGCCGCCGAGGATCATGACTTTCTTCTTTTTGGTCTTGCGGACCTCGTCGTCGCCGGTGTCGTAGGTGGAATAATAATATGGTGTGTACGCCTCGAACTCGGCGGCACAGGTGTCCACGAGCCGGTAGCTCGGCACGAGGCCAAGCTCCTTGCGCAACGCGCGGACCTCGTCCTCGGTCGAGCCGACCAGTTGCGCGATCTGCCGGTCGGAGAACCCGAGGGACTTCGCTCTTGCCAACAATGATTTTGTTTTCTCGCTCGCCATCGCGCGCGACCTTAGCGGAAGCGCTGCGCTTTGACAAGTAGCAGAACGCTATTTGATGACGATCTGCGCAAGGTCGGGCGGCGGCTTTGGCAGGCGCGGGTCCATTTCCTCCAGCGCCTCGACGATGATCTGCGAGACGGCGAGGTTGCGGAACCACTTCTTGTTGGCCGGGATGACGAACCACGGCGCCGTCTTCGTGCTGCACGCGCCCAGCGCGTCCTCGTAGGCCCGCTGGTACTCCTTCCAGCAACGACGTTCCGCCGCGTCGGCCGGCGTGATTTTCCAGTTCTTCGCCGGGTCGTCCACGCGCGACAGAAGGCGGCGACGCTGTTCGTCCTTGCTGATGTGCAGGAAGAATTTCAACACGCGCGTGCCGGTCGCGTTGAGGAACCCCTCGAATTGGTTGATCTGCTCGTAGCGCGCCGACCAGACACTCTTCGGCACGAGGTTATGGACGCGCACAACTAGCACGTCCTCGTAGTGCGAGCGGTTGAAGAGGCCAATCTCGCCGCGCGCCGGGACGGCCTTGTGGATGCGCCAGAGAAAATCGCGTCCACGCTCCTCCGCCGACGGCACTTTTAACGCCGTCACACGGCAACTTTGCGGGTTCAAGCCGGTCATCACGTGACGAATGGTGCCGTCCTTGCCTGCGGCGTCCATGCCTTGCAACACGATCAGCAGCGAACGTTGTCCCTCGGCGTATAATCGGTATTCGAGTTCCGCCATCCGCGTGATGTTGCGCCCCAGTAACTCCTGCGCGTCGTCCTTCTTCAAGTCCGCCGTGTCATTCGCGTCCCAGTCTGCCAGTCGCACCTTGCTGCCTGGAGAAATGCAAA
This sequence comes from uncultured Verrucomicrobiota bacterium, assembly GCA_903825435.1. GTDB lineage: Bacteria > Verrucomicrobiota > Verrucomicrobiia > Palsa-1439 > Palsa-1439 > CAIKAP01. Next base: position 9,840 of record CAIKAP010000117.1, read on the forward strand.
GCTTCTTAGTAAAGTTCATGTCGCATCCATAGCAAAATCGGCGTCGTCAAACAAGCCGCGCCCTGCTCCGTTTTTGTTCCGGCCGCTCAGGTCAGTGCTTGGAGACTGCCGGCTTTGACGAGTTCGTCTTCCATGTCGACGATCTCCTTGATCTGCTGGAGGAACCACGGGTCAATCTTCGAGAGCCGGTGGATTTCGTCGAGCGCAAACCCGGCGCGGATGGCGTGGCGAATGTAGAAGATGCGTTCGGCGCACGGCGTGATGAGCTTGCGCTCGATCTCGGAACGCTCGCGGATTTCACGCCCGCCGCCCCACTTGCCGCCGCCGAGACCGTAGGCGTCGATTTCGAGGCCTCGGAGCGCTTTCTGGAGCGACTCCTTGAACGTGCGGCCAATCGCCATGACTTCGCCGACGCTCTTCATCTGCGTCGTCAACGTCGGATCGGCCATCGGAAACTTCTCGAAGGCGAACCGCGGTATCTTGACGACGACGTAGTCAATCGTCGGCTCGAAACTGGCGGGCGTTTCCTTCGTGATGTCGTTGGGGATTTCGTCAAGCGTGTAGCCAACCGCCAGCTTAGCGGCAAATTTGGCGATAGGGAAACCGGTCGCCTTTGAGGCGAGCGCACTGGAACGGCTCACGCGCGGGTTCATCTCGATGATGGTCATGCGACCATTGGCAGGATTGACGGCGAACTGGATGTTGGAGCCGCCGGTCTCGACGCCGATTTCGCGGATGCAGGCGAAACTGGCGTCGCGCATGATTTGCCATTCCTTGTCAGTCAGCGTCTGGACAGGCGCGACAGTGATGGAGTCGCCGGTGTGGACGCCCATCGGATCTAGGTTTTCAATCGAACAGACGATGACGCAGTTGTCATTCTTGTCGCGCATCACCTCGGTCTCGAATTCCTTCCAGCCGATCAACGATTCCTCGATAAGAATCTCGATGACGGGCGAGGCTTCGAGGCCTTTCTGGGCCATGGCGTCTAACTCTTCGCGGTTGTAGGCGATGCCGCCGCCGGTGCCGCCGAGGGTGTAGGCGGGGCGGATGATGAGCGGGAACGTGCCGATCTGCCGCGCGACCTCCCGACATTCATCCAAGGTGTGCGCCACGCCGCTCTTCGGAACGTCGAGCCCAATCTTCTGCATGCACTCTTTGAACTTCAGCCGGTCTTCGCCCTTCTCGATGGCTTCGGCTTTCGCACCGATCATCTCGACGCCGTGTTTTTGGAGCACGCCGCTCCGCCAAAGCGCCATCGCGGTGTTCAACCCCGTCTGGCCGCCGAGCGTCGGCAGCAGCGCGTCGGGTTTCTCCTTCTCGATGATTTTCTCGATCGCTTCCGGCGTAATCGGCTCGATGTACGTCGCGTCGGCAAACTCCGGGTCGGTCATGATCGTCGCCGGGTTGGAATTGACGAGCACGACCTTGTAGCCTTCCTCGCGCAGCGCCTTACAGGCCTGCGTGCCGGAGTAATCGAATTCGCACGCCTGTCCGATGACGATCGGACCAGCGCCGATGATTAAGACTTTCTTGATGTCGGTGCGTTTGGGCATGGTGTCGGGGACAGACCTTATGACAGGGATTGCTTCCATTCAACCACGATTTTGGTATAAGCAGGCCGGAACAAATCACAACGTTCGGTGTCGGAAGCACGGAGATAATGTCATGAAACAATCCCTTCTTTGCCTGAGCCTTCTCATCGCCCAACTCACTGCCTTCGCCGCCGGGCCGCGCGATGCGCAATGGAAAAAAGTTGACGAGGCCGTCAACAAAGGTCTGCCGAAGACCGCCATCGAGGAGTTGGCACCGATCATCACCGGCGCGATGGCCGACAAAGCGTACGCCGAGGCGATCAAAGCCATCGGCAAAAAAATCGCGTACGAAGGTAATATCCAAGGCAACAAGCCGGAAGAGAAAATTTTCCGGATGCAGGCCGAGCTGGAGAAGGCGACCGCCGAGATGAAGCCGGTGATGGAAGCGATTATCGCGCATTGGTACTGGCAATATTTCCAACAGAACCGCTGGCGTTTCATGCAGCGCACGCAAACCGCCGCCGCACCGGGCGCAGACATCCAGACTTGGGACCTCGCGCGAATCCTTGCCGAGATTGATAAACATTTTACCGTCGCGCTCGCGAGCGAAAAAATTCTGAAGGCCACGCCCGTCACCGACTACAACGATCTTATCGCGAAAGGCAGCGTGCCGGACTGTTATCGTCCGACGATGTTTGATTTCCTCGCGTACGAGGCGCTGCAATTTTACCAAGCCGGTGAACAGGCCGCGACGAAAGCAGAGGACGAGTTTGAACTCGACGCGACGACGCCGATTTTTGCCGACGCTGACGAGTTCATGAATTGGCAACCGGCGACGACGGACGAAACTTCGGTGGCATTGAAAGCAATCCGTCTCTACCAAAATCTGCTGAAATTCCACCGTGTTGACGGCGACAACAGCGCGTTTACCGATACCGACCTCGCGCGAATCCAGTTCGGCTACAATAAAGCCGTCGGCGAAAATAAAACCGACCGGTATAAATCCGCGCTCCAGCGTTTTATTGATGCGAACGCGAAGCATGAAGTCTCCGCCCGTGCCATTGCCGCGCTGGCCGAACAAATCAACCAAGACGGCGAGCCTGCGAAGGCGTACGAACTCGCCAAGCGCGGTCTCGATGCATTTCCGAAATCGGCGGGCGGCGCGATGTGTTTCAATCTTATCAAGCAGATCGAATCGAAGTCCGCTGGCCTCGACACCGAGCGCGTTTGGAACGAGCCGTGGCCGACGCTCAACGTCAACTACCGGAACATCACGAAAGTTTATTTCCGCGCCGTGTCGGCGAACTTCGACGACTACGTCACGCGCACGCGCTGGGGCTTCGGCAACTTCGACGACGACCAACGCAAAAAACTTTTCGCCGCTGCGCCGGTGCTCGAATGGAGCGCCGACTTGCCGCCGACAAAAGATTACAAGCAGCGCACGGAAAAACTACCGTCACCAACTTCGCTCAAGCCGGGCTTTTATTTTATCGTCGCCAGCCACGACAAATCGTTTGGCGAAAAAGAAAATCAAGTCAGCGTTGCCGCGGTTTGGGTCAGCGACCTTGCGCTCGTGATGCAGTTGCGTCACGACGGCAAACCGCACAGTGGTTTTGTTCTAAAAGCCAACAGCGGCATGCCGGTCGGCGGTGCGGCGATCCGGATTTGGCAGCGCGACCGCGAAGGTTGGTTCAAGCCGGTCGCGCCAGCGAAGACTGACGAGAACGGACGGTTCGAGTTCTCGGTCAAGGACAACAATAATATTATGATGCTCGCCGAGTACGATGGTCAGGCGGTTTCGAGCAGCCACGAGTTTTGGAACCTTGGCAACGGCGACCGGAACAAAACCGGAACACAAACCATCTTTTTCACCGACCGCGCGCTCTACCGGCCGGGGCAGACGATTTCTTACAAAGGCATTTGTCTGAAGTACGATCACGGCATCGCGAACTACGAAACGATTGCCGGACAAAAACTCACGGTTGTGTTTCACGATCCGAACCGCAAGGAAATCGCCCGCACCGAACTCAAGTGCAATGACTACGGCGCGTTCAGTGGCAGTTTCACCGCGCCGCGCGACCGCGTCATGGGGCAGATGCAATTGATGGTTCACGGCGGCCCGCACGGCAGCACTCATTTCAGCGTCGAGGAATATAAACGCCCGAAATTCCAGGCCGAACTCAACGCGCCCGTCGAGTCGGCGAAGCTCGACGCGACGGTAAATCTTACCGGCAAAGCGACGGCGTACACCGGCGCGGCGATTGGCGGAGCGAAAGTAAAATGGCGCGTCGAACGCGGCGTGCAATGTCCGTTCTGGTGTTGGTGGTGGCAACCGCCCGCCGTCAAAGCCGTCGCGCACGGCACCGCTGTCACGGAACCGGACGGAACTTTTAAGATTACTTTTACCGCCGAGCCGGACCGCTCCGTGCCGGTGAAGAATGAGCCGGTGTTTACATTTACCATCAACGCCGACGTGACCGATTCGACCGGCGAGACGCGTTCCGCCAGCCGGACGGTGCGCGCCGGTTACACGGCATTACAGGCGTCGGTCGCGGCGGACGAATGGCAGACGCCGGATAAACCGGTTGAGTTTACCGTCGAAACGAAATCGCTCGACGGCGATCCGCAACCGGCGAACGGCGACGTGACAATTTACGCGCTCAAACAACCGGCGAAAGTCGAGCGCGCGGTGTTATTGGGCGAATATTATCGGTGGGGCCGCGACGGCGACGAGCCGAAATCCGATCCGGCGAATCCGGATTCGTGGGAACTCGGCAAAGTCGTTGCGGAAAAATCTTTCAAGACCGACGCGACCGGCAAGACGCAGGTCAGCGCGAAGTTGAAAGCCGGTATTTACCGCGCGTCGCTGGAGACGAAGGACCGGTTCGGTAAAAAAGTCAGCGCGCGATTGACGTTGCAGGTGGTGGATCCACGCGAACGACATTACCCGGTAAAACTGGCGAATCGTTTCGCCGCGCCGAAATGGTCGGTCGAGCCGGGAGAAAAATTTGTCGCACTCTGGGGCAGCGGCTACGACACGGGCCGCGCGTTTGTCGAGTTGGAGTACGACGGTAAAGTGTTGAAGAGTTATTGGACGGCGAGCAACCGGACGCAGGAACTCGTCGAGCAAGCCGTCGGCGAGGAGATGCGCGGCGGGTTGACGTTGCGCGTCACGTTTGTGCGCGAGAACCGCGCTTATTTTAATGAGCGCGTCGTGGACGTGCCGTGGTCGAACAAGAAGCTCGCGTTGAAGTGGGAAAGTTTCCGCTCGAAGCTGATGCCCGGTCAGAAGGAAACGTGGACGGCAGTCGTGACCGGTCCCGACGCGAAACGCGCCGCCGCGGAAATGGTCGCGACACTTTACGACGCGTCGCTCGATCAATATTTGCCGCACAACTGGCCGCAGGCGTTCGGCGTGTTCCGGCAGGAGTATAACCGGGTCAACGGCGAGTTTCAGAATGCGAAGCTCGATTTCCAGCATATTCAAGGTTGGTGGCAGACGCCGTCGCGCGGTGTGGATTGGAATTACCGCGCGTTTCCGCAAGATGTCATCGCGAATCTCTGGGGCTACAGTTATTTTAGTGGCCGCAGAGACGCCCACAACAGTCTTCGGATGATGGCAAAAGGCGAAGCGATGGAATCCAACGGCGCAATGCTGATGTCCGACGCCGCCATGCCACATGCCGCTGCTGCGCCAGCGGCGTTCGGTGGCATGATGGAACAACAGCAAGCCAAGCGCCGCGAATTCGTAGATGAACGCATAGCTGTTGATAAACAGGCCGGTGGTGCGAGTGCTGGTGAACCCGGAGCCGCGCCCGCACCCGATCTCAGCAAAGTCGTCGCGCGAAAAAATCTGAACGAGACCGCGTTCTTTTTCCCGCAACTGCTCGCGGGCGACGATGGTGTTGTGAAGATGGTGTTCACGATGCCGGAGGCGTTGACGGAATGGAAGTTCATGGGCTTCGCTCACGACAAGCAGCTTCGCGCCGGTTTTCTGACCGACAAAACAGTCACAGCCAAAGACCTGATGGTCGAGCCGAACCCGCCGCGTTTTGTGCGTGAAGGAGACGCGATTGAGTTTACCGTCAAAGTCAGCAACCAGTCCGCCGAACGCCAAGCCGGTAAGATCAGCCTAACATTTGCCGATGCGCGAACACTTGAGTCGCGCACGGGGCGGGTTGGCGAGGATTCCAATCACATAGTCGTCAACTTTACGCCGGAACAGCAATTTGATGTACCGCCAAAAGAATCACGCACATACTCGTGGCACGTCTCGATCCCGGATGGATGCGAGTTCCTGACGTACAAGGCTGTCGGCGCGACTGCGAAGCTCAGCGACGGTGAGGAAGGTTTCCTGCCGGTGCTGAGCCGGAGAATTTTGGTGACGGAATCATTGCCGCTGCCGATTCGCGGCAAAGCGACGAAGCAGTTCGACTTCAAAAAACTTTTGGAGTCCGGTAAATCCGACACGCTCCGCAATCAATCGTTGACGGTGCAGATGGTGTCGCAGCCCGCGTGGTACGCGGTGATGGCGTTGCCGTATTTGATGGAGTATCCTTACGAGTGCAGCGAGCAGACGTTCAACCGGCTTTACGCCAATGCGCTCGCGCGTCACATCGCCAACTCCGATCCGAAGATTCGTCGCGTGTTCGATCTCTGGAAAGGGACGCCCGCGCTCGACAGCCCGCTGGAAAAAAATCAGGACTTGAAATCGGTGATGCTCGAAGAAACTCCGTGGCTCCGTCAGGCGATGGCCGAGAGCCAGGCGCGCAAGAACGTCGGGATTTTATTCGACGCCAACCGGCTCGACGACGAAACGGCGCGCGGATTGCGCAAGCTCTCGGAGATGCAGTTGAGCGATGGTTTGTGGCCGTGGTTCCCCGGCGGTCGGTCGAGCGAGTATATCAGTCTTTATATTACGACCGGCTTCGGACGATTGCGGCATCTCGGCGCGGAGATTGACGTGAAGCCCGCGATCAAATCGCTCAACGCGCTCGATGCGTGGATGGATGATCATTACCGGCATATTCTCAAACTGCCGCACCCGGAGGAATACGTGCCGAGTTATACCGACGCGTTTTATTTGTACGGTCGGAGTTTCTTCCTCAAAGATCGGCCTATCGCGAAACAATATCAGGAGGCCGTGGATTTCTTCCTGCGCCAGTCGCGGAAATTCCGGTTGAAGGTGGATTGCCGTCAAAGCCAGGCACATCTTGCCATCGCGTTACAAAGATTCGGCGACAAGGAAACGCCGCTCGACATCATGAAGTCCATCAAGGAGCGCAGCGTCAGCAACGAAGAACTCGGCATGTTCTGGCGCGAGACGGAATTAAGTTGGTGGTGGTATCGCGCGCCGATTGAAACGCAGGCGATGATGATAGAAGCGTTCGCCGAGGTGATGAACGACGCGCAAGCCGTCGAAGATTGTAAAGTCTGGCTTCTGAAACAAAAACAGACGCAAGACTGGAAGACGACGAAAGCGACCGCCGACGCGATTTACGGCCTCCTGCTGCGCGGCGTCAACATGCTCGCCAGCGACGCGCTCGTCGAAGTCGCGCTCGGCGGCGAGACGATCAAACCGGAGCACGTCGAAGCCGGTACCGGTTTCTACGAACAGAAATTCGTCCGCAACGAAATCAAACCGGCGATGGGCGAAATCACGGTGAAGAAAGTGGACGAAGGCGTTAGTTGGGGCAGCGTCCACTGGCAATACCTCGAAGACATGACCAAGGTCACACCGCACGAAGGCACACCGTTGAAATTGAAGAAGACGCTCTGGATCAAGGAGACATCGAAGAAAGGTCAGGAGTTGAAGCCCGTGACCGACCCGCTCGCCGTCGGCGACGAGTTGGTTGTCCGCATCGAACTCCGCACCGACCGCGACATGGAATATGTCCATCTCAAAGACCAGCGCGGCAGCGGCACCGAGCCGGTGAATGTATTAAGCCGGTATAAATTCCAAGACGGCCTCGCGTATTATGAAAGCACGAAGGACACCGCGAGCCACTTCTTTATAGATTATCTGCCGAAAGGAATCTATGTCTTCGAGTACAGCACGCGCGTCCAACTGAAGGGCAAGTACCAGACCGGCATCGCCGAAATTCAGAGCATGTACGCACCGGAATTCAACTCGCACTCGGAGAGTTTCGCGCTGGAAGTGAAATAACGCCAAGATTTCACCGCAGAGGCGCAGAGTTCGCAGAAGTGTTTTCTCTGCGTTCTCTGCACCTCTGCGGTTAAAGTAATTCTCCGTCGCGCTTGCGGGAGACACCGAGTTTTTTATACGCCAACTCGGTCGGCACGCGGCCTTGCGGCGTCCGCTTCAGATAGCCTTCCATGATCAGGAACGGCTCGTAAACTTCCTCGATGGTGTCCGGTTCCTCGCCGACGGCAACGGCGAGCGAGTTCACGCCGACCGGTTTGCCGACGAACTTGATGACGAGCGTTTCCAAAATCCGTTTGTCCATTTCGTCGAGACCGTGCTCGTCTATCTCCAGCATCTTCAACGCGGCGTCGGCAATCTCGGCAGTAATCGTTGCCGACTTCGCCTTCACCTGCGCGTAGTCGCGGCAACGTTTTAGTAAATTGTTCGCGATGCGCGGCGTGCCACGCGAACGGCCAGCGATTTCGTTTGCACCGTCTTGGTCAATTTCGACATTCAAAATTCGCGCGGCGCGCGTGATGATCCGCGCGAGTTCCTCCGCGGCGTAATAGTCGAGCCGCTCGGTCAGACCAAAACGCGAGCGCATCGGCGACGTAAGCAGTCCGCTGCGCGTCGTCGCGCCGACGAGCGTGAAGCGCGGCAATTGTAATTTCACGCTCCGCGCGTTCGGTCCCTGATCAATCACAATGTCCAACCGGAAATCTTCCATCGCCGGGTAAAGATATTCTTCCACCGTTTTCTGGAGCCGGTGAATCTCGTCAATGAACAGCACGTCACCGGCTTCGAGCTTCGTGAGCAGACCGGCAAGATCACCGGCTTTCTCAATCACCGGGCCGCTGGTGACGACGACGTTGACGCCCATCGCTTTCGCCAGAATGTAAGCGAGCGTCGTCTTGCCGAGACCGGGCGGGCCGCTGAGCAAAATATGATCGAGTGATTCCTTGCGCATCTTCGCGGCTTCAACGGCAAGTTCGAGCCGTTCTTTTACTTTTACTTGTCCGGCAAAATCGGCAAACGCACCGGGACGCAACGACACGTCGAGCGTCTTGTCGTGGATGGTTTGCGTGACGAATCGGTCGCTCATGTGACAAGAAGCCGGAGTTGTTTTTGCCGGAGGAACCAACGGAGTTCGCCGTGACCAGCGCGCAATTCGCTGATCTCGACGCACGCGACGCTGGCTTTGCCCATCGAAAGCGCGGCGGCATTCTCCGAGCCGAGCAATCCGGCAAGATGCTCCGCAAAACTCGGCATGTGCCCGACGAGTACAACTTCCTTCGCGCCATCGAAAGTTTTTACAACGTGAAGAACATCGGCCAGTGTGCCGTCGTTGGAGAGTTCGTCGAACACGGCGATTTCGTTTTGGAATTTCAGTTCGCGCGCGATGATGTCGGCGGTTTGCCGCGCGCGCGTGAGCGGGCTGGTGAGAACTTGTTCCGGTTTTGCTCCGGCTTTGAAAAGCGCAGTGCCGACGATGCGGGATTCCTCGCGCCCCTCCTTCGTCAACTCGCGCTCGGCATCGCTCGGAGCAATGTCGGAAGCGCTGGCATGACGAACAAGATAAAGCTTCATGCGATGATTCTTAGCCGACCGGCTTCCCGACGCAAGCAAATCTGTGCGGGGTTAGGCGAGCTTATTTACTTTTTAGCCTCGCCCGGTATATCCAGGCCGTATTGTGCGAGGGTTGATAATTGCAGTCGTAACCGCCAAAATACAGTGCCTTGCCTTGGTCAGCAGGGAATGGCGAGACGGCGATGGTTCGCACGGAGACCAGTGTTGGCATGGCAGGATCTGTTACTTCTTTTAACTCGTAGGTGACGACACCGGCTTTGACGTGCCGGATGTAATATCGTCCTTCAGCGGCATAATACATGTCCCGACTCGATATGTCGTTCCGGTATTTGCCCTCGACCTTCATCACACGCCATTCCGGGTGCTGCTGGACTGCCGTCGGCGTAAAAGTCATTTCGCACCCGAACATCCACACATTTTCTCCCGTACCGGGCAATGTGTAATTCAGGAAATCGTTGTACGCGGAGAGCACGTACGGAACTTTTGCGGCCAAGCGACGGCCCATGTCGGCATTTATGTTCAGTTCCACCGTCTCGGCGTAGTCGTTGGATGGGGCCAAACGGTGAACACAGGTTTGTTTATCGCTGCCGCGGCAGTTATACAGCAACACCTGCCCGCGGCCTGATGGATTCGGCACGGCAGTCAGGCCACGAATACAGGAAGCGTTGATTTCATTTGGATATTCTTTGACCGGGATCCAGGAAGGCGAAGCTCCGTCCGTCCGTTTGAGAATACGTTTGGATGTGGCGGCGTAGAACACGCTATTGCAGTTGGCGAAACCCATCACTCTTTCACCGCCGGGGGAATACGCGCCAGCGTTCACAGTAAATTCCGACGCCTGCCAAGTGATGCGACCAGTCGCCTTGGCATCATAGACGCCTCTGTAAATTCCCAGCGCAGTGCTACCGGCAAAAACATAATCAATACCGGTGACAGAATTATGATGCAAACCGATAGCCCGAGTATCGGAATACTTGTCGCCGGTCGTCCCAAGTGTCATCGCCACCAATGCGTTTGAATTATCGTCAAGGCTGAAAACCTCGATAGACCCGGCACGGAGGTGATCCGGCGCTGTCAGCAACATCTCCACCGGGTTGATTTTATTTCCGGCACCATCCGTCGTGAAGGTCACGGTTTGCAGACAAGTCAGCCGCAGGTTGCGCGTCGTGAATTGGTGAAAAAGTTTCCATTTTACATCCGGCGAATCGAGCACCAACAACTGGCACGCTTTCGGAATCGAAGGATCGCTTTCCGTCCACAAAGTCGTGGAGGCGTAGAGTTTTTCTTTGTAGGGCAGGATGCACATGAGTTCGGTCCCGCACATCGTCTTTCCATTGACGTCTTTGTCTCCGGCATGCCACGACAACTGATAGGAAACCGGTTCGAGAAAAGCGTCTGTAGTTGCGGCTACAGCGGACGATATTCTGTCGGCCATGATAGAAACCGACACCAAAACAATAACAGCAACGACAATAAAAATCTTCATCAGCTTCTTTGTCATATTCTCTTTTCGCGGACAACAGAACCGGTCTCCACGTCCGCGGCCCGTTGGACGCGGAATAATCGCGACAACGATTTTTCGGTCTTGTGGGCTACAAAAACTCGCGTGGGTCGGTGATATGGCCGGTGATGGCACTCGCGGCAACGGTCATCGGCGACGCGAGGATGACTTGCGATTCGAGGTGTCCCATTCGTCCAGGAAAATTCCGGTTCGTTGTGCTGATACACTTTTGCGGCTTGTTCATGCGGCCAAACGTATCGGTCGGTCCGCCGAGACACGCTGCGCAACCGGGATTCTCGGTCATATCAACACCGGCATCCACGAGAATTTGCCAGATGGTCTTGTCGCCCATCTTCGTTTCCTTCAAGTCAGCCATGACATCCGGCGTCGCTGGCACACCGAACGTGTGCAGCTTCACTTTGCGGCCGTTGACGATTCTGGCGAACGCCACAAAATCGCTGGTCTTGCCGCCGGTGCACGAGCCGATGTAGGCGCGGTCGAGCGCGACGCTGGAAAGTTCCTTCGCGAGTTTGCGCTGGCCGGGATTCGGATGACACGCAACCGTCGGTTCGAGTTTGCTCAAGTCGAACGCCTTTTCGTAAACAAATTTCTGATCCTTGTCGCAGAAGATGGCGTCGTATTTTGATTTTGTACCGTTGGCTTTCGTGCGCTCGTTGACGTACGCGAACGTCTGCTCGTCCGGCTCGAAGATGCCGTTCTTGCCACCGGCTTCGATGGCCATGTTCGTGATCGTCATCCGGTCGTCCATGTTCATCGCATGCGCACCGGGTCCGTCGAACTGCATCGCCCGGTAGGTCGCGCCGTCGAAACCGATTTCGCCGATGAGATGTAAAATGACATCCTTGCCCATCACGCCGGGCGAAAGTTTTCCCTCGAACCAAAACCGCATCGTCTCCGGAACCTTCAGCAAAAGTTTTCCGGTGCCAAGTACAAATCCAGCGTCGGTATTACCGATGCCGGTCGCGAACTCGCCGAACGCGCCCGCCATGCACGTGTGTGAATCGGTGCCGAGCAACACCTCGCCCGGCCGCGTGTGCCCGCGCGCCGCGAGCGCCGTGTGACAGACGCCCGCGTAATGACTGCCGTACTGTCGTTTATAATTTCCCTTCGCCGCGTCGAAAACCCATTTGCCTTTCGGGTCGTCAATGATGTCGTAAAAATATTTGATCCCCTGCGCGCCGACGAACTCGCGGAGAATGTCCACGTTCCGGTTGCACTTCGAGTCGGCGGTGAAAATATAATGGTCGGGAATAATCACGATCTTCTCGCGGTCCCAGACTTTCGCGTTCGCGCCGAACTCGCGGCGGAACACGCCGATCGTCCCCGGACCGCACACATCGTGCGTCATCAAAATATCCACGTTGGCCCAGACATTATCGCCGGGCTGGACAAATTTTTTACCCGCCGCGCGGGCGAGAATTTTTTCAGTAAGCGTCATGTGTGGAACCTTACGCAAGCCGTGCGCAACTCGCAACTGGAAACTAGGCAGGGACTATGGTAAAAGAAAGTGCCATGGCAAAGATTGACGGATTTTTTAAAGTGATCGCAGAGCAGAACGCTTCCGACATGCACTTGGCAATCGGATCGCCGCCGGTGTTGCGGATTCAGAGCGCGTTGAAGAGGGCCGACTACCCACCACTGACAGAGGAGGTGTTGCGACCAATGCTCTACGAGATCCTGACGGAACACCAAATCGAGGTGTTTGAACAGACGCATGACTTGGATTTTGCGTACACGGCACCCGGCATCGCTCGCTTCCGCGCGAACTACTACATGAAATACACCGGCATCGCGGCGGCGTTTCGCATCATTCCGTTCAAGGTGCGCACGCTGGACGATCTGGGCACACCAGCGGTGTTCAAGACGATGTGCGAGTATCGAAATGGGCTGGTGCTGGTGACGGGACCGACAGGCAGCGGCAAGTCCACGACGTTGGCGGCGATGATCCACCACATCAACCAGATCGGCCATGAGCACATCATGACGCTGGAGGACCCGTTGGAGTTCATCCACGAGCCCATCAAGTGCATGATCAGCCAGCGTGAGGTTGGCGCGCACACGGAGGGCTTCGCCAGCGGCTTGCGGGCGGCGTTGCGCGAGGATCCCGATGTGGTGTTGGTCGGAGAGATGCGCGATTTAGAGACGATCCAACTGGCCATCACAGCGGCAGAGACAGGTCACCTAGTGTTCGGCACGCTCCACACCAACAATGCCTCAAAGACCGTGGACCGCATCATTGATGTTTTTCCGTCCGACCGCCAGTCGCAGGTACGCACGATGCTGGCGGAGTCGCTGCGCGGCGCAATCTCGCAGCAGTTGTTGCGGCGCGCCGACGGTAAAGGGCGCGTGGCGGCGTACGAGGTATTGGTGGCCACGCCGGCGTTGCGGTCCTTGATCCGTGAACAGAAGACGTTCCAGATCCCGTCGGTCATCGCGACCAGCCGCAAGGAGGGAATGCAGACACTCGATCAGGCGCTGCTGGAACTGGCGCAGAACAAGATCATCACCTCTGAGGAAGCAATGCTTTTTGCCGATCAACCCATGGCCCTACTGGCGAAGCTCGCCACCCAGCAAGGCACCGGTAACGAGAAGAAATGAGCCTGTTCTCCAGAAAGAAACCGCCAACTCATGCGCCACCACCGACGGCGCCGCCGCGGCCAGCCGCGCCAAAGACTGAGACGATTCTGAAGCTGGAGTTGCCGAACGTATTCGCCTATCAGGAGGACGCTACACGCGCCAGTGACGAGGTCAAACCCAAACGCAACCGCGGTGTTATATTACTGGTGGAAACCAACGACGAAATCCGCCGACTTCTCTCGCGCTTGTTTCAACAGGAAGGCTACTTATTACTCACCGCCACCTGTCTTGCCGAAGCGAGAGAGACGCTCAAGGAACGTTCCGTCGATTATGTGCTCGCCAGACGGGCTTGCGTGCCGCTCAATGTCGAAACCGACATCGCCCTACGCGATCTCCGTCAGAAGACACACGTCCGCATCGTTGACGACTTCGGCGAGTTAATGCTCGGTCAAGTCATTGACTACGAGTCCATGTCTCAATGCACTCTTGCACTCAGCGGCCTATTGCTATCGCTGTTGGAAGGCTCCCACGTCAACGCCCGCGGCCACGCCCAGACTGTCGCCAAATACTGCCGCATGGTCGGCCAACGCCTCGGCATGTCTCGCCGCCAACTCGACGCACTCACCCTCGCCGCCTACCTCCACGACCTCGGCTCCGTTGAATCCGACCACCGCATCAGCGAACTAACCCTTGCGAGCGGCCAGCCCTTCCTCTCCCCGTCGCTCCAACCCACGCTCGAGCTGCTCGTCAACATCCCATTCGCTTACCCCATCAACGACCTCCTCGCCGCCAGCGCCGAGAACGCCGCGCCTACGGACGCGAACGGAGACCAGTCATTGCCCCCCCCCTTGCTTGGCGCGCGCATCCTGCGCGTCGTGGACACCTACGACACCCTCCGCCGTAACCATATCAGCGAATTTCCTGATGAAAAGAACCTCTTTGAGTGGATGCGTCGCCAGCGCACCGGCGTCCTCGACATCGACGCGCTCGAAACTCTCATCAACATACGCAAAAATGAGCGCGCCATCAACGCGATGAACCTCTTCCAAGAGGCTGTTCTCGTCGTTGACCCCCACCCGGAAGAGATCCAGCTCCTCACCCTTCGCCTCAAGAACGACGATCATCCGGTCCTCCTCACCCGTTCTGCCGCTGAAGCACTCGCCCAGCTCCGCGCCCAACCAGTCACCCTTGTCCTCACCGAATACTACCTCGACGGCGATGCCACTGGCTTCGACCTCCTGAACACCATCAAAAACGACCCTGCCCTCCGCAACATCCCTGTTGTCTTCCACGCCTCCGGCAACACCGATCTCATTAAACAATCCCTCGAACTCGGCGCTGAAGACTGGTACCCGAAACCCGGCCACGTTGAAATTGCCGCCCTCAAAATTGGCCACATCCTCCACCGCCTCCGCTCCCGTCCTGCCGCCACTGAGGGCGTCCGCGGCAACCTTCGCGAGATGGGCCTCATCGAGATGGTCCAGATCCTTTGCGCCGGCCATCGCTCCGTTCACATCCAACTCGAGAACGCAGCCGATAATGCCGAGCTCATCATCCACAATGGGCAAATCATCAACGCCCGCCACCGCGACCTCGAAGGCGAACAAGCCGCCATCGAGACACTCAGTTGGCGCGATGGCGCTTTCGTCATCCTGCCCCTGCGCGACGTACCACCGCCACGCATCACCGTCAGCACCGACAGCCTGTTACTCCAAAGTTGCGTCACCGAAGATCACCCGAAAACCAAACAACACGAACACGGAGCCACCGCCCTATGACCACTTCTGGCCGCATCCTCATCGTGGACGACAACGAACAGAACCTAGACATCTATGAAGCCGTCCTCAAAGAACAACATTACGGCGTCACCAAGGCTCGCGACGGCATCGAGGCCATCGACCGCTTCGAGAAATACCAGCCCGACCTCCTCATTGTGGACCTCATGATGCCCCGCCTCAACGGCCTTGATTTCTGCGCCCATCTCCGTCGTTCCCCCCACGGCCGCACTGTCCCCATCCTCGTCCTCACCGGCCTCGACGAACCCGCCGCCCGCCAGAAAGCCCTCCAAAACGGCGCCAACGATTTCCTCGCCAAACCTTTCCAAAACGCAGTCCTCTTCGAACACATCCGCGCCCTCCTCGACAAACCCAAGCCATGACCGAACCCTGGTGGCTCCTCTCATCGCCGCCCGCCGTCGCGGCCCACAACATGGCCCTCGACGAAACACTCCTGCGCACCGCCGTCGCCCGCGCCCGGCCCCTGTTGCGCATTTACAGTTGGAACGAGCCCGCCATCACCTTTGGCTACTTCCAGAAATTTCCCCAACACCTCGCTGACACCCACACCGTCATCCGCCGCCCCACCGGCGGCGGCATCGTCCACCACACCGCCGACACCACCTACACCGTCGTCGTCCCGCCCGGCCACTCGCTCCACGCCATGCCGACGCAGGACGCCTACAACCTCCTCCACTGCGCCGTCTCCGCCGCCCTCCATCTCAAATCACAGATTTCCAATTTCAAATCCGCCATCCACGGCCAGTACGAATGCTTCCAGAACCCCGTCGCCGGTGACGTCGTGACCGACGACGGCGCCAAGCTAGCCGGCGGCGCACAACGTCGCGGCAAGAACGGAATGCTCCACCAAGGCTCCATCGCCGCCAAAGTGACGGTCGAGCAATTGACACAGGGATTTCGCGACGTCCTCGGTGCCGAGTTCGCCGACTACGCGCTCACGCCCGACGAAGCCGCGTTCGCCGAGAAATTAGCCCGCGAGAAATACACCACCGACACCTGGAACCGCCGGAGCGCTTAAACGCCAAAAGCCCCTTTAGCGATGCCGCAAAATTCCGGCCGGAACAAAACCGGAACATAGTTCAAGGTTCAGGAGTTGAACCTCGACAGGCAATTTCAAGAACACTCTTAGATGCAATCAGGCTTACCAAGCTAGCGTTGGCAAGATAAGCAACGTATATGCATCGCCAAAATGGGGAAAAACAGGATGTAAAAGCCTGCTAGGCAAACAAAGCATACCGTTTTCTTGGGATCTTTATCCTTCGGTTCCTCTTGAGTATGGAAGTTTGGGGCCAATCCACTGTCGCCGAAAAAGGCGTAACCAAGGTTCAAGAACGCGAATACCGACAGAGCGGCGAAGGCGGCCGCGAGAATCGCTGGGCGCGTATCATCATCCTGTGGCACTACCAAGTCCGATTTGATGAGATGAATGAACCATAACGCTGGAAACACGTTCAGGATCAAGATTCCGGCCAGCAAGCGTTTTGTGTTCTTCCAGGCTGCCTCTCTTCCATTTGAAAACCCGTCAATACTAAAAGGACGGAAATCGCGCGCCGAGGCAAGGACAACGCCCCAGAAAATCGCATAGAAAGCTGCGAAGGCAGCTTTCGCATCAAAGCTTATAATAACTCGTTGGATCATGTATTGTTACGCGACCTGTTCATGGGACTGTAGGAACCTTCCTGCCGCCAACCAAAGCGAAGATGGCACCGAGCACAGCCAGTACCATAAAGAAGGCCACAATGGGACCGCCGAGAATCATACCGAAGATGGAACACACCAGAAGAATCCACGCAGGTTTCTGGCTCTTGCTGCACAGAACAACGATGCCCAAAATCAAAGCCAAGAAGGAAGCGAGGATACCTATCCAGCCCATCTTCATGATGGTCTCTCCATGATCCGCCACCTTGCTTGCTTCGATAGTATCCATCATAGTGCGCCCCCCGTGCTCTGCGGTGTAATCACCTGACACCTTGCCGACGGCACCAACTAAACCGGTAATGAACCCGGCGATGGTTCCACCAATGGAAGCGACCAAAGCCAAGATGCCACCCGCGATACGCATTCCTTTAGATTTCATGAACTGTCTCCTTACTTTTCAGAAATTGTCTTTCAGTTTCTCCTGTTTCTTTTGTTCCTCAAGCTTCCCTTTTTCTTCCATTGCTCGGTACGCGGCCTTTTGTTCATCAAGGAGTTGTTTAGCTGCATCTACGTCATAATAAAGAACCATAATGTCATTGAAACTGCCCGGCTCGTTACCCGCCATGAGAATATTTTTACGCCATTGACTAATACTGGTACCATGATAACGCTCGAATTTAGAAAGGCCTGTTATTCGGTGGAGTTCTTCTAATCTATTGTCTCCGTTGCTGCTGTCAGCACCGTATTTCGCGTTAAGTGCTTCAGCAATCTTCGAAAATTCAGACCTTTCAAAAGTTACCGCAGCTCCATAAGAAATCAAACCATCTCCTTTCTTTTTTAGGAGAATCTGTATCACTTTAATGCTGTCATTCTTCATTGCTTCGGATGGCTTAATTAAAAGTGCATATGCGTTAGCAGGCTCTAGGCTTTCGATTGAAGGTAGAATGAAGGTTTTCCCTTTATATGAGACAGTAGGATTTTTTACACCCTTACATAGGGTGCGGAGAGCTTTTATAAAAGGAGACAGATCCGCGCCGCCGCTGTTATTTTCATTGAATTTGTCCGCCTTGTCTAAGTTTTGCTCGATCTTATCGTATTGAATGGCTTCTTTCTCTCCTATTTCTATGCCCGGCAACCCATAACTCTTCGCCCGAGTTACCACTGCTCTACAAGCTTCATCAATACCTTCTTTAGTATCGCCAACAACTTCAGCATTTTTTTCTTCATACCACTTTCTGATCTCATCCATAGATGCGCCGAGCGGGATTCCATACATCGCCTTTTTCAGTTCGATAACTTGCGATGTTGGGAGGGCCATCTCAGCGGCTTCGCTCCGAGCTTTTGCCCTTGCGGTCTCTTTTTCAGTCTCTTCTTTTGCCTTTGCCGCCGCATCTTTTGCCTTGGCGGCCTCTTTCGCAAACGCTGCGGCCTCTGGGGAATTGTTTACATCTTTGAGGTAAGCGACAACTGCTGCCTGATTGGCTTCTCTAGCTTTTTCGATGACATCTCCAAGGCCATCTCCAGTCAAACCTGCGCCATTAGCGACGAAAATCTTTACGACATCAAGGTGGCCTTTAACTGCCGCGCGTCTAAAAGCATCCAACATGTGTGCGCGGGCTTCTTCCTCGTTGGAACTCACCTCGTGGTCTTTAGCTACAGCGCGGCATAAAGAGTTCAACCCACCTCCACTCGGAGAACGTTCTAATAATATTTGTACAATCTCTGCATATCCATTTTCGGCTGCCATCTGTAAATCAACTAACGATCCACGCGCACCGGCTTCTATAATAAGTGTCTTCAAAGTTTCTGGTTGGTTTTTCTTACACGCTGCACGCACACCAAAACCCGGAGCAGCTCCAGCCTTCACAAGCATCTTCACGGCTTCTATGTGCCCATTACCGGCTGCTAGGCTCAGTGGAATAGGATCATGCAAAGATTTAGTATCAACCTCAACGTCTACCAATTGCTGGATGATATTGGTGCAGCCATTTTCAGCAGCAAAGGCAAGTGGTGTGTATTCCGCGAATTTTTTCACCTCGTTTGAAACGTCGCCGTAGTCGAAACGGCGTCCACTTACTTGGCGTACCGTCTTGTTGATAGACGACATATCCTTCTTTAGCAGTTCTGCAAATTGAAGCGCATCACCTTGGCGTGCAGCTTCAAAAAGCGGAGGAAGAACAACAGATGCTTCCACAGCAGAATCTGTTGTTCTCTTGCGCTGGCTTCTTTTCCCGGAGTCATCTACGGGATTGACCGCTGCCGTGTTGTTCGTCGCGACCGATTCTGCGGCGGGCGGCTGGGTGTTAGGCTTATTCTGCTTGTTCAATTTCTTATTGATCAAATCCCCCAAGCCTCCGCCAAATTGAGCATTTGCGTTGCTTGTTTGGTGCAGAAGCATTCCCGCAACAATCAGAGACCAGCAGACATTCATAATGTTTTTGCGTTTCATACTTTTACTTTTCAATTCTTAATTATTTGAGCCATCCGGCTTTTTCGGCCTTGGAAACAAGCTCACGAAGTACACTGGCACTGGGAATGCGAGCTTGCCCACGAGCAGCTTGAAGACTGTCATCATGCCTTCGCCAAATGAAGCGATAGCCGTTTTCGTCATCACGATCATCGTAATGGTACGTGACGCATTGAAAGCAGAGTTTCCAACCGCCATCGGCTGGATATTGAACTTCCTTGTGAACTTCTACGCTTGCACTTGCCATTTGATCACCTAGTTGTTTGATTTTTATGATGCTTGGTAGTTAATGCACGGTGCTTACCCGCCGACTGTGTTGCTCATTTCGGTGTTTGGGACGGTGTCGGCTGTGGGGCCGGGTTATTACCGTTGGCGTGGCCGCCGCCGGTGTCAACGATGATACGGGCGCGTTTCCATGCTTCGATGAAACGTTTGCCGGCGTCGGTGCCGTCGAATTGCAGGACTAAATCGTCGAGGTCGGCCACTTGTTCCATCATGTCGGCGGTGTCGGTGTCCACTTCCTTCAACAGCGTGCTGCGGTTGACGATCTGGCCGCGCGGGTTGTTCATGACGTTGCTGAAACTGGTGATGGTGGCGGTGAGCGCGGCAATCCGGGCGGCGGTCACGCCGCGTCCGTCGGCGCCGGGTTCGTTCTGGACGGCGATGCCGAGATCGCGGATGGCGGTGGCTTTGTCGAGCAGGTCTTGGTTGCGGAGTTGGACAATCGCGGTCTTGGTCACGTCCACTTTGCCGAGGCTGTCGAGGTTACCGGTCTTCTTGAAGTGATTGGCCAACGCGCGGGCCAGGATGTAGGCGGCGTCTTCCACGGCGGTTTCGGCTTGGGCTTTGGCATCGCCCGCGCCACCGGTGGCGGAATCGGCCTGCGCGGCTTTCTGTGTCACGGCGCTGTAATCGGTCTGGAGTTGGGCGAGGTCGGTGCCGAAATCAAGCGGCGGCTGGCCGGTCCAAACGGCGACGTAATCCTTGCTGTTGGCGACGTTGATGCAGGCGCCAACCATCTTCAATTGGTTTGCGAGTCGTAGATTCATGGGTTTTTCCTCCGGTTAGTGGTTTGGTTGATGTTTTCGGCTGAAAATCGTGGTTTTGTGGGTATTTACCGACTTTGCGCGGTCATCTGTCGGCTGTGGCTGGCCGTTTAGGGCGTGTGTAAGGTCATTTATCGGTTGTCGGAGGTCGTTTATCGGATGTCGAAGGGCATCTGGCGATTGTCGGAACGGATTTAGGGGTTGCGAATGGCGATTCATGGTCAGTTGATGCCCGTCCATCGGTTGAGGATGCCAGTTCATCGAATGTCGAAGCCGATTCATCGGCTGTTGATGCGCCTCGATTGAACGACGAAGCGGCTCAATTGAATGTCGGTCAGGAGTGGCGAGGATCGCCAGAAAGTGTTTGAAGAGCGAACGCCGTTCGGCGTTAGGCGCTGGTGCGCTGGTGCGCTGGTGCGCTGTTATTGAAGATGAATCCCATCACCGTCATCTCATTCCGGATTGGAGGGATAACGGGCGTTTCAGGAAATGTCAATACAGTTCTTGCCCTAGCGCACCCTGCCTACTGAAACGTGATGCTCACCGTCTTCGACGGGTCTTCCATCTGCACGCCGTCCACCTTTAGCTTGGATAACTTCTCCTGCTGATCCGGCGACTTTGTCGAAAGGATCTTCATCGCTTCTGCGTTTCCGGCAAACTTATCCATCGGCACATCCATCAACACCACCTGACGTTTGCCGTTGCGGAACTGCGCGTTCGTCTCCGCGATGTCGCCATCCACCTCCACGATCACCGTCTGGCGCGCCCCCTTCAACGCCGACCCGAACATCGCCGTCATCATCTGCTCCGCCATCGGGTCCGCCGGTTTCACTTCCGTCGCCGCCGGTTTCGGCCCCGGCACAACCTTCAACACCGGCTTCGCGCCCTTCACAAACTGGAACGTGTACGCCGCCACCGGCGCCGCCTTCTTCTCCGCCGGATCCGGGGCGAGGTCAGCCTTCGCGCCCGGTACTTTCAACTGCGTGATGTCCTTGAACGCGAACACCGCCCGGTATCCCTTCCACCCCACCGCGTTCGTCACCGTCTGCTGCGACACCGGCGTGAGCCACTCGCCGCCGATCTGTTCGCAGCGCCCGTCAATCTGTGCCCGGAACATGTTCGCCTTCATCACCGGCGCGCCGGGCGCGTTCGTCGCACTACCGAGCTGGCCGAGCTGCTGCGTCATGCTCTCCATCACGCCCGTCATCTGCGGCGACATGTAATCCTCAATCGTCACCGTCCCGCTCCCATCCTTCTTCACCGAGTACACCGTCTTGCTGTCAAAACACCCGGCGGCCAGACTCAGCGCCGCCAACAATCCTGCCAGTTGAATCAACTTCATCGTCATTCCTTTCTTGCGATCACAATCGAGTTCATCCATTCATCCCGGCGCGCCAGCGTCACACCGAAAAAACCAGCCGCCTCCAAATCCTCCCGCAGCTCCGCCAGCGTGAACGTCCCGCCGCCTTCCGTCGCGACCAGCATGTTCACCGCGAACAGCGCGCCCGACACCGGCGCCGTCCGCGACCGCTCCATCACGATGTCGCGGATCGCGATCCGTCCGCCCGGCACGAGCGCGCGGCGCGCTTTAGCGAACAACGCCCGGTTCTGCGCCCGCGAATTCTGGTGCACAATCGCGCTGACCCAAACCAAATCCGCGCCACTCGGCAACTTATCCCGGTAAAAATCCCCCGCCACAAATTTCACCGGCAATCCCGCCAACCGCCGACGCGCCAGCGGAATCACCGGCGACAAATCGAACAGCGTCGCCGTCGCGCCCGGGTTCGCGCGCAGCAACGCCACCGTCCACGTGCCCGACCCGCCGCCGACATCCAGCAGCTTCCGGCATTTCAGTCCGCGAACCACGGCGTCGGCACACGCCTCGTTGATGACGTGCATCGCCCCGATGAACGACTCGCGGTCCCCCACGGCGCCCCGCACGCTCGGTTTTTGTTCCGGTTTTGTTCCGGACCGGACGGTACAAGCCAGTTCCGCCCACCGGCGCAGACAATTCGCCTGGTGCTGGAGCATCGGCAGAGTCTTCTGGACGCTCACCGCAACGTCGCGCGGCACGGCGTAACGGTCGCCGCGTTTCGACAACAACCGCAACGCCGCCAACGCGTCGAGCAGGATCGCCGTCGCGCGCACGTCGCACTTCAGCTTCCGCGCCACCTCGCGTGCCGTAAGCGGGCGCAGCGCGAGCGCGGCGAACACGTCGAGTTCCGCCGCCGCGCCGAGAACGCAGGCGGCCTGGTACTGGCGCATCATCAATTCGAGAATCGAGTCAGGGTTCATTGATTACCTCCACGGGCGTGCCGATCTCCACCATCCGAGCGAGCCGCTCGGCGTTCCAGTTCGTCAACCGGAAACAACCGTGCGATTCCGTCCGCCCAATGTCTTCCGGGTGCGGCGTGCCGTGGATACCGTAGCCGGGCTTGTTCAACCCAATCCACGCCATGCCGACCGGGTTGTTCGGCCCCGGCGAGATGACGAGCTTGCCGTAGCCTTTCTGCTGCGCGTCGAGTTCGGGGAAATTCACCGGGTCGAACGTGTAGTTCGGGTTCAACGCCACATTCGCGACCGCCAACGTGCCGACAGGCCGCTTCTCCTGTTTCGCCGCGATGGAACACGGGAAGTGCGCGATGACCCGGCCCTCGGCATCGAACGCCCGGATAATTTTCTGTCCGAGGAACACGCGCAGCGTCGCCGCCTTGCGCGGCAGCTTCGTGTCGGCGAGCGTGTTCGGCAGTTTCAACGACGCGCCCACCGCACAGTTCGTCACGTCCGGGTTCAACCGGCGCACGAGCGCCTCCTTGCAGTGGAACCGCTCGGCGAACAGTTCGACGACCGTCTCGCACGCCATGCGCGACAGCTTTGAGCGTTCGAGCCAGTCTTTCGGGAACGGCCCGAGCTGTACGAGATCGTCGGCGGTGACGGTGCAGTTGGTGTAGAGCATTTCCGGCGGAAGCTCGGCTGGGATGCAGGCACCGGTCAGTTCGCCGGTGGCGGGCATGTCGTTGGCGAGCTGCCACGCCATCACGGCGGCGCGCGTCTGCGGGCCGCCGCGTCCGTCAATTGCACCGGGTGAGAAGCCGAAGCGGTCGAGCGTGACCTGCAGGCTCAGCGTCGCGTCGTCAGCGCATACGACAGTGGCCAGCAAGAAAATGAACGACAACCAGCGCATCAGGTCAACGACGGCGGGTTCGCCTTGTCGCCGCCCTCGATCTGGGCGAGCTTGGCATCGAGCTTGGTCAGTGATTTTTCCGAGTCAGCATAGGCGCCGGTGGCGTTGGTGAGGTGTTTGCCGACGAGCCGGAAGTTTTCCTCGAACCGCTCGAAGTCGCCGCGCAACCGCTGGAGCGTGACGAGGATTTCGTTGGCGCGCAGCTCGACTTGCAGGCCGCGCAATCCGAGCAGGACCGTCTGGAGATACGCGTAGAAACTGTTCGGCGAGACCGGGATGACGCGCCGCTGGAGCGCGTAGCTGAACAGTTCGTGCTCTTCACCGGCGTCCTGCTTGATGATGGTCTCGTAGTAAACGTTCTCCGCCGGGACGTACATCAGCGCGAAGTCGTACGTCCCCTCGTCCGGCAGGATGTACTTCGTCGCGATGGCGTCCACGTGTTTGCGGACGTCCTTCAGGAATTGTTTGCGCGCGGCGGCGCGGTCGGCGTCATTGGCGGATTCAACGACCCGCCGGAAGTTTTCGTACGGGAACTTGGCGTCAACGGGGACGAGGCGTTCGCCGATGCAAATGGCGGCGTCCACTTTCTCGCCGCTCTTGAAGGCGTGCTGGAGCCGGTAATGTTCCGGCGGCAGGATCTGCGAGAGGAGATCGCCGAGAAAGAGTTCGCCCATGCCGCCGCGCAGTTTCGGCGCCCGCATGATATTCACCAACTCCGCCGCCGCTTTGCCAACCTCGTGGATCTGGCCGACTTTCTCGCGGAGATCGCCGACGACCTTCGCGGCATTGTCGAGACGCGTATTCATCGAGGATGTGGATTGCTGGAGATTTTCCGCAACGGTTTGGCCGAAGGCGTCGATCCGCTGCTGGAGCGCACTGAGCTGCTGCTGCATTATCAACAGCGATTGGTCTGGTGTTTGAGATCTGTTCCGCTCGCGCAGGAACACCACCAGCACCACCACAACCACAGCAAGCGTCAGCACACTAAGAACAATGGCAACAACTTCCATGACGGCGAGCCTAGCAGCTTGTCGCTTAGCCTGCCAGCCGTTTTATGCAACTCACAAGCTACGGTGACTGCATGTTGGCGCTCTGATCCTTCTTCTCCGGCCAGATGAGCGAGGCGACAACGCTCAGCGTGAGCAGGACGGCCACGACGCCGAGCGCAATGATGGTAGGGATTTCGCACCAATGGCCAAGAATCATCTTGGCGCCGACGAAAACGAGTATCGCCGACAGACCGTAATGGAGGTGGTGAAACAGGTTCATCACACCCACCAACGCGAAGTACAGCGAGCGCAGGCCAAGGATGGCGAAAATGTTCGATGTGTACACAATGAACGGGTCGCGCGTTATCGCCAGCACGGCTGGGATGGAGTCCACGGCGAAGATGAGGTCGGTGGTTTCTGCCACCAACAAGACCACGAAGAGCGGCGTCGCGAATCGTCGGCCTTCCAGCCGCACGAAAAAGCTTTTGCCGTGGTAGTCCTTCGTCACTGGGTAAAACCGGCGAAATAATTTCAGGACTGGATTGGATTCCGGGTGGATGTCCTCGTCTTTCTTGAACGCCATCTTGACGCCGCTGTAAACGAGCACCGCCCCGAAGATGTAGATGATCCAGTGGAACCGGTTGATCAACGCCACGCCCGCCACGATGAAAATCAGCCGCATGACCACTGCGCCGAGGATGCCCCAGAACAGGACGTCGTGCTGGTGCTGCTTCGGCACGCGGAAGAAGGAGAACAGCAGTAGGAACACAAACAGGTTATCCACGCTGAGCGATTCCTCGATGACGTAGCCGGTGAGGAATTCCAGCGCCGGTTGGCGTCCGCGAAGCAACGCGATCAACCCCATGAATCCGAGTGCCAGTCCGATCCAGATCCCGCTCCACGCCAGCGCCTCCTTGAACTTGATCTCGCGCGACTGACGGTGAAACACGCCGAGGTCGAGTGCCATCACGCCGACCACGACCACGCCGAAGATTGTCCACAGCCACGCGTCGTTGCTCATGTGCGGCGGCATTCTGCTGGCTCCGCCGCACTGCGTCAACTTCAACCGGCTGGCATTGTCGCACCGCCTTTGGTAATCTTCCTGCTATGAAACGCGTGTTGCTAGTCATCCTGTTGCTCAGTGCTGTCGGAGGCGCTTATTGGTTGCTCACCCGGAACACGCCCGGAACACAAGTTGTGTCGGGCACCATCGAGACCGACGAGGCACACGTCGCATCGCGCTATGGTGGACGCGTCGTCGCGCTGTACGCACAGGAAGGTGACTCGCTAACCAACGGTCAACCCATCGCCGACCTCGACGCTGCCGAACTGCAAACGCAGCGAGCCCAGGCCGACGCAGCGTTGCTGGAGTTGGTGAACGGGCCGCGCACCAACGAGATCGCCTCCGCCCGCCACGATTGGGAATCGGTACAAGCCGACTTGGCGCTCGCCATCACGGAGTCGAAACGAGCGGTCGAATTGTTCGAGAAAAATGTGATCCCGGTTGAGGATCGCGACCGCGCTGTCTCTCGTGTCCAGACCCTCGAAGCGCGCGTCAGCGGCGCAAAGGCGCACTTGGACCTATTGATCGAGGGGACGCGGCAAGAGACCATCGCCAACGCGCGGGCCCGTCTCGCTGAGATTGACACGAGGCTGCGCGAGATGCTCGTTATCGCACCGGGCAATTGTTCGCTGGAAGTGCTCAGCGTGAAAGTCGGCGACGTGTTGCCACCCAACCGAGAGGTGGCGACATTGCTGATCACCGGCCATCTCTGGGTGCGCGTCTACGTGCCGGAGTTGTGGCTCAGCCACATCAAGATCGGCGACAAGGCTCGCATCCACGCCGACGGACACGACCGCGAGTTTCAAAGCGTCGTCGAACAAATTAACCGCCAAGCCGAGTTTACGCCGCGCAACGCCCAAACCGTCGAGGACCGTGTCCGTCAGATGTTCGGCGTGAAGATCCGCCTGCCGAGCGACACCGGCGTCTTGAAAGCCGGCATGAGTGTGGACGTTGCGTTTGCTAACGTCCCACCGCCGCCATCACCGAAATGAAAGGAAGAAACATGAGCAAGTGTACCCATAAATCGAATTCCGCGGGCAATATCATCGGCAGGGCTATTGCACTTACGTCGTTGGTTGAGTATCAGGCTGGCGCGATTGTTAGCCGTGAGGTGTTGCGGAAACAAACCGGCACGGTCACGACGTTCGCATTCGACGAAGGCCAGGCTCTCAGCGAACACACCGCACCGTTTGACGCGATGGTCTGCGTGCTCGAAGGCGAAGGCGAAATCTTCATCGAAGGCAAACCGCACCAAGTCGGTGCCGGGCAGATGATCATCATGCCGGCGAACAAGCCGCATGCCGTCAAGGCCGTTAGCCGTTTCAAGATGATGCTCGTGATGATCCGTTCGTGAACGCGCCCGACATCATGATTGAGGTTGAGCGTCTCACGAAACGTTTTGGTCCGGTCACGGCGGTGGACCATGTCAGTTTCACCGTCGCGCGACGTTCCATCTTCGGCTTTCTTGGCCCGAACGGCTCCGGTAAAACCACCGTCATACGGATGCTGTGCGGCCTGCTCGAGCCGAGCGACGGCGCGGGCCGGATTGCCGGTTCGACGTGGCGCGGGAGACCGACAAGATCAAGGGCACCATTGGCTACATGTCGCAGAAGTTTTCGTTGTACGACGAACTGACGGTGGACGAAAACCTACTCTTCTACGGACGCCTCTACGGCCTGCGCGGCGACGCACTGAAGAAACGCCGCGAGGAACTCATCGCGCTCACCCACCTCGAACCGTACCTCGAACGCCGCGCCGCGCTACTCTCCGGCGGCTGGCGTCAACGGCTCGCGATGGCGTGTGCGCTCGTCCATAAACCAATCGTGCTCTTCCTCGACGAACCGACCGCGGGCATTGACCCGGTGGCACGACGCGAGTTGTGGGATTTATTGTTCGAGCTTTCCAGCAATGGCGTGACGTTGTTTGTGACGACACATTACATGGACGAGGCGGAACGTTGCTCGCACGTCGGCTACATTGACATGTCGAAGCTGATTGTCTGCGGCGCACCAGACGACTTGAAACAATTGCCGGAAGTGAATCCGCCGGGCACAAAACGGCTTGACGTGACTTGCGACCATGTCACCATCGCCCTACAAACCGTGCGCAAGCTCCCCGGCATCCGCAACGCGACCGTGTTCGGCCAGTCCATGCATCTGCTCGTCGAGGCGCGCCTGCCGGAGCAGGCAATCCGCGATGCGCTCGCGTCGCTCGGCATTCACGAAATCGACATCCGTCACATCGCTCCGTCGTTGGAGGATGCGTTCGTCGCATTGACGGCGCGCAACGGAGGACAGAACTGATGACGAATCCATTTCGCGGTTTCCGCGCCATCCTGTTCAAGGAATTCCTTGTCGTGTTCCGCGACAAGATGACGCTGTTCCTCATGTTCTTTCCGCCACTGTTGCAGATTATCGCGTTCGGGTACGCGCTGGACACCGACGTGAAAAACATGCGGATGGTCGTGCTCAACGAGGACCGCACAACGGAGAGCCGCCAGCTTATTGATGCGTTCGTCAACACCGGCAGCTTCCGCGTCGCCAAGGAAGTCCGGAGCGTCGCCGAACTGGAAACTGCCGTGCGCCGTGGTGAAGCCTACATCGGCCTGCAAATCCCGCCGGATTTCACGCGCAAACTGCACGAAGGCCAGAAGGCGACGGTACAGGCGATTATTGACGGCTCCAACTCAACGACGGCATTGCAAGCGTTGAACACGGCGATGGGCGTCGCGTTCAGCCGTTCCATCGGCGTGCTGCTGGCGGAGACAGGACGACGTGAACTGCCGGTCGAAGTGCGACCGCAGATGCTCTACAACCCTTCGATGCGGGCGCCGAATTTCTTCGTGCCGGGCGTGATCGGGATGGCATTGCAGATCGCGACGGTGTTCGCCGTGGCGATGGCCATCGTACGCGAACGCGAACGCGGGACGCTGGAGAACCTTCTTATCAGCCCGTTGTCGCGCTGGGGACTCATGCTCGGCAAGATGACGCCATACCTGTGTATCTCAATGACGATGGCGACGCTGCTGTTTACGATTCTACGGTGGGTATTTTATGTGCCAATTGCTGGTAGCCTAGTGGCGTTATTCTTGGCGGCGTTCCTGTATGTGTTCGCGCTGGCCAGCCTAGGACTGCTTGTCTCGACCAAGGCACACTCGCAAAACGAGGCGATGCAGATGACCATGACGGTTCTTTTACCATCGATCTTCTTCAGTGGTTTCATCTTCCCGCGCGAAACGATGCCGTGGCCATTCTACGCTATCGGCACAGTTTTACCGGCGACGTATTTCATCGATCTGATGCGGGCAATCATCCTACGTGGTGCGACGTTCGCTGATTTCGGAACACAACTATTGATTCTCAGCGTGATGGGCGTGGTGTTGTTTACGTTGTGTGCGTTGCGGTTCAAACAAAGAATCGCATGAGAGAGGGGATCAGCGACAATCTCATTTCGACAACCGATTCCGCAGGATAACGAGTATCACCACTTCGCGGACACACGAACATGGCTCGGCACGCCGAACGCATCGGATGTTTGGTCAAACTTGCCGTTTGTTGTGATCGGCATAGTCGGATTGCTGTGGCTGGCGCGGCGACCAATGCCGCAACGTTGGATGTGGACGACGTTTTTCGCGGGCGTGACGCTGGTCGGATTCGGCTCGGCTTACTACCACCTGAATCCCTGCGATGCGACGCTGGTCTGGGACCGGTTGCCGATGACGATTGCGTTCATGTCGTTCTTCGCCGCGCTGATTGCGGAGCGGTGTAACGAGCGCGTCGCGACGTGGTTGTTCGCGCCGCTGCTGGCGTTCGGCATCGGCAGCGTGATGTACTGGTATTATACGAATGACTTGCGCTGGTACGCGCTGGTACAATTCGGGCCGATGTTGGTGATCCCGATCCTGCTGCTGGCGCGACCGTCGCGCTATTTGCGCACGAGCAATGTTTGGATCGTGCTCGCTTGGTACGAGGCGGCAAAAGTCCTGGAGCGCGCGGACGCCGTCGTCTTTTCGTTGAGCGGCGGCGTAAGCGGTCACACGTTGAAACATTTTGCCGCGGCGGCCGGTTGCGGCTGGGTGCTGCGAATGTTGTCGAGGTAATTGACAGAAAACCAACTGAAAGGAAGTTATAGAATATGAAAGAGACGAATAAACACAAAGGTCCGTGGCTGCACCGGCTTGGAATCGGCGTACTGACGGTGGCGCTGACGCTGCTGGCGTTCTGGTTGCTCGACTTCGTGATGGACGACATCGGCACGCTGCGCGGGCCGCAGTTCGAGGACACGGCAAAGAAGTTCGTCAGCCAGTCGTTGCTCGACGAGGCGAAAGGCGTTGACCGTCAGCTTGCCGACATCGGACGACAGATCTCCGACCAGAAGGAACGACAACGGTTGTTACGCGACAGCACCAGCGGTTTCCAGCGGACGATGAATCAACTGCTCGACATGCAGCGCACGCGCTTGGAGAAAGGCGTTGCGCTACCAGAAGCGCAACAGAAGGCGTTGTCCGACAGCGTCGAGCTGTTTCTCGCCAACCAGAAACGCGACCAGGAGTTGACCGAGGACATCACCAAGCTCAGCGAACGGCAACGCTCGCTCCAAGCCGAGAAGCGCACGCTCGACGAGAAGATAGAGGCCCAGCGCGAGGTTGCCCGCAAAGACTGGAAACGTCTCGACCGCCGGCATGAGTTGAAGCTCGCGTGCTTGAAACTACTGGTGTTGTTGCCGTTGCTGGCCGCAGCGAGCTGGCTCTTCCTGAAGAAGCGCGGCACCATGTACGCCCAGCTGATCTACGCTACCGGTAGTGCGGTGTTATGGCAGACCGTTCTCGTGATTCACCAGCATTTCCCGACGCGCTATTTCAAGTACATCATCCTCTCCGCCGCCATCGGGATCGTGATCTACCTGCTCGCGCTGTTGCTGCGCATGATTCGGTTCCCCAAGGCGAACGTGTTGCTGAAACAGTACCGCGAATCCTATGAGCACTTCTTTTGTCCCGTCTGCGAGTACCCGATCCGACGCGGCCCGATGCGCTTCCTCGCATGGACGCGCCGCAGCGTCCGAAAACTGACACCAGCCGCCACAGAAACCGACATGCCGTACACTTGTCCAGCTTGCGGGACGGCGCTGTACGAACATTGCACTTCTTGCAAGGAAGTGCGCCACTCGCTGTTACCGCACTGCGAACATTGCGGTGCGGAGAAACCTGTCACAGGAGCCTAACCATGAACCGACGACAACTTCACTGGCTGTACCAGGAACTGCCGAACCTCGTAAGTTCCGGTATTGTTCCGGCCGAAACTGCAGACCGAATCCGCAAACACTATGGCGACATTGACGCGCAAGGCAGCGGCCGGCACTGGCTCATCATTCTGTTCGCGATCATCGGCGCGGCGTTGATTGGTGGCGGGATCATCCTGCTGCTGGCACACAACTGGGATGAGATGTCGCGTCCCGCGCGCGCGGCGATCTCGCTGGCACCGATGCTGATCACGCAGGCGCTCGCGGCATGGGTGTTGTGGACGCGCGCCGAGAGCACGGCTTGGCGCGAAGGTGTCGGGACATCGTTGACACTGGCAATTGGGACTTCAATCGCGCTGATCTCGCAGACGTACAACCTCGGCGGGACATTCCCGCAGTTCATGTTGGTGTGGACGCTGCTGGCGTTACCAGTGGCGTACCTGCTGCGGGCAACGTTGCCGTCGCTTTTGTACCTGATCGGCGTGACGGTGTGGAGCGGTTCGGTGATGAACGAAGGCTCAAAGTCGCTCTGGTTCTGGCCGCTGGTGGCGTTGGCGTTGCCGTACCTGTGGATGGTGGCGAAAGAGAACCGTTATCACCCGCGGCCATTGCTGTTCTGCTGGGTGTTGAGCATCGTCGGCGCAATCGGGACCGGGTTCGGCGCACACAGGCTGCTGGACGAGCATTCATGGTGGATCGTGTTGTTCGCCGGGTTGTACGCGGTGTGGTGGCTGGTCGGGTCGCGCTGGTACGGCGAGGCGGCAAGTGTGTTGCAGCGTCCGTTCCAGATTATCGGAGGACTGGGGCTGTGGGTATTGTCGCTGGTGCTGACGTTCTCGGATCCGTGGCGTGCGCTCGGTCATCCCTTTTGGTACTCAGGCCCTTGGATGCAAACAGCCGAGTGGACGGCGGCTCTGGCGTGGCCCGTCGTTGCCATCGCGCTGTGGGTCGCGGCGTGGCGACGGCGCGAGACGTCGGAGCTGTTGCTAGGTGCGATACCGGTGTTCACCGTGATTGGGCAGGCGTTGGCCGCTCATAACCACGAAGTGACGGCGGCAGTCGTGTTCAATGTTTATGTGCTGGTGGTGGCCGTTGCGCTAATCACCAGCGGCGTGAAGGAACGGCGGTTGGGCGTGATCAACGCCGGGATGCTGCTGTTGTCGGCCCTGATTCTGTGCCGGTTCTTTGACGCGGACCTTGGATTCGTGGCTCGCGGGGTGGCCTTCATCGCGCTAGGAACCGGATTCCTCGTCACCAACCTCGTCCTGCTGCGGCGGAAAGGAGCGGCGCAATGAAATCTTCGCGAATCATTCTGGCCCTGTTTATCGTGGTGGCGCTGCTGCAACTTGCAGTGCCGGTAAGCCAACTCTGGCGGTATGAGCAAACGTTAAGGACAGGTAAGCCGTACAAGTTCCGGACGCGGCCGGTAGATCCTTACGATGCGTTCCGTGGACGGTTTGTGGCGCTGGCGTTCGAGGAGCACGAAGCGCCGTGGGAGGGCAAGACGACGCCCGTTCACGACACCACGGGTTACGCGGTGCTCGGCAAGGACGCAAACGGGTTCGCGCAGGTCTTGCGTGTGACGCCAGTAGCGCCGGAGGGTGGCGATTATCTGCGAGTGAAAACGGGCTACTGCGGCGCTTCGAACCGGGTGAGCTACACGTATTCGTTCGACCGTTTCTACATGGAAGAACGCAAGGCGCCCGAGGCGGAGCGTGTATACCGCGAGAACAATCGCTGGAACACCACCAACCGCAACACCTACGCGGTCGTCCGCGTCCGCGGCGGCGTCGGCGTGATCGAAAACCTATTCGTCGGTGACAAGTCGATCAACGAGGCTATTCGACGGCCCTGACGATGTAGCCGCCGGACTTGACGTCGGCTTCGAGCTTCAGGAGGTTGCGTTTCTGGGCTTCCAGTAGCAGGTCGTTGAAGCTGCGGAAACCGTGGGCACGTTCGTTGAAGCCGGGATTGCGGCGTTTGAGGGTCTGCTTGATCATGGAACCGAAGATCGGATCGTCGCCGCGGCGTTCCTGGCTGATGGCGTCGAATGTTTCCACGACCATTTCCAGCGCACGGTCGGGGCCGAGCGATTTGCCGTCGGTTTCCGCCGTCTTTGCCGCGGGCGATTGCCGTCGGGCCTTTGACGGTTCGGGACGAACGAGGTCGTCGTAGTAAAGGAACTCGTCACAATTGTTGATGAAGAGGTCGGAGGTGGAGTTCTTGACGCCGACGCCGATCACGATCTTGTCGTTCTCGCGCAGTTTGCTGACGAGCGGCGAGAAGTCGGAGTCGCCGCTGATGATGGCGAAGGTGTCAACGTGCTGCTTGGTGTAGCAGAGATCGAGCGCGTCAACGACCATGCGGATGTCGGCGGAGTTTTTGCCGGACTGGCGGACGTGCGGGATCTCAATCATCTCGAAGGCGGCTTCGTGGAGGTCGCGCTTGAAGACTTTGTAGCGGTCGAAATCGCAGTAAGCTTTTTTGACGACGATGTGGCCTTTGAGGAGGAGCCGTTCGAGCACCTTCTGAATGTCGAACTTCGGGAAATGCGCGTCGAGAGCACCGAGGGCGATGTTTTCGAGGTCGAGGAAGACCGCCATGGTGGCGTTGTTTTCGCGGATGCTCATGTCAATGTCCTTTCAAAACGCGTTTGGCCGCGCCGAGTTTATCCACGCGCAGGATGATCGCACCCGTCGTGGTGTCAGGAACGGTGGTGGCGTAGGCGTACTCGATGTTGATTTTCTTAGCTGAAAGTTTGCGGGCAATGGAGGCCAGTTCGCCGGGATGGTTGGTGCAGGCCAACAGTAATACGTCACGCTCGACGACGAGGACGCCGCGTTCGCCGAGCAAATGCAACGCTTTCTGCGGTTCGTCCACAACCATGCGCACGACCGCGTGGTCCACGCCGTCGGTGACGGAAATGGCGATGATGTTGACCTTGGCGGCGGCGAGCGTCTTGCAGACGGCGCCAAGGGTGCCGGGTCTATTTTCCAGAAATAGAGAGAGTTGTTTTACCGTTTTTATTGTTATCCTCCGTGTTTGGTTCGAAAGCATAATGGACGCAACCGGCTCCGCCGTCAACCCTGCTCTTGACATCTCGCCGCTCATGTATTAGTTATACTCATTCAAGCAGTTGATTGAATCAGAATTACTAATGCAGATTGAGGCTCTCAAAATTTACGCCGACGTCGTCCGCCTCCGCAGTTTCAGCCGCGGGGCGGAGGCGAACGGCGTGTTGCAGTCGGCGGCCAGCCAGGCCGTGAACAGCCTGGAACGGCAGCTCGGCGTGTCGTTGATCGACCGGTCGCACCGGCCGTTCGAGGTGACGCCGCAGGGGAAATTGTTTTACAACGGCTGCCGGGAGATCGTGGACGCGTACTCGGAACTGGAGGCGACGGTGCGCGGCGCGCACAAGAACGCGGACGCCGTGGTGTGCGTGGCTGCGATTTTCTCCATCGGCCTCGGCGACATGAGCCGGTACGTGCAGCAGTTTTCGCAGACGCATCCGCAGGCGCGGGTGCAACTGGAGTATCTCAATCCGGACCGCGTTTACGAGCGGGTGCTGGAGGAAGCGGTGGATTTCGGGATCGTCTCGTTCCCGCAACGGCGCAAGGAACTGGCGGTAATTCCGTGGCGCGCGGAGCCGATGGTGCTGGCGTGCCCGAAAGGA
Organism: uncultured Verrucomicrobiota bacterium; assembly: GCA_903825435.1. Classification (GTDB taxonomy): domain Bacteria; phylum Verrucomicrobiota; class Verrucomicrobiia; order Palsa-1439; family Palsa-1439; genus CAIKAP01. The sequence goes on from CAIKAP010000117.1 coordinate 44,297, forward strand.
CACCGTCTGGCGAAACGGCGCGCCGTCGCGCTCGGCGATTTGAACGGCGAAAAGTTTGTGGCGTTCGACAAGAATTTGGCGATCCGGCGCGAGGTTGACCGGTTGCTGCGAAAGGCGAAGGCGCGCGTCGAGGTGGCGATGGAGTTCGATAATATCGAGGCGATCAAACGCGCCGTCGAAGTCGGCGCGGGCGTCGCGATCCTGCCGGAGCCGACGCTGGCGCGCGAGGCGGCGTTGAAGACGCTGGCGGCGGTGCGGCTGGAGGGCGCGGAGTTTTCGCGTCCGCTGGGAATCATTCACCGTCGCGGCAAGAAGTTTTACCAGAACACGCAGGATTTTCTCGGACTGCTGTTGAAGAATGGAAAAGGACACAAGTAAGATGAACGTGAACCAGTGGCGCGCCCAAGGTTTGTACCACCCGCAATGGGAACACGACGGTTGCGGCGTCGGCTTCGTCGCCGACATCAAGGGGCGACGTTCCAGCAAGATTTTGCGCGACGCGTTGACGGTGCTCGTCAACCTGCGGCATCGCGGCGCGGCGGGCGCGGAACCGAACACGGGCGACGGCGCGGGCGTGTTGATGCAGTTGCCGCATGAGTACCTGAAGAAGAAGTCGGACCAACTCGGCATCGCGTTGCCGGGGCCGGGCGAGTACGGCGTCGGCATGATGTATTTACCGCCGCATCCGGCGGATCGGTACAAGTGCGAAAAACTTTTTGAGGAAATCGTCGAGCACGAAGGCCAGCGGTTTCTCGGCTGGCGCAGCGTGCCGACCGCCGACAGCAAGCTCGGCAAGACGGCGCGCATCGCACAGCCGATTATCCGTCAGGCGTTCATCGGGCGCAGCGCCGACATTACCGACGCGATGGCGTTCGAGCGGAAGCTGTACATCATCCGCAAGCTCGCCGAGAAAGGCATCCGCTATTCCACCATCAAAGGCGGCGACTGGTTTTACGTCGCGAGCCTGTCGAGTCGGACGATTGTGTACAAGGGGATGTTGATGTCGGAACAGTTGCAGGAATTTTATCCGGAGCTGAACGATCCCTCGATGGAAACGGCGCTGGCGCTGGTGCATTCGCGGTTCAGCACGAACACATTTCCGAGTTGGTATCGCGCGCATCCGTATCGTTACATCGCGCACAACGGCGAGATCAACACGCTCCGCGGCAACGTCAACTGGATGCGCGCCCGCCAGTCCATGATCGCCTCCGAGGTTTGGGGCGACGAGATCCGTAAACTTTTCCCGATCATCTGCGAGGACGGCAGCGACTCGGCGATGTTCGACAACGTGCTGGAGTTCCTCGTGCTCTCCGGGCGGTCGTTGCCGCACGCGATGATGATGATGATACCGGAGCCGTGGGAACATCACGAGTCCATGCCCGACGACAAACGCGCCTTCTACGAATATCATTCCTGCTTGCAGGAACCGTGGGACGGTCCCGCGTCCGTCGCGTTTACCGACGGCGTCTGCATCGGCGCGTGCCTCGACCGCAACGGACTCCGCCCGTCGCGTTACTACGTCACCAAAGACGACCGCGTCATCATGGCCAGCGAAGTCGGCGTGCTCGACATCGCGCCAGAAAATATCGCGCACAAAGGGCGGCTTCAGCCGGGCCGCATGTTCCTCATTGACACGCGCGAGGGGCGCATCGTCGCCGACGACGAACTGAAACAGAAAATGGCGGACGAACATCCGTACCGTACATGGCTTACTAATAGTCTCGTCAAACTCGAACAACTTCCGGAGCCATCGCAAGTTCGCGAGTCGGATCACAAGACCATCGTCCGCCGCCAAAAGGCGTTCGGTTATACGTTCGAGGATTTGCGTTTGCTCATCGGCCCAATGGCGCGCGACGGCGTCCAGCCGCTCGGCGCGATGGGCAACGACGCGCCGCTCGCCGTGCTCTCGAACAAACCGCAGTTGCTCTACAGTTATTTCAAGCAACTCTTCGCGCAAGTCACCAATCCTCCACTCGACTGCATTCGCGAGGAGATTATTACCTCGACCGTCACCCGTCTCGGCTCCGAGGCGAACCTGCTACAACCGAAACCGTCGAGCTGCCGCGTCGTCGAGCTTCCGACGCCGATTCTCACCGAACAGGAACTCGCCAAGCTCGAACATCTCGATCTGCCCGGCTTCAAGCCGGTCCGTCTGCCGATTCTCTTCAACGCCACCGACGGCGTTGCCGGCATGGAACGCGCGCTCGAAGAACTTTTCGCCACGGCCCGCAAAGCCATTCGCGACGGCCATAATCTCATCATACTTTCCGACCGCGGCGTTGACAAAGACCGCGCCGCGATACCGGCGTTGCTCGTCATCTCCGGACTGCACCATCATCTTATCCGCGACGAATTGCGGACCCGGTGCAGCATCGTGCTCGACTCCGGCGAGCCGCGCGAAGTCCATCACTTCGCGTTGCTCATCGGCTACGGCGCGAGCGCGATTTGTCCGTACCTCGCGTTTGAAACGCTCGACGACATGATCCGCGAAGGATTATTGCCCGACATCGAACACAAGACCGCCGTTAAAAATTACGCCAAGGCCGTCGTCAAAAGCGTCGTTAAAACCATGGCCAAGATGGGCATCTCCACCATCCAGAGTTATCGCGGCGCGCAAATCTTCGAAGCCGTCGGACTCAACCAGGCGTTCGTTGATAAATATTTTACATGGACCGCCACGCGCATCGAAGGCGTCGGCATCGAGGAAGTCGCGCGCGAAGTATTGGCGCGACACCACCACGCATTTCCCGAACGCGAAACCAACGGCGAAGCCCTCGACTCCGGCGGACAATACCAGTGGCGGCAGGACGGCGAGTATCACCTTTTCAATCCCGAAACCATCCACCTCCTCCAGACCGCCACCCGCACGCCGAGCTACGACGTCTTCAAACAATATTCCGCCGCCGTCAACAACCAGTCGAAACATCTCTGCACCTTGCGCGGCCTGCTCGACTTCAAGTTCGCCGCCGCGCCGATCCCTCTCGACCAAGTCGAGTCGGTTGACAACATCGTCCGCCGTTTCAAGACCGGCGCGATGAGTTACGGTTCCATCAGCCAGGAAGCGCACGAAGCGCTCGCCATCGCCATGAACCGGCTCGGCGGCAAAAGCAACACCGGCGAAGGCGGCGAAGACCCCGCGCGTTACAAACCGGAACCGAACGGCGACTCCAAAAATTCCGCCATCAAACAAGTCGCGTCCGGACGTTTTGGTGTTACCAGCAATTACCTCGTCAACGCCCGCGAACTTCAGATCAAAATGGCGCAAGGCGCCAAACCCGGCGAAGGCGGCGAGTTGCCCGGTAAAAAAGTTTATCCGTGGATCGCCAAGACTCGCGGCACGACCGCCGGTGTCGGACTTATCAGTCCCCCACCCCATCACGATATTTATTCCATCGAAGACCTCGCCGAGTTGATCCACGATTTGAAGAACGCCAACCGCGCCGCCCGCATCAGCGTCAAGCTCGTCGCCGAAGTTGGCGTCGGTACCATCGCCGCGGGCGTCGCGAAAGCGCACGCCGACGTTGTCCTCATCAGCGGCCACGACGGCGGCACGGGCGCGTCGCCGCTCTCCTCGATCAAACACTCCGGCATCCCGTGGGAACTCGGCCTCGCCGAAACTCACCAGACGCTCGTCTTAAATAATCTCCGCAGCCGCATCGTTGTCGAGACAGACGGCCAACTTAAAACCGGCCGCGACGTCGCCATCGCCGCGTTGCTCGGCGCCGAGGAATTCGGATTCGCCACCGGACCGCTCGTCACGCTCGGCTGCATCATGATGCGCGTCTGCCACCTCAACACCTGTCCCGTCGGCGTCGCCACACAAGACCCGCGCCTCCGCGCGCGGTTCACCGGCAAACCGGAGTACGTCGTCAACTTCATGCGATACATCGCGCAGGAACTCCGCGAAATCATGGCGCAACTCGGTTTCCGCACCATCAACGAAATGATCGGTCGCACCGACAAACTCGAATTGCGCAAAGCCATTGACCACTGGAAAGCGCGCGGTCTCGACTTCTCAAAAATTTTGTACCAACCCGAAGTCGAATCCGGAGTCGGGCGACATTGCAGCGACCGACAAGACCACGGCATCACCAATTCGCTCGACGTGACGACGCTCCTGAAACTTTGCCAGCCCGCCATCGAGCGCGGCGAAAAAGTCTGCGCCACGCTCCCGATCCGCAACGTCAACCGCGTTGTCGGCACAATCACCGGTAGCGAGATCACGAAAAAACACGGCCCCAACGGTCTCCCCGACGACACCATCGCGCTAAACTTTCACGGCAGCGCTGGCCAGAGCTTCGGTGCGTTCATCCCGAAAGGAATGACGCTGACGCTCGAAGGCGACGCCAACGATTACGTCGGCAAAGGACTCAGCGGCGGTAAGATCATCGTCTATCAGCCGCCATGTTCCGGTTTTGTTCCGGAGGAAAATATCATCATCGGCAACGTCGCCTTTTACGGCGCGACCGACGGCGAAGCCTACATTCGCGGCATGGCGGGCGAACGGTTCTGCGTCCGCAACAGCGGCGTCACCGCCGTCGCCGAGTCCGTCGGCGACCACGCCTGCGAATACATGACCGGCGGCCGCGTCGTCGTCCTCGGCGCGACGGGCCGCAACTTCGCTGCCGGAATGAGCGGCGGCGTTGCGTACATTTTCGACGAGCGCGGCGATTTCGCCACGCGCTGCAACCCGGCAATGGTCGCGCTGGAAAAATTAACCGACGCCGACGAGATCGCCGAACTGCGGCGATTGATCGAACGGCACGGTGATTACACCAAGAGCACGCGCGCGGGGAAAATTCTCGCCGAGTGGGACGCCAGCGTCCCGCGTTTCGTCAAGGTCATGCCGAAAGATTACAAACGCATCCTCGAATCGCTCGCGCGCGCGAAAGCCGCGGGACTCAGCGGCGACGAAGCCGTTGCCGCCGCGTTCGAGGAAAACGTCAAAGACATCAGCCGCGTCGGAGGAAACTGATTTATGGGCAAGCCCACCGGATTTCTCGAAATCAACCGCGAACTCGCCGCCGACACCGCGCCGCGCGAACGCGTCAAACACTGGCAGGAATTTCACGAACACCTGCCGGAAGAAAAACTCCGCGCACAAGGCGCGCGTTGCATGGACTGCGGCATCCCCTTCTGCCACGTCGGACGCATCCTTGCCGGTGCCGCCGCCGGTTGCCCGATCAACAACCTCATTCCCGAATGGAACGACATGGTTTATCGCGGCCTCTGGAAAGAAGCGATTGAACGGCTCCTGAAGACAAATAATTTCCCGGAATTCACCGGACGCGTTTGTCCCGCGCCGTGCGAAGGTTCGTGCACCGTCGGAATGCACACGCCGCCCGTCACCATCAAACAAATCGAGTGCGAGATTATTGACCGCGCCTTCCGCGAAGGTTGGATCGCGTCGCAACCGCCCGCCACGCGCACCGGCAAAAACATCGCCGTCGTCGGTAGCGGCCCTGCCGGACTCGCCGCCGCCGCGCAACTCAACAAAGCCGGGCACAACGTCACCGTCTTCGAGCGCGCCGACCGCATCGGCGGACTGTTGATGTACGGCATCCCGAACATGAAGCTCGATAAAGAACAAGTCGTCCTCCGCCGCGTCAAACTCATGGAAAAAGAAGGCGTCAAGTTCGTCACCAACACCGAAGTAGGAAAAAATTATCCGACGAAGAAACTTCGTGCCAATTTCAACGCCGTCGTCCTCGCCACCGGCGCGACCGTGCCGCGCGACTTGAAGATTGAAGGACGCGCGTTGAACGGAATCTATTTCGCGATGGACTTCCTCGCCGCCAACACCAAGTCACTGCTCGACGGCAAACGCACCGCTAACTTCATTGACGCCGCCGGTAAAGATGTCGTAGTTATCGGCGGCGGCGATACCGGCACCGATTGCGTCGGCACTAGCTTGCGACACGGTTGTAGAAGCGTGACGCAACTGGAGATTTTACCGCAACCGCCGCTCGAACGCGCCGCGAACAATCCGTGGCCGGAGTGGCCGAAAGTTTACAAGCTCGACTACGGTCAGGAAGAAGCCAAAGTGATACAAGGCGCCGACCCGCGAACGTATCTTGTCACCGCCAAGAAATTCATCGGCGACGCCAGCGGCAACATCAAAGAAATCCTCACCGTCAAAATCGAATGGCAGAAAGATGCCCAAGGCCGGTTCACGCCGAAGGAAGTTCCCGGCACCGAGAAGACAATCCCCGCGCAACTCGTGTTGCTCGCGATGGGATTCCTCGGTCCCGACGCCGCGATCCTCAAAGACCTCGGCGTCGCACAAGACGACCGCACCAACATCAAAGCCGACTACGGCAAATTCGCCACGAGCGTCCGTGGGGTGTTCGCTGCCGGTGATTGTCGTCGCGGCCAGAGCCTCATCGTCTGGGCGATCAACGAAGGCCGTGCCTGCGCCAGCGAGGTTGACCGCTACCTCATGAGCCAGACCGACCTACCTTAATTTGCTCCGCCGACAGCGACAAAAATTGCCCATTTCAGCGTTTTTGTCGCGTGTTACTTGCAAACCGAGGTCCGGATGAGCTTTTGGCACTATCCTACTCTTTTTCTACTACTTGCGCTTATTTCCGCCTACTTTCGCCTACTAACAAACCTCGTGTCATCTCACAGAGGTCAACATCATGCTGACCGGAACAGGCGGTTGACCTGCGGCGGGGTGTTGGGGTAGCCTGTGCGTGTGATTCCGGCAACTGACAGGGTAGTTCCGACACGCCGCGAGCTGGAGCGCACGTTCATCAAACTGATCGTCGTGCTCGGCGCACTGGGGCCGACTGTGCTGGCATCGCTCAACGTTTGGGGCGCCAACCAGTGGGTGCTGGCTAGCGCGATTGTGTTCTATGCGATCGCGCTCGGTGCAACGGCGTGGTGGCTTGAGAAACAGACGCGTTGGAGCGGTGTGGGGTTATGCCTGACGGTGCTGCTGCTGGGGATGCTGGTCGTCTATCTCACACACCGCCGTGTCTTGCGATGAGCCGCAGGAGTTCCTTCTCGAACAGGGCGCTGTCCATCGGCAGCTCCACCGTCTGTTCCTGAAGCGAGGAGAGTAACATCGCGTTGGCGAGTTCGACCGAGCGGATCCCCTCAGAGGCAGGCGCAATCAATGGCGAGCCATCGAGGATCGCGTCCACGAAGTTGCGCACAATCGCCATGTGTTGGCCGCCGATGTTTTGAACCGGAATGACGGTTGTCTGTGTTGGCGGCGCGGCAAACAGTTCCTTGGCCGTGCGGCTGAACTCGGAGGCGGGCACTTCGTTGCGCGTGAAAGTGAGTATGCCGTTCTCGAAAACGAACCGGCCATTTTCGCCGGCGATTTCGAGACGGTTAGTGCCGGGGGCTTCGCCGGTGGAGGCGATGAATGTGGCGGTCAGGTTGTTGTCGTAGTCGAGGTAGGCGGTGACTTCGTCCTCGACTTCGATGTGGTGGTATTTGCCGAAGTGACAGAAGGCGCGGATGCGGCGGGGCATACCGATGAGCCATGGAAGAAGGTCGAGTTGGTGCGGGCACTGGTTCAGCAGGACGCCGCCGCCTTCGCCCGACCATGTGCCGCGCCATGGGGCGCTGGCGTAGTAGGCGGCGGGCCGAAACCAATTGGTGATGGTCCAGTTGAGACGGCGGACTTCACCTAGTTCGCCGTCGTGAATCATCTGGCGGATTTTTAGGAAGACCGGGTCGGTCCGCATCATGAACATTGCGGCAAAGACTTGGCGCAGGTCGGTGTGTGCGGCTATTAGGCGTTCGGCGTCGGCTTTGTGGACGGAGATCGGTTTGTCCACAAGGACGTGGAGGCCGTTACGCAGTGCGTCGGCGCCAATGGTGGTGTGGGAGTAGTGCGGTGTCGCAATGAGAACCGCGTCAACCGCGCCGGAGCGAATAAGGTCTTCGCTGCGGGTGAAGGCGCGCGCTTGCGGAAACTTCGCCAGCTGCACGGGGTTACGCGCACAGACGGCGGCCAGCTTACAACGCGGAACAACTCCCGCCGCAATCTGTTCGGCGTAGCGCGCGCCCATGGCGCCTATGCCGATGCTGCCGAGTCGAATCGTCGCCGTCATTCGAATAGCAAGACGGCAAGGAACGCCACCAACGAGTTCTTGTTCTTACTGACGTTCAACGTGGTCTAGCCCTCCTGAGGTTGCTGCGCTCCATCCTTACCACGTCCAACGCCGATGCCAACTCCAAATTACTCATGGATCTTGCAATTGACGAATTGCCGACGAGATCGAGAAGATTCTCCGACACCTCGGCCCGTAGGAAGATGCACCACCGGACACACGAGCCCCGCCGCGACCAATTGAACGCGAGTTCACCTACGAGCCGTTTTACGATGACTTCCCAACCGGCTCACGCGACTGGTATGCGGACTGATTCACCGATCGCCATCGGTGGCAATGGAATCGGTATCACTTCGAGCGCGCCAACCGTACAATCGCGAACAGAAAGAGGCATGGAATGCGGCACGGAGACAAACACGGAAGATGGCGGAAGGCAAATGAAGGCCGACCGAACTAACCGTCGGGCATTTTCGGATGCTAAGCTACGGACAGGGCGGATCAGGACGGCCAGTTTCGTTCCCCCTTTTAACCCCCTCCGCAAAACCGAATTCCTATCAGTAACTCGCGGCAGCGGTTGAGGCGGCACGGCGCGCATGATGCTGGATTCGCTTGTTGTTTGTTGGTTGACAATCCGTCTCATTCGGTGTTTTTAACCACAACAATATGAAAAAACTCCTCTTGAGTTCATTGGTGTTGACTTGCCTGTGCGGCGTGACGTGGGCGCAGCAGCCGGTTGCTGACTTAAAACTGGATTTCAACAGGTTGAAATCGTGGGACACGAAGCGCTACGAGATGCTCGTGCCGTATTCAGTCACGACCGCTCTAGGTGGCCAGACTAACAAGCAGGTTAACATCAACCACGCAGGCATCTCCACCATGGCAACTGAAGTGACCGGCGATTCGCTGATTCTGACCGAAACGATGGAGCGTCAGAAGATGAAAATGGTTTACCATTGTCGGAAAGACAACGGGTTGGCACTTCTGAAATCAGATATGACCATGGGCAACCAGACCGCCATCGCCGAATTCAAGGACGGGAAAATGTCGGTTACGGCGAACGGCAAGGTACATGAGATGCCATTCCCGGAAGATACGTTGGTTGAGCCGGCCTTTCTGCGGTTGGTTACGCTATTGCCGCGTGAGAAGGGTGGCCGTTTTTCGTTTAAGCACTGGAGTGAAATGCGAGGGGGGCCACCCTCGGATTCCGTGCCGATGACGAAAGCGCCGCTGGTCATCGTTTGCGAAGGCGAAGATACGATCAAGCTGGCCGGTAAGGATGTGCGCGGCACAAAATACAATCTCGGCAATCGTTATCTGGCTTGGGTTCGTGACGACGGTACGCTGCTGCGATACGAATTGCCCGGCCGCACCATCTTGGAACTCGTCGCGAACTGACCGGCTACTTCACCTCGAAAAACTTTTCCTTCTTCGCGCCGCAGACATCGCAGTGATCGGGTTGATCGCCAATGTGGGTGTGCCCGCAGATTGAACAGACCCAAATGGACGCGCCAGCGAGATCTTTTCTGGCTTTAATCTGCGCCAACGCCCGTGAATAGAGGCCGTGGTGGATTTCCTCGACAGCCAACGTATTCTTAACCCCCCTCCGCAAAACTGAATTCCTATCAGTTCAGTACGGCCACCACGGAAACATAATTGCATTCGTTCCCAAGATTTTGCTCTTACGGCACAGCATGGGGGTTGTTAATGTCGCACCCCTTGCTCTTAAGTTCTTCCTGTGCTGTTTGCCGATCCACTAAGACCGGATGAATGCCTTTCCCGAACGCTGAGTCATCGACATCGAATCTGATGAATACTTGCTGATCCTTTTTAAGCGTGAACTCTATTTTCTGGTTCCCGCCGCCAACGCGGACAATGTGCCGACCCACACAAACATCCTTGCAGTAATACCGGTCTGGTCTAATCTGGCCGCTCCATCTGCCATCGAGGATCCAGTCCTGCCACAAACCGGGAGTACTGCGAGATGCGGTCCGATAAACGTACACTCGCCCGGTATCGGATGAAGAAGTGGAAGGTTGGTAGTTCTTCGGATCATCAACAGTGATGCATCCTGCCAAGAAAACGAGCCCGATCAGGGCATTGCAATGTTTTTGACACGAAATCATTCCTTACCTCACTTCAGTAGTTGCTGTACCATTTGCATGCGTTCTAACATTGTTGTTCAATGAGACTCGTGGGCGGCATCCTGAGATTTAACCCCCTTCGCAAAACCGAATTCCTATCAGTTTTCACGGATAACGGCGCGCTTGGAGTATCTCCAGCGAGGTCAGGCTGTACGCGGTGCAGAGAACGGGGTCGTTCTCCCACCAACGGTTGTTCTCGTTCTGCCAGAAACCGTCAGACTTCTGGAGCGAGACGAACTTCTTCATCAACTCATACCGCCAGTCGTGTTTCTTCCCCTTGGCATCGGTAAAGGTGTCATCGCCGTACACCGTCAACGACTTGGTGACAGTGTGGTAGTAGTAATATAGTCCCTGAGGTCCCATGCCGGGATTATCGTCGAGCGTGTAGTTGCGCTGGAGCCATTCCACCGCCGCTTTCACGCGCGGGTCGTCCTTCTTCAATTCCGCGTAGATGTAGCTCTTCAACCCCGCGTAGCTCATCGAGCCGTAGCTGCGCAACGGCGTCTTCTCGTCCGACGGCGGTGCCTCGTCGGCAAAACTCATCCCCGGCATGTACACGAACCCGCCAGCGTCGGCTTCGCGGACGTTCTTGGCCCACGGCTGGTCGTTGCTGGCAGGAAGGTTCTGGCAACGCTGAAGGAACTGGACGGCCTTGCTCCAATGCAACCGCGACCCGGTGTGCGGCGAGTCATCGCCAGCACGAGTCTCCAGCGACTCCGTCAGTCGGATCGCTTCCAGCGCCCACTGCGTGTTCGACAAATCCGGCCGCTCCCGTTTACCGTAGCCGATGCCGCCGTAGCTCGTGTCGGATTCCTTGACGTTCTCGCCCGCGTCAAACTGCGAGTCCAACAGGAACCGTCGGGCGCGCTTGATCGTGTCGGTCAGCTCCGTCCTGCCGGTGGCCAGCAACGCCATCGTACAGATCGCCGTTGAGTAATTCGGATACTTGTCGGTCTCACCGCCGCCGTAGATGGCGCCGTTGGACTTGACGTTGCTGAGCAGGAACTTCACCGCCCGGTCCATCGCGCCCTGCGGCGGTTTCTCGCTGCGCGCTAGCGCCGTCAACGCCAGCCCCGTAATCGCCGGATGATGCCGCCACGAGCCGTCGGCCTCCTGCTGCTTGAGCATCCAGGCTGTGCCGCGTTCCTGCGCGCGCGCCACCTCCTGCAACAGTGAGATGTCCACCTGGCTCGGCAATTCTGCCGCCGCCGCGACACCGACGAACAGCGTGACCACAAGGCTGGCAATGAGGAGGCGCATGGTCAGGACTTGGTTTGTTCAGCGAGATAGTTCTGAAGGCCGAGTTGTTCGATCTGGGTCAGTTGTGTTTCGATCCAGTCGAGGTGGTCTTCCTCGTCCTTGAGGAGCGATTTGAACAGTTCGACAGTGCCGTTGTCGCCCAGTTCGGCGGCGAGGCGGATGTCGGCATTGTAGTCCTTGATGGCGCTGACTTCGGCGGCGCAATCGTTCTGCAACTGTTCGGGCACGTCCTTGCCGATGCGGATCGGGCTGAGACGGCTCACCGTGGGCTGGCCTTCGAGGAAGAGGATGCGACCGATGAGTTTCTCGGCATGCTTCATCTCATCAACGGCACGTTTTTCGACGAGTTTGTGGAATTTTTCGTAGCCCCAATTGGCGCACATTTCCGAGTGCACTATGTACTGGTTAATCGCGGCCAGCTCGTCGGCCAGCCGCGCGTTCAACTGTTTCAATACCTTCTCACTGCCTTTCATGATGATTCTCCCTTTTTTGGTTGCCGGAACTGTAGCACCACCGCAGGCATGCCGCCAGCGGGAAAAAGGTTTTTGCGTGGTGGCCGGGCGTTCATGCGGCGGCGCGACAGGCCGCCGCGCGGGCGAGCAGCAATGCCTGCTCGGCAACGAGGAATTCCACCGGCGTGCGCAGGTAATGCACGGCGACAGGCTGGCACTGGCGCTGAAACACCGTTTGCTGCTTGAGCCATGCGGCGCTGGCGCGCCCGGCGGCGGGATAACGGCCGGAAAGGGCGATGGCATCTATGCCGCCCATGGCCGCGAACGCCATACCGGATGCCTGGAGGAGACGGTAGCGGATCACGTCGCGAGCAAGTGTGTATTTGTTTTTCGGCGCGTCAAAAAGTTCGTCGAAGGTGATGACCCGGCCGGTCAAGCCCTTGAGACCACTCTCGCGCGTGAAAAGCGTATTGAGCCGCTCGGGTCCCCAGTGGAGTTCCTCGGCCAGCAACATGACGAGGCCGGGGTCGAGGTCACCGCAGGTTGTCTGGCCAGGTAATCCCTCGATGGGGGTGACGCCACTGGTGACGTACACCGGGCGGCCGCCATGGATTGCGGCAAGCTCCATCTGCGGTTCAAGGCAGAGCGAGAGAATGCGTGTGGCGCCGGTGCGCGCGGCATGCTGCCACGCGGCGGCGTGCAGCAGGCCGCAATAACCGAAACGGCGCAACCCGTGGGCACGCGCCAGATCGGTGTCGAGTGCATAAAGATACTCGCGCGCGGGCAGATCAGCGAAAAAGGCGGTATCGAACACCAGCACCTGCGGAACATCGGGGAACTGCGTGTCACATTGTTGCAACAGCTCCAGCAATACCGGGATGTGCAGCGGCGCGGCGGATGTCAGCGTTTCGAGCCGTCGAAGCACGTCGGCATCCACCACAACCGGTCCGTGAAATTCCGTGCCGCCGAAGGGCACGCGTATCCCGATGGCGACCAGGGCTGCCGCCGTCTTGCGATTTGTTTGCGCGGCAGCCTGCAGGGCCTTCCGTATTTTCAACAGCGCAAGGTGGCACGCCATGGCGCCACGATAATCGCGGATCACGCCGGCGTTGTTTGGCCGCGTCAGGCGGTCCGTAAAAATGGCGTACCGGAGGGCTTCATGGCCGGGGACAAGTGTCAAAAGTTGCATGGAAGTTTCCTGTTCAAGCGGCTTGTTGTTCTTCATGGGGGGGGAAGCGTGGCATAGGTCTGGCGGCCAATGGCCAGTTCCTCGTTCGTCGCCACGACAAGGATGCGGATGTCGCTGTCCATGGTTGCGACGTCGCATGGCAGCGACAGCGGCGCCGCGTTGTGCTGGAAATCCATCCGGACACCGAAACAGTCCATGTCAGCACAGACGGCGGCGCGCACCCCCGGCATCGTTTCGCCAATGGTGTCGGTGAAGATGATCGCGTCGGCGTCGCCGACGGTTGCGAGGTAGGCGCCGAGATATTTACGGAGGCGCCAGAGATAGACCTGGCTCGTGGCGTGCCGGCGCGCCGGGTCGGTCTCGTCGGGCGCGGGCGCGGCCAGCACGTCGCGGATGTCGCCGGAGATGCCGGAGAGTCCCAGCACGCCGCTGCTCTTGTTCAGGGTCTTTTCGAGGGCATCGGTGTCGCCGCGCGCTGCGATCAGGAGGCGCAACGCCGACGTGGAATCGAGGTCGCCGCAGCGCGTGCTCATCACCAGCCCCTGCAGCGGTGAAAAGCCCATGGTGTTGTCCACCGACCGGCCGTCCACCACGGCGCAAAGGCTCGCGCCGCCGCTGCCGAGGTGGCAGCTCACCGCCGAGAATTTCGCCAATGGTTTTTTCAGGAACCGCGCCGCTTCCTCGACAACGTACTGGTGGCTCGTGCCGTGAAACCCGTATTTGCGGATGCCCAGTTTTGCCGTAAGCTTGCGTGGCAGTGCATAGGTCGCGGCGCAGGCGGGAATAGTCGCATGGAATGCGGTGTCGAACACCGCGACCTGGGGCAGGTCGGGATAACGTTCGCGGCAGGCGGCAATCAGCGCGGTTGCGGGGGGATTGTGCAGCGGGGCCAGTTTCTGGATCGTCTGCAGGTCGCGCAGCGCGTCGTCGTCCATGATCGTCGGGCCGGAAAAACGGGTGCCGCCGTGGACGAGACGGTGGCCGAGCGCGTTCGGCCTGGGCGCGCCGGTGTGCGCTAGCAGGCGCATGATTTCGTCGAAGGCGATGGCGTGGTCCGGCATTTCGACGGTGTGGACGGTTTGCTGTCCGTCCGCATGGTGCAGGATGCGCGAGGGCTCGGCGGTGCGCGGGCCGACGCGTTGGGCCTCGCCGCCCGCCAGTTCACGAGCTTCCGGCATGGCCAGCAGGCGATACTTCAGCGACGAACTGCCGCAATTCAACACAAGGACATTCATGTGATTTCCCCTCCCGGTTTTTCCGGTGGCTCAGATTTCGTCCGCGGTCCAGCCGCAGACCGGGATGCCGATCAGGCTGTGCGCGATGGAGGCGGTGCCGTAGATCGCAGTGTGCAGTTTTTCCAATTCGACAAACTCGCCGCGCGCATGCGCCTGTGCCTCCAGCCCAGGGCCGTAACCGATCGTCGGGATTTTGAATTCGTTGACCAGCACGCTGCCCGCGGTGCCCATGCCCAGCCGTCCGAGTTGCCACTTACCGGGCTGGCTCGCGCAACCCGCCGCCGCGAGCGCCTGCCGGGCGCGCGTCATCAGCGGATCAAACGGGTCTGTGCTCCACGCGCTTACGACGCGTCGCGCCACCGCCGTGCGGCCGGTGTAGAGGCGTTGCGCTTCTTGTCGTACTTGCACGGCGACCTCGACCGAGCTGGAGTTGCGCGCGATCTGCCGGGTCTCGTGCGCGATTTGGTTGAGCACGCCAACCTCGTCGCCGTGCTGATGCAACCGTCGCGCGACGCGCATTGAGGCCAGCGCCACGCCACCCTGCTGGCAGCGGCCATTCTGAGCGAGGACAAAATCTTCGCCCGCAGAATCCGCGCCACCCATCACCTCGCCGAGATCACCGGCGATGCTGCGCGCAATGTCGTCCACCTGAAATGAATTGAGACCTTCTACCTTGATGTCTATCTCCATCCAGCCATCGTGCCCGTAGTAAAGGCCAAGACCTGTCGGTTCGCCCATGATGACATAGTCCGGCTTCAACCCCATCTCTGGCAACGTTCGTTCCATCAGGCAGCGCACACCCAGACTTAGGCCGTTTTCTTCCGCCACGGTCGCGGCCACCACTAGGTTGCCGTCCAGCGGCAGCAGGCTGTGTTTGAGCAGGTAAGCGGCATACAATTGCGCCGCCAAGCCGCTTTTGCAGTCTGCCGCACCCAGGCCGAAAAGCCGCCCGTCCTTCACATGACACGGATGCGGATCGTCCCTGTCGGGCACAACGGTGTCGAGATGGCTGACCAATGCGAGCGTGGTATCCGCCTGCCGTCCCAGCAGCACACCGGTGACGTTGCCGCAGTCGTCGCGCACCACCGTGTGGAAACCGAGCGAGCGCATTTTCTCCTCGACCAGGTCGGCGGCCTGTTTCTCGTGAAGGCTCGTGTTGTCAATACTGACCAGCTCGCGCGCAAATTCCGTGGCGTCCGCCCTCAACCCATTCAATCGTCGTTGTAAAATATCGTACATATGACGTTCTTGCAAAACTCGCTTTTGCGGGCTTTTTCGGCGATGGATTTGAACGGGATGCAAGGGGAAGCGTCTCAGAGTTATGCATGAACTGACCGCGATCTTCCACCATCTTCAACGCCATCTTTTCCCTACAC
>CAIKAP010000118.1 GCA_903825435.1 uncultured Verrucomicrobiota bacterium
ACGGGCCGACGCCAAGGGCGGAGCATGGTCGCCCATCGTAAAAGTAAGCCGAAGGGCCTCTGGAAAAACTGTTTTCACACCTTCGGCTCGCCATCTCCACTCCAATCGCCATCCACTAAAAGAAGTTTTGCAAGAACGTCTGGAGAAAGAAATATGACAAAAAAAGAGGCAGAACCATTATTTCGCAAGAATCAATTGTTCAGAGGATGGACTCCTGAACAAATTTTTGCCGCGATTAAAAGCGCATTTCAGGCTGATCCACAGAAGCTGACTCAGCTTCTTGATAGAGGTTTTGATGGATGGGATGAGAAAATATTGCAAGAAAAATGGAAAACTGGGTTTTGGTCGTATGGATATTGTTACTATGTGGCGGAAGTTGCGCACGTGATGTTTCTTGGTTCTGGGATTGAAGAACCCTTTCAATTACTCAGATACATAAATGAGCAAAAAACAGATGGATTAGAAGACCGGCTTGATAAGCATTTTGTGCTTCGTCATAATGATAAAATTTTTGATCCAGAACAGGGGCCGAACTGTTCGGTAGAAGAATATCAAGGCTTTCAGCCTGTCCAATTTCAGCCTCAACATCCAAGCATCAACGCAGTTCTCCTTTTGATTTGGGTTGTAGAAAACCACGAAAAGTACAAAAGCAATAAAACACTTACTGAAACTATTCGACCAATCCTGCGAGAAGTAGCCGATTGGAAACCCGGCGGGCAAAAGGAGAATCTCAAAAAATTAATCTGGAAATTTACGGGGCGCTCTTAATCCCAAGCGAAGCAAGCAAAAGACTGACACACAAATTTAAAAGAAAGGAAAAGCACATGTCCAACGCTGAAGAATTATCAAAGTTGTTTGAACTGAAGAAGCAGGGGGTTCTAACGGAGGAGGAGTTTAACCAAGAAAAAATCAAGCTCATCGGAGCGACAGCACCCCCAACTCCGATTTTTTGCGGCGGTTCGGCAATGCCGAAATCAGTCTCGCAACAGATTGCTGAAATAAAAAAAGAACTAAGCGTAATTAAGCAACAGATTGATCAAAAGGTTGCCAAATTAGAGCGTTCAGAAAATGATGAAGATCAAGATCAGGCATCAGAACTTGAGGATATAGCGTCAGAAATCGAATCCGCGCTGGATTCCTTGAATAACATCGAAAACTTTACCCTATAAGGAGGACTCATATGTCAAAAGCCGAAGAACTATCAAAGCTGTTTGAACTGAAGAAACAAGGTGTTTTGAGCGAAGAAGAGTTCAACCAAGAAAAAGCCAAAGTGCTTGGAGCGGAAATTGCCGCGCCTGTGTCGGCTGGTGACAATATATCTGCTACGCAAAATGCGGATGAAAAATTTCGGACTAGCAGCCAATTGATTAATATGCCTTCCGTCAAAACGACGATTAATCCAGGCGCCCCATGTATCGTTCTGGATAGTAGAGGGAACCCAATTCCATCATCAATAGTATCTACGCCGCCTGAAAGTGCTGCCATGAGTGAGCAACAAAATCCAAAAAACGAACAAACTTCAGCGACTGTCAAATCAAACACAACACCCCCCGCGGGGAACAAAAAGCGGTATGGTTTGTATGGCTGTCTAGGCTGTATAGCCATCATTGTTTTGTTGGGTATTTTGGGTAATGGGGCACCATCGGTAAAAATCGAAGGCGATACGGCAAAATACCATTTTACAGTTTCTCTGCCACTCGAAAGTGAAGGTTTTATGTTGGCGGGGCACATTTATGATATTGCGAAAAAACACCCCACTATCAAAAGCATAGAAGTCAATTGTGAGTTTACCGGAGACACAGTTGTTGATTCCTACGGAAAAAAATCGAAGGCCCCTACATCATGGGGACGATATCCGTAACGGATCTGGAGGATGTCAGGAAATATACAAAGGATATGTATACAGCTGAAAACGCAGGTTGGTACGGTGTTAAAATCGGGGGGCTGAGGTACAGCGATGGCCTGCCCAAAAAATAGGGCGCTGATCAGTTGCCTTATAACGCTGCTTATCTCGCACCATTCAGAAGACGATCTTTACCGCTGTTTCAGGTTCACGTGCCGTCAGCGTGCGTTTCATCTTTGCGCGCGATGTTCCGGCGTTATTTTCGGTGGTATTGGGTGGATGTATTGGAATCGCGGAGTTTCTCTCAGGATGTTACCGGTGCTTGCCGGTATAGCCGTTCTGGATTGGGTGTTGGATGTCATACTCGGATGGAAAGCCAACAACGCCGTGCGTTTTATTTCCGGCTGTATCCTTGGAGTTATCCAGATTGAAAATCAACGTTATTACTCAGCTGGCTGTTTTCCTGTGAATCTTGTTGTCGCCAACCTAATCTGTTTTGCAGTTTTTTTTGCGCTGTTTTTCGCCAATAAAGTGACTGGTGCTGGCAGTCCATCTGGTGCTGGGGCTGGTGGTGTCGGGTCGTCCGATGGCCGATGCCGGTAAGATCGCGGCGTGGTGCTGGCAGGGATTGAGCGCGTTAGGGAGCGTGGGGATGCTGCTTCCGTATGGCTTGTGTCAGCAACGGGGTTGGTTCCTCGCCGCCGCTATGCTGACGAGCATTACAGTCTCAGTCACGTTGCTCTTTGTCCTCGTGTTGAAGCCGGACAGTCCAGCCGTAAAGCGTTGAAGCGGCCAGTCGCCGTGCATTCTGTTGCCTCGCCTGTTTCTATCCGCCGTAACCAGCAATATACGGACGGGGAGGCAAACAGAAATCGGCGCAATCGGATGTAGTTTATAGAGGCAATTGATATAAGCAAAAAGGGCGCGTCCGGAGACGCGCCCTTCGAGTTTTTGATGACGAGTGGCTCAGGCTGCTTTGAGGCAGGCTTTGAGGTCGTTCTCGACGGTGCCGATGGGCATGATGTTGAACTTCTCGATGAGCACGTTCAACATGGCCGGGGTGGCAAACGCGGGGAGCGACGGGCCGAGGCGGATGTTCTTGATGCCGAGGTGGAGCAACGTCAGCAGGATGCAAACGGCTTTTTGTTCGTACCACGAAAGGATCAACGAGAGCGGCAGATCGTTGACGCCGCAGTTGAAGGCCTGTGCGAGCGCGCCGGCCACTTTGATGGCGGAGTAGGCGTCGTTGCATTGTCCCATGTCTAGCAGGCGCGGCAGTCCGCCGAGCGTGCCGAGGTGGAGTTTGTTGAACCGGTATTTGCCGCAGGCCAACGTGAGGATGATGCAATCATCCGGCACGGACTCGGCGAACTCGGTGTAGTAGTCGCGGCCGGATTTGGCGCCGTCGCAGCCGCCGATGAGGAAGAAGTGTTTGATGGCACCGGTCTTGACGCCTTCGATGACTTTGTCGGCGACGCCGAGGACGGTGTTGTGGCCGAATCCGACGGTGATGGTGTGGCCGGGGCCGTCGGCGGTGAAGCCTTCGGCTTTTTGGGCGGCTTCGATGACCGGCTTGAAGTCGCGGTTGGTGATGTGCTCGATACCGGGCCAGGCGACGAGGCCGCAGGTGAAGAGTCGGCCTTTGTAGCTGTCCTTCGGCTCTTGAATGCAGTTGGTCGTCATGAGGATGGAACCGGGGAAGGCGTCAAACTCAACTTTCTGGTCCTGCCACGCGCCGCCGTAGTTGCCGGCAAGATGTTTGTATTTTTTGAGCGCGGGGTAGCCGTGGCCGGGGAGCATCTCGCCGTGGGTATAGATGTTGATGCCGGTACCTTCGGTTTGTTGTAGGAGGATTTCGAGGTCTTTGAGGTCGTGGCCGGAGATGAGGATGGCTTTGCCTTTGACGGGATCGATGCGGACAGGCGTAGGTACCGGGTGGCCGTAGGTTTCGGTGTGAGCGGCGTCGAGCAACGCCATGACTTTGAGGTTCACTTCGCCGCATTTCATGTTGAGGGCGAGAAGGTGGTCCATCGAGGGCCGGTCGTCGGTGAGGTAGTCGAGCGCTTCGTGGAAGAACGCGAATACGCTGGCGTCTTCCTTACCGAGAATGAGAGCGTGGTCGGCATAAGCGGCGGTGCCCTTGACGCCGTACATCAACAGCTCTTGCAGGCCGGTGATGTCGGAGCCTTTGAGCGGGAGACGGTGTTGGATGCCGACAACTTTGCCTTGGGCAATGAGCTTGGCGAGGTCGTCAACGTATTGCCACGCGGCGGGGCCGTGGAGTTTTTCGGGTTTGACGTTTTGTTTCTTCGCGGCGGTTTCGTAAAGCGATTGGGCGTCGGCAAGAGCCTTGCCGGCATTTTTCAAGATGGTCTGGAGACGGGCGGGATCGAAGTTGACGTTGGTGACGGTGGCAAAGATCGCTTCCGTGACGAAGACGTCGATGTCCCGGCTGCGGTCGCCGAGTTGGGCGGTGCGGTGGGCGTACATCGAGATGCCTTTGACGGCGTGGACGATGAGGTCTTGGAGCGCGGCGACTTCGGCGGTCTTGCCGCAAACGCCGACGGTGATGCAGCCGGTGCCGCGGCTGGTCTGTTCGCATTGGTAGCAGTACATGTTGGTCATGGTCTTGGGATTCCTTTTGTTTGTGAGGCGTACTATGGGGTGGGAGTATAATTGGCGTATTGACGTGGGTCAACAAATGGGAATGAAAGATTCCGGTTGAAAAACTAGGGTGTGTGGTGTAGAAGATGCCCCGCTCAAGGCCACAAGTCGCGAGGTGGCCTTGTTTTTTCGGTAGAAAGAAATTCACTGTGGATCTGTCATCAGAACTGAAAATTTTCTCGGGCAACGCCAACCGCCCCCTGGCTCAGCGCATCGCTGAGTACGTCGGGGTGTCGTTAAGCGATGCCGTCGTTACCCAGTTCCCCGACCAGGAAACCTGGGTCAAGATTAACGACAACATCCGCGGCCGCGACGTTTTCATCATCCAGCCGACCTCGCCACCGGCTAACGAGCACCTGATGGAGTTGCTCATCATGATTGACGCGGCGCGCCGGGCCAGCGCCAGCCGCATCACGGCGGTCATGCCGTTCTACGGCTACGCCCGGCAAGACCGCAAAGACCAGCCGCGCGTGCCGATCACCGCGAAACTCGTCGCCAACCTTCTTGTCGCCGCAGGCGCGAACCGGATCATCACGATGGATTTGCACGCGCAGCAGGTGCAGGGGTTCTTCGATATTCCGGTGGACCATTTGTACGCGGCGCCGGTGATGTACCGTTATTTTCAACAGAAAAAAATCACCGACCTTGTCTGCGTTTCCCCCGACATCGGCGGCGTGAAGATGGTCAACGCCTACGCGCACATGTTCCACGCGCCGCTCGCCATTGTCGCCAAGAAACGCACCTCGGCGTCCGACGTGGAAATCCTGAACGTCGTCGGCGACGTGAAGGGCAAGAACGTCCTGATGATTGACGACCTGACCGAGACTGCCGGCACGCTCACGCGGGCCGCGGAAGTCCTGCGCAAGAAGGGTGCGAAGAAAATTTTCGCCGCCGTCAGCCACGCCATCCTGAACTCGCAGGCGATCGAACGGCTTCGGAAATCCAAGCTCGATGAGCTGGTGACGACCGATTCCGTGCTGCGCCAGACACGGGTCAGCGGCGTGAACATCACCGAGCTGTCCATCGCGCCGCTGCTGGGCGAGGCGATTTTGAGGATCCACAAGTCCGAGTCGGTGTCGTCGCTGTTCGACGTCAACGGCACACGGGCCGAATGCTGATTTTAGGAGCAAGAACCAACCATGGCAAAACAAGTACAATTAAAAGCAAAAGCACGCACCGAGACCGGCAGAGGCCCCATGAAGAAGCTGCGAAGTTCCGGAGTGGTTCCGGGCGTCGTGTACGGACCCAAAACCAAAGCGCTTAGTGTGACCGTTGACCTCGACGAGCTGGGCGAAGTGCTCGTTCACGCCACCGGCGGCAACGTGCTCGTGGACCTCGCGGTCGAGGAAGGCGGCACGACCGTCAACCGCCTCGCCCTGATCCAGGAGGTCCAACATCATCCGTACAAGGACGAAGTGCTCCACGTGGATTTCCGCGAGGTCAGCGCGACGGAGAAGATGCGCACCAAGGTCTCCGTCCATCCTGTTGGCGAGCCTTCCGGCGTGAAGAACGGCGGCGGCATGCTCGAATTCGTGTTGCGCGAATTGACGGTGGAATGTTTGCCGAAGGATTTGCCCGACGTGATCGAGATCAACGTCGAGAAACTCGAAATCGGCGAGTCCATCAACGTCGGCAGCCTCACGCCGCCGGCGGGCGTGACGTTCATTGAGCCGAAGGATCGTGCCGTGTTCACCGTTGCCGCCCCGATGGCGGAAGAAGTCGCCGCCGTGGCGGAAGCTGTCCCGGGCGAGCCGGAAGTCATCGGCGAGAAGAAGGTCGAAGGCGAAGAAGGCGAAGTCGCCGCCGAAGGCAAACCGGCAGCGGGCAAAGCCGAAGCCGGCAAGGCGGAAGCCAAGCCCGCCGCAGGCGCGGCCCCGGCCAAGGGTGCTGCCCCGGCAGCGGGAGCGAAACCCGCCGCAGCGGCCAAGCCGGAAGCGAAGAAGAAGTAACGGGAGCGCGTTGCCGTGCCGGCCAGAACAAAGCTGGTCGTCGGGCTGGGCAATCCCGGCCGCGAGTACGTCGGTACGCGCCACAATATCGGTTTTGCGGTGGTCGAGCAGGTCGCCGCAGAACTAAAAGGTTCTTTCAAACGGAAGTTTCGGTTCGCAGCGGAGGTCGCGGAAATCGCGACCGACGGCGGCAAGGTCGTGTTGGCCAAGCCGCAGACGTACATGAACCGCAGCGGCGTCACGGTGGCGGCGATCTTGCAGTGGCTGAAGATCGAGCCGTCGGAGATGCTGGTGGTCGTGGACGATGCGGACCTGCCGCTGGGCCAGATTCGGTTGCGCGAGTCGGGCGGCAGCGGCGGTCACAACGGGCTGCGCTCGATCATCGAGTCGCTCGGTGGCTGCGAAGAGTTCGCCCGGTTGCGCGTCGGGATCGGCCGGCGCGGGCCGGCCGGTGAGGATATCACCGGGCATGTGCTTGGACGTTTCGCCTCGGCGGAACGCGAAGCGGCGGAGGCGGCGGCTGCGGAGGCGGCTGCCGCCATCGCTTGCTGCGTGAAAGAAGGATTGACGAAGGCGATGAATCGGTTTAATCGGAAAGCCCCGCCCAAGGCGGGGCAAGAAGGAGAGTCGGTTTGAAAAAGAAGACGCAGAAAAATTTGAACAAGTACGAAGCGCTGATTATTCTGGACACCGCGGGCCGTGAGGACGCGGAGAAGGACATCATCGAGCGCATCCAGAAGGAAATCCAGCAGGCGGGCGGCAAGGTGGAGACAGTCCAGAAGATGGGCCCGAAGCCGTTCGCGCGAACGACGAGCAAACGCACCGCGGGCAGCTACGTGAATTTCATCTTCGCCGCGCCGGGCAAGGCGATTGCCGAGTTGGACGCAAAGTTCCACCTCGACACCGACTTGTTCCGCTGGCAGATCACCGAGCCGTTGCCGGAAGCGCCGGTGCGCGAGCCGAGGACGGGCGAGGAAGCGAAGACGGAACGCACTGTAAGCTGACGAAAAGAAAGATCGCCATGGCCAACTTCAACAAAGTGCTCTTGATGGGAAACCTGACCCGTGACCCCGAGGTGCGTTACACGCCGAAGGGGACCGCGATCGCCACGCTTGGCCTGGCCGTCAACCGCACATGGTCAACGGAGACCGGTGAGAAGAAGGAAGAGGTCACGTTCGTGGACGTTGATGTGTGGGGCCGGCAGGCGGAGACTATCGGCCAGTACATGTCCAAGGGGCGTCCGATCTTCATCGAAGGACGCTTGAAGCTGGACCAGTGGGACGACAAGGAGACGGGCCAGAAGCGCAGCAAGTTGAAGGTTGTGTGCGAGAACTTCCAGTTCCTCGGCGGACCGAAGGGCAATGCCGAGGTCAGCGAGCAGGCTCCGCCAAGCAGCCGTCCGCCGCAACGCGCTGGCCGTCCCGCGCCGCCGGCGCCGTCGCAAGAGGAAGCTCCGTCGGGCGAAGGCGAAGACAACATTCCGTTTTGAAAATTTAACCACAGGTGAAGGACACTATGTTCAGAGAAAGCAGCAGCAACAGCACCGAACCACGACGGCAGAAGCGCGAAGTCTTTATCAAGCGCGACTGCAAGTTGTGCAAAGACCAGATCATCATTGATTACAAACAACCCGACCTGTTGAAGAAGTTCATGACCGAGCGCGGCAAGATCCTGCCGCGCCGCCTGTCGGGCAACTGCGCCAAACACCAGCGCGCCCTTGGCACCGCCATCAAGCGGGCCCGCGCGATGTTGTTGGTGCGCTAGACGGAGAGAGCATGAGCATACAGATTATTCTGATCGCCAACGTCGAGAACCTCGGCACCGAGGGACAGACCGTCTCCGTCGCCGATGGGTACGCCCGCAATTTCCTGTTCCCGCGCAACCTGGCCATCCCGGCCACGCCGTCCAACATGAAGCGAGTCGAGGCCCAGCGCAAGAAACGCGACGCCGTGGCTGCCGCCGCGTTGGCCGCCGCGCAGGAAACCGTCGCGAAACTCAGCAAGCAGGCTTTTGAGATCACCGCCAAGGTCGGCGCCGAGGACAAACTCTACGGTACGATCACCGCGCAGGACATCGCCGCCGCGCTCCAGAAGGAAGGCATCAACGTGGAGCGCAAACAGATTCACCTCGAACATCCGATCCGCACCGCAGGCGTGTTTGACGTGGATGTGAAGCTGCATCCCGAAGTCACCACCAAGGTGAAGATTCACATCGTCGGTGGCGAAGGTGAAGCGACGCCCGCGCCGGCTGCCGAGGAAGCGCCGAAGAAAGCCAAGAAGAAATAAGCGCGCCGTCGAGGCCCGCGCATGGCAGCCACCAAACCACTCGGAGCGGACAAGACGGCCATCGCCGTTGAGCGCGTGTTGCCGAACAGCATGGACGCCGAGATGGCGGTGCTTGGGGCGATGTTGCTCAGCCCGCTGGAAGCCGGGTCGCAGGCGCGGGAGCGGCTGACCCAGGAACATTTTTACTACGCCGCCCATCAGGTCATCTACCGCGAGATCTCCGCGTTGCAGGACGCGATGCAGGCGGTGGACAACGTCACGCTCATGCAGCGGCTCCAGGATAAGAACCAACTGGAGGAAGTCGGCGGCCCTGCATATCTCGCCGGCCTGATCGGCCGCGTGCCGACGGCCGCCAACATCGAGCACTACCTTGACATCGTGGAGGAGAAATATCTTCTCCGCCGGCTGATTGGCGAGGCGCACAATGTCATTACGCGTTCCTTCGAGCAGCAGGACGACGTGAAGGGGTGGGTGGACGAGGTCGAGAAGAATCTTTTCGAGATCACTGCTGAGCGTGCTAGCAAGGGTGCTGTCCACGTCAAGGCCGTCATCAAGGATGCAATGCACAGCATCGATCACCTGTGTGAGACACACGGCATGACAGGCCTTCCCACCGGGTTCCGTGACCTTGACAACATGACTGCGGGGCTGCATCCAGGTACCGTTTTCGTCATCGCGGCGCGCCCCTCAATGGGCAAGACCAGCCTAGCCATGAACATCGCCGAGAACGTCGCCATTGACCAGAAGAAGGCCGTCGGCGTGTTTAGTCTCGAAATGTCTGCCGAGGAACTCGTGAAGCGCATGCTCTGCTCGCTCGGCCGCGTAAATCTACGTGATCTGCGCGACGGCTTCCTGCGAGACAAGGAGTTTCCGAAGCTGACGCAGGCGGCGAGCGCCCTGATGGAGGCACCGTTGTTCATTGATGACAGTGCGGGACTGACCATCCATCAAGTCCGTGCGCGTGCACGCAGGATGAAATTACAGCACGACATTCAGTTGATCGTGATTGACTACATGCAGTTGATGCGCGCTCCGTCGCGGCGGGCCGATGGCAGCCGCCAGGTGGAGATTGCCGACATCTCTGGCGGCGTGAAGGCCTTGGCCAAGGAGTTGCGTGTGCCGATCATCGTGATGAGCCAACTCAACCGCCAACCCGAACAACGCGACGAGGGCAAGCCGAAACTTTCTGACTTGCGCGAGTCGGGGGCCATCGAGCAGGATGCCGACATCGTGGGGTTGTTGGTGCGGCCCGAGATGTACGCTGACGACAAAGACGAAAAGGATGAGAAACGCGGCAAGGCGACCCTGTTTATCGCCAAGCAACGCAACGGCCCGACGGGCGAAGTGGACCTCACGTTCCGTGGCGAGTACACGCGCTTTGAGGACGCCGCGCGAATTGAGGACGGGGACATACCGAACGCTGGAGGAGAAGAATGAAACGTTGGTTCTGGATCATGGCCGTGATGCTGGCGGGTGCGACACTGTGGGCGCAGGAAGGCCCCGTCGTGCGCGAAATCAAGATCGAGTTTGAAGGGCCTGAGACAGTCAACCGCACGATCGTGATGAGCAACATCCGCACCGCTGTCGGTAAAGCGCTCACACGCGAGATGGTCGAACAGGACGTTCGTAACCTCATCAGCACTGGCTATTTCTACGACGTGCGCGTCTCCGAGGAACCCATCACCGACGGCGTCCGTGTCATCTTCCGCGTTCAAGGCAAGGCCACGCTCAAGGAAGTTGTCTTCGAAGGTTCCACACGCTACAAAGACGACCGTCTCCGCCGCGAGGCCACCCAGAAACCCGGCGACATCCTCGACTCCTACAAAGCCCATCAGGACGCTCTAAAAATCCAGGAGATGTACCAGAAGGCTGGCTACCCAGACACCAAAGTCGAACCGAAAATCAGCGTCGACCGCGACACCGGTAAAGCCATCCTCCGCTTCGTCGTCTTCGAAGGTGACCGCGTCCTCCTCCGTAAAATCGAAATTCACGGCAACCGTGCCATCAAAACTGGTGCCCTGCTCAAGTTGATGAAAACCCGCAAACACTGGTGGGGTTCTTGGCTCTCTGGCACCGGCGTTATCAAGGACGAACAGTTGCGCGAAGACCTCGAAAAGCTCCGCGAACACTACCAGTCCAAGGGTTACATTGACGCCGAAATTCGCGGCACCCGAGTCGAACGTATCTCTTCGAAATGGATGATCCTGCACATTGACCTTTACGAAGGTGCCCAATACAAAGCCGGTACCGTCAAGATCGAAGGAGCCAAGCTTTTCTCTGTCACCGACCTCCAGAAGCGTCTCAAAATGACCACCGGGCAAACCTTTACCCCCGACAGCCTGAACAAGGACAGCAAAGCCATCGAAGACTACTACGGCGAACGCGGCTACCTTGACACCAACGTCCAGACCATCCGCGTCCCCAACGTTGAAACCGGCCGCATGGACATCACCTACAACATTCGCGAAGGTGAACTTACCTATATCGAACTTATTGAAATCCGCGGTAACACCAAGACCAAGGACAAAGTCATCCGCCGCGAACTGGCCGTCGCCCCCGGTGACATCTACAACACCGTCCGAGTGGATCGCAGCATGGAACGCCTTAAAAACCTCGGTTTCTTTGGTAAAGTTGAGCCACGTCCCGAACCGACACCGATTCCCAATCGCAAAAACCTCGCCATTAACGTTGAGGAACAACGCACTGGCAACGTCACCTTCGGTGCCGGTTTCAGCTCTATTGATAGCCTTCTCGGTTTTGTCGAACTAACTCAGGGTAACTTCGACCTCTTCAACGCGCCCACCTTCACCGGTGCCGGCCAGAAGTTACGCGTCCGTGCTCAGGTCGGTCTCCAGCGTCAGGACTACACGCTCTCCTTCACCGAGCCCTGGTTCCTCGACCGTCAACTCTCCTTCGGCTTCGACCTTTTCCACACAGAGAATAACTACTCCAGCGACGTCTATAGTGAATCCCGCACTGGTGGTGACATCCGCATCGGCAAAGCCATCAACCAATTCCTCCGCGTTGATGTGCAGTACGGTCTCCAATACATCAGCGAAAGCGTCAACGCTACCAACTCCAACGTCTCGCAGGAACTCTATTCCCAATACGGCCACTATCTGCGTAGCTCCGTCCAAGCCAGCCTCACCTACGACCATCGCGACAGCGTCTTCCTCACCACCCGTGGCCAACGCACTGAAATGTCAGCCGAACTTGTTGGTGGACCGTTGAGTGGCGATGTTTCAATCTACAAACTCAACGCTAAGACCACTTGGTTTTTCCCTGTCTTTAGCGGCCATGTGTTTGAATTGCTCGGCGCTGCCGGTGTCGTTGAGGCCTACAGCAATACCAAAGGCAGCGGCCAAACCGTCACTGAAGGCGGTAAAACGTTCAAAGTCAACGACGTCCCACTCTTCGATCGCTACTTCCTTGGTGGTCCGAATACGCTCCGTGGTTGGAAATACCAGGATATTTCACCAAAGGATATTTACGGTAACAGCGTCGGCGGCAACACTTATATGAATACTACTGTCGAATACAGCATTCCCGTCGTTGAACGCATTCGCTTGGCTGCCTTCTGCGACGCCGGCGAAGTCGAACGCGACGCGTACGCCTTCAAACTCGACGACTTCGTTGCTGACGTTGGTATGGGAGTCCGTCTCAATTTACCTATTGGCCCATTGCGTCTCGACTATGGCTTTCCTGTCATGCCGCGCTTCGGCACCGGCCGGATCCAATTCAGCGTTGGCTACCAATTTTGATAGCTTTTCACTTGGAACTGTCTAAATTTTCACCAAAAGGAAGGAACTGAAATAGAACATGAAATTGAATATCACTGCCGTCTTCACCGCCGCCCTCATCGCGCTTGATCCTGCCGCCTTTGCCCAAGTCAGTGGCGGGCGTATCGTCACCGTGGATCTCAATCGCGTCTTCAACGACTACTACAAGACCGCCTCCTCCACCGCCAAGCTCAAGGAACAAGCCGAGACCTACAACAAAGAACAGGACGAACTTCTCGCCCAATTCCGTAAACTCAGCGACGAACTCGCCAAGCTTCAGGAAGACCAGGAGAAGCCCGAGTACACCGAAGAAGTCCGTGCCCAGAAACGCAAACTCGTAAAAGACAAACTCGACGAGATCAAAGGCAAGGAAGCCGAAATCCAGAACTATCGCCGCAGCCACACCGACCTCCTCCAACAAGCCACCCAGCGCATGCGCACCGGCATCATTAAGGAAATTCAGGAAGTCATCGCCAAGGAAGCTCGCGATCTCGGCTACCTCTACGTCCTCGACAAATCCGGCGCCACTCTCAACGGCATCCCCACCGTCGTTTATTCCCAAGATGCCCTCGATATCACCGAGGACATCACCAAGGTTCTCAACAAGAACGCTCCCAAGCCGTCTCCCGAAGCTCCCAAGACCGACAAGAAAGAACACGAGAAAAAGTAGGCGCCGTGCACCTCACCGCGCGTGACATCGCTGAGCTTGTCGGTGGCGAGCTGGCTGGTAAACCCGACCAACCCGTCACCGGTGTTGCCGGTGTCCGCGAAGCCCAACTTGGCGACCTTGCCTTCATTGCCAGCCCGAAGTATTTCAGCGCGCTGAAGACCACTCAGGCTGCCGTCGTCATCGTGGCCCACGACGCCAAGGTCGAGTTTGTTCGCACGCTGATCCGCGTGGATAACCCGGTGCAGGCCTTTACTAAAGTTGTTCTTCGCGTCATGCCGCCGCCTGTCAAATACACGCCCGGCATCCATCCGACCGCCGTCATTGCCTCCACCGCCAAGCTCGGCAAAGACGTTTCCATCCAGCCTCACGTCGTCATCGCAGACGACGCCGTCATTGGCGACCGCACCGTCATCGGCGCCGGCACCTTCATCGGCATCGGCTGCACACTCGGCCCCGACTGCCTCCTCCACGCCAACGTTACCCTCCGCGAATACACCGTCATCGGCGCCCGCGTCATCCTCCATCCCGGCGTCGTTCTCGGTGCCGACGGCTTCGGCTACGAAACCGTCAAGGGCAAACACCAGAAAGTTCCCCAAGTCGGCATCGTTGAGATCGGCGACGACGTCGAGATCGGCGCCAACAGTGCCGTTGACCGCGCCCGTTTCGGCAAGACCCGCATCGGCCGCGGCACCAAGATCGACAACCTCGTCCAAATCGCCCACAACTGCGTCATCGGCGAAGACTGCATCATCTGCGGCCAAGCCGGTATGGCCGGCAGCACCATCCTTGGCAACCACGTTACCCTCGCCGGCCAAGTCGGTATTGCTGGACACCTCACCATCGGCGACGGCGCCATCATGATGGGCCAAACCGGAATCGCGCAGGATGTTGAACCCGGGGCAATCCTGTTCGGCGCGCCGGGCCTTCCGCACAAGATGTTCAAGCGCAGCTACGTCGCTTTCGAGCATCTTCCCGAACTCGTCGCCAAAGTCCGCGACCTCGAAAAACTCGTCGCCGAGTTGCAGGCCAAGCTGAAGTAGCGATGATATCCGGAACACAGGAGGCAGTCACTCAACATGCGGTCGTCATCCGAAAATGCCCGTTATGGATGATAGCTAGTAGTACTTGCCCTGTTGAAATCCTCGGTTGGAGGTAGCGATGTGTGAAGTGTTGCCTCCACGAGCAAGATAAGAACGACTCGGCGGTGCACGTTGTACACCACGCCCAACAGCAGCAGTTGACGATACTGGCGTTCTTCTGTGCGGGCGTTGACCGTGTCACCGAACTTCCGCTTCACCACCGAGATCACGGTTTCCACCAACCAGCGTTGCCGATACACGTGCCGTGGGAATCTTCGCGCCAGCCGCTTGCGCCAAGGAGTGCGAGGCGGACAGCCTTTCCGGGGAAACGGCGCAATGATGCTTTGCACGCCCAACACCTCACGACAGAAGCGATGATTGCGCTCACTGTCGAATCCCGCATCCCCAAGCAACCGCCCGAACGGTAGAGCGCGTTTAGCCGCCAGCGCAATCGGCGGCAATTCATCAAAGTTCACCGCAGGGGCCGCCGTGCGCCCGTTGGGCGCAGATCAACTGCTGCGGCAACCACACCGCAATGATCCATTTGGGCCAGCCACGCTACTGCCGTCGTTTCGTGCGCCAGCGGTAGTAGCGCGAACAGTGTCCGGCCTCAAAGACGGTGCTGTCCACCGCCACGACACGCTGGTGATTGCGGTGCGGGTTGTAGGGCGGCAAGCTCAACGCCAACAGGCGCACCA
>CAIKAP010000119.1 GCA_903825435.1 uncultured Verrucomicrobiota bacterium
GATTTCCGTAACGTTGAGCGATCCGAATAATCGGCTGGGCAACTACACGGTCACGAAGGCCACGGGCGCATTGCGTGTGGAGCGCGCTCCGCAGACGATCACCTTTGGCGCGATCCCTCCGCACAGCTTTGGCGACGCGCCATCGACCATCAGCGCCACAGCCAACTCGGGTCTTCCGGTAAGTTTCACCAGCCTCACGCCCTCCGTAGCGACCGTCAGCGGTAACACCGTGACCATCGTCGCCGCCGGGAACGCCACGATCCGCGCATCGCAAGCCGGTGACGCCAACTACCTTCCGGCGGCCAATTTGGACCGGACGTTTACCGTATCCCACGCCACGCCCACCGTAGCCAATCCCATCGCCAACTTCGCCGTCAACGAGGACAGCGCCGATACGGCGATCGATTTGCGCGCGGTCTTTGCGGACCTCGAGACCTCAGACGCTGACCTGGTCTATTCGCTCCAGGCCGACAGCAACCCAATTGTGGTTACCGCCACGGTGGACAACACGAGCGACACCCTGACCCTGCACTACCAGGCAAATCAGTTTGGTGTGGCCACAATCACGGTGCGGGCTACCGACGTCGGCGGGCTATTTGTGGAAGATACCTTCGTGGTGACGGTCAACCGGCTGAATGATGGTGATCCTGGAGATCTGGACACTGGTTTCAGTTCAGATGCGGATGGCCCCATCTTCAGCACGACGCCTCAGCCGGATGGCAAACTAATCGTGAGCGGCGGGTTCACGACGCTGGGTGGCTTTGCGCGCAACAACATTGCACGACTCAACGCGGACGGCACGGTGGATGGAGCCTTCAACCCGAACGCGAATGGCCAGATCAACAGCGCAGCCGTGCAGCCCGATGGGAGGATTGTGGTGGGCGGCGGCTTCGTGACGGTGGGCGGCGCGGCACATAACCGCCTGGCGCGCCTCAACGCGGACGGCGCCGTGGATGCCACGTTCAATCCCGACGTCAGCCACCTGGTGCTCGCGACGTCTCTGCAGCCGGATGGGAAGATCATCATCGGCGGCTATTTCACGACCGTAAACGGCTCGTCGCGAAATTACATCGCCCGACTCAACGCGGACGGGACGTTGGACACGGGATTCAATCCGAACGCGAACGGGTTTGTCTATGGCTCCGCCCTGTTGCCGGACGGCCGGATCGTCATCGGGGGGAACTTCACCAGCATTGCCGGGGTGGCGCGGAACTATTCTGCGCGGCTCAACGCCGATGGAACCTTGGATTCCGGATTCAATCCCAGCGCCGACGGGTCCATTCGCAGCACGGTGCTCCAGCCGGATGGGAAGCTCGTGATCGGGGGAAACTTCTACACGGTCGGAGGCTCTCCGCGCAGCTCCATCGCGCGGCTGAATTCCAATGGCACACTCGACACCGGG
The DNA here is from genome assembly GCA_903825435.1 of uncultured Verrucomicrobiota bacterium. Classification (GTDB taxonomy): domain Bacteria; phylum Verrucomicrobiota; class Verrucomicrobiia; order Palsa-1439; family Palsa-1439; genus CAIKAP01. The sequence continues at coordinate 1,403 of CAIKAP010000119.1, forward strand.
TTCAATCCCAACTCGGATGCAGTCGTCCACAGCATCGCGTTGCAGGCGGATGGGAAGATCGTGCTCGGAGGTGCGTTTTCGACTGTCGGCGGGCAGGTGCGCAACCGCCTCGCGCGACTCAACGCGAACGGCACGTTGGACGCATCCTTCAATCCTGACGTGGGCGGCGCAAACCCCTCGGTTTTCAGCACCGCCGTCCAGGCGGACGGAAAGGTCGTCGTCGGCGGCATATTCGGAACGGTGGATGGGGTGAATCGGGGCAACCTGGCGCGGCTTTCGAATGATGCTGCCACGCAGTCGCTTACGGTGCCGAGTTACGATCGCGTGCAGTGGCTGCGTGACGGCGCGGCACCCGAGGCGCAGACGGTGACTTTCGAGGCGTCGAACGACGGCGGTGCCACATGGACGGCCCTGGGTGCGGGCACCCGGATTTCGGGCGGGTGGGAAAAGACCGGCTTGAGCTTGTCGGGCAGCGGCCAGGTGCGCGCCCGCGCCCGCTTGACCGGCAGTTACTACAACGGCTCCTCCGGCCTGGCGGAAGCAACGACTGGGTTCTCCTTCAACACCGCGCCCATCGTGGCCAATCCCATCCCAGACCAAAGCGCCACCTACGGTGCTGTTTTCAGCTTCACCGTTCCGGCCAATACATTCACCGACGCGGACGCGGGTCAGACGTTGACCTACACGGCGAGCGGTCTGCCGGCATGGCTGTCTTTCGACGCGAGCACGCGCACTTTCTCCGGCACACCCATCGGGCTGGGTTCCTCCACGATCACCGTCACGGCCACGGACAACGGCTCGCCCGCCTTGAGCGTGAGCACGACGTTCGGCGTCGTCGTGGGCAAGGCCGCGCTCACCGCGACGGCGGACACCTTGACACGCTTCTACGGCGAAGCCAATCCTCCGCTCACAGGCACGCTCGTTGGCGTGGTGAACGGCGATAACATCACCGCCAGCTACAGCACGACGGCCACACCGACCAGCGCAGGCGGTGTGTACACGATTTCCGTAACGTTGAGCGATCCGAATAATCGGCTGGGCAACTACACGGTCACGAAGGCCACGGGCGCATTGCGTGTGGAGCGCGCTCCGCAGACGATCACCTTTGGCGCGATCCCTCCGCACAGCTTTGGCGACGCGCC
>CAIKAP010000120.1 GCA_903825435.1 uncultured Verrucomicrobiota bacterium
CAATCAATCCTCAAGGAACCATCGCCACTAAAACCAACAACCGAAACCGCCGTCCGCATGACCCCCACAAAAAAACTGCACCTCAGCTTTTAACCGGATCCTGAAAGATTGTTACCGGAGGCAGCCATAAGCTTGTTGGCTTTGCCATTGGAGTTAGCGTGGAGAGGAATAGGTAACATCCCGGATGGAGAGTTAATCATGACAGAAAAAACGCTCACTCGTCGAGACTTCATCAAGACGGCGGCGATTGGCGCCACAGCGTTCACCATCGTGCCCAGGCTTGTGCTGGGGAAAAACGGCCAGATGCCGCCCAGCGAAAAGCTCAACATTGCCGGCATCGGTCTTGGTGGAATGGGGTACGGCGATCTCCAGAACTTCAAAGGCGAAAACATCGTCGCACTTTGCGACGTGGACCAGAACTACGCGGCGGCGGCGTTCAAGGAACATCCGAATGCGACGGCATACACTGATTACCGGGAACTGCTCGACAAGCAGAAGGACCTTGACGCGGTGTTCATCGCGACACCCGACCACACGCACGCGGTTATTGCGGCGGCAGCGATGCGCGCGGGTAAGCACGTGTATTGTCAAAAGCCGCTAACGCATGACATTTACGAGGCGAGGAAGCTGGCGGAAATCGCTCGCGAAACGAAAGTCTGCACGCAAATGGGTATCCAGTATCACTCGGGAGAAGGCATCCGGTTGCTGCGCGAATGGATTGAGGCTGGTGCGATTGGCGAGGTGCGCGAGGTAGTGGCGTGGTCCACGTTGACCTACTACCCGGCAGGACACGTCTGGTGGAGTCCAAGATGGTTACGTCGTCCCACGGACACGCCAGCGGTGCCGGAGGGGTTGAACTGGGATGTTTGGATCGGGCCGGCCGCGATGCGTCCATATCACCCAGCGTATCATCCGAAAACGTGGCGGGCGTGGTTGGATTTCGGCAGCAGCATGATGGGCGACCGGGGTGTGCATACGTTGGACTCTGTCGTGTGGTCACTCAAGCTCGGATTGCCGGAGAGCATTGAGGCGACTTCCTTTGATTCGAACCCGGACACCTATCCACTTGCGGTGATTGTGACTTTCCAGTTCGCGGCACGGGAGAAAATGCCGCCGGTAAAAGTGACGTGGTACGAGGGGCTGTGTCCACCACGGCCGGCAGAGTTGGAGGACGGGCGGCCGATGGGTGATCCCGAAGGCGGGATTCTGTTTTACGGATCGAAGGGCACAATCATGTCCGACTACCTCGCCGGAAGTCCTCGGTTGATACCAGAAAGAAAAATGAAAGAACTTGCAGTGAATCATCCACCGAAGACGTTGCCGCGTGTGCCGGGCGGGCATTACGCAGAATGGGTGCGCGCGTGCAAAGGCGACCGAAAGACGGGCGCGAGCTTTGATTACGGTGCCCATCTCACGGAGATATGTCAGTTAGGCAATATCGCCAAGCGCGTCGACGGCCGTATCAGGTGGGATGCGGCGAACATGCGCGTGACCAATAACGCCGCCGCCAACCAGTTCGTCAAAACACCGTATCGGGAGGGCTGGAGCCTGTAGAAATAAGCAGTCGGAGAAAACTATGAAAAAAATCATCATCGCAGTGGCTATTGGATTAGCAAGTGGTTGGGTGACGGCGATGGCTGGCGGCGCGTTGAATGCGCATCCAGATTCGCAGACGTGGGAGAATTTGTTTGCGACAGATTTGTCGAATGCTGTGTCTCCGCCCGGCGTTTGGTCGTGGAAGAATGGCGTGCTTTCGCCGAAGGATAAGGACGAGACGATCTGGACGAAAAAGGAGTACGAAAATTTCGCTCTCGATTTGGAGTTCAAGCTCGATCCCGGCGCCAACAGCGGCGTGTTTGTCTATTGCACGGACATGAAGAACTGGATATTGAACCATGTGGAGATTCAGATTCTCGACGACCCCTCGCCGAAGTGGGCTAAAGTTCCGCCGACATGGAGGTGTGGCGGCATTTTCGGACATTCAGCCCCCAAGAAATTGCCAACGAAGAAGTACGGGGAATGGAACCGGATGACGATTCGATGCCAAGGTCCCACCATCTCGGTTATGATCAACGGCGAGTTGGTGACCGACATCGACATGCGGAACTGGAAGTCCGGGAAGATAAATCCTGATGGCAGTGCCATCCCGAGCTTTGAACCGCAGATATTGTCGGAAATGGCGACCAAAGGCCATATTGGGCTGCAAGGCGCCCACGGCGGCATCCCGACGCATTTCCGCAACATCAAGATCAAGTCGCTCGACTGACGGCTTTACTAAACCTGAAACACTAGCAGTCTATGGACTTAGCTCAACACTTTTCTTGAACTGTCTCTGGGTGCGAGGTGTCTGTGGAATATGCTAGCACGGCTCGTCAACATTGATCGCGATACGCCACTCCTTTTGCCACCCGCCTTGCGCGAGTG
>CAIKAP010000121.1 GCA_903825435.1 uncultured Verrucomicrobiota bacterium
CGAGTGTAGGGAAAAGATGGCGTTGAAGATGGTGGAAGATCGCGGTCAGTTCATGCATAACTCTGAGACGCTTCCCCTTGCATCCCGTTCAAATCCATCGCCGAAAAAGCCCGCAAAAGCGAGTTTTGCAAGAACGTCTTCTGATTCGCATAAATTCCAGACTCCTATTGTTGCACACCCTTTTACCGACGTACCCCGTGCCCGGCAATCAGTTTTCGTCCTTGTAAGCGGGTAGGTGCGTTAGGTTTTACGATCATGCAAACAGCTGTAATTCCGCGAAACATATTTTCCGCAGTGGTGTTTCATTCAGTATGAAAACTATATTGCTTCTAGCTAGTGCCGTTCTCGGGCTGTTGCTTGCCGCCAGTGCATACCCTAAACAACAGACCGTCCCCGTCTCCCGTGACGTCGTACAGAACGTTGATACCGTCACATACACCGGCAAGATTGTGGCGATTGACCTAGTGAAGTACTCCCTTACCATTAACGGTCATGACGTGATCGAGTCTCACCATTACAAAGTTGAAACCCGTGAACCCATCAATAAATCGCACAAATCAACGACGCCAAAGAAACAAGCCGCACCGCAAGCCGATGCCAAACGGGTCTTCAAGATCGAGGCGATGTGCAAGGTGTCCACGGCTAGCAAGCCAATTGCGACCCTGACTGATCTCCATGTTGGCGACGCCGTTAATGTTCAGTACAACATCGTCACGGGCCTTGATAAGAAGCCTACCTTCACCGTCATTGAAATCGAGCCCGCCCCTGTCAAGTAAGTAGCCGACCGGTTGATCTAGTGGCCAAAAATCGGGGGTTGATTGCCGGGGGCGATTCCCGTATAAACACGCCGCTTTATGAAACACACCATATCCGTGCTGGTCGAAAACAAGTTCGGCGTCCTCGTTCGCATTGCGGGCCTGTTCAGCGGACGTGGCTTCAACATCGACACGCTCAACGTCGCGCCCACCCAGGACGAGACGCAGTCCCGTATGACCATCGTCACCAAAGGCGACGAGGCCGTGCTCGAACAGATCATCAAGCAACTCAACAAGCTCGTCGACGTTATTAATGTTCAGGATTTCCGCGAAGGCGAGTACGTTGACCGCGAGCTGATCCTTATGAAAGTTTCCGCCGACGCCAAGAATCGCCCGGAAGTTATGCAGATCTGCGACATCTTCCGTGCGAAGATCGTGGACGTCGCCCACAAGACCGTCACCATCGAGATCACCGGTAGCGAAAGCAAGATCGCCGCGTTTCTCGAACTTATGCACCCCTTTGGCATCTGCGACCTCACCCGTACGGGCAAAATCGCGATGCCACGCAAGTAAAACCTAAAAGGAGAAAACAACATGGCCCTCATTGATTTCGGCGGCACCAAAGAAACCGTCGTCACCCGCAAAGAGTTTTCGCTCGCGAAAGCCCACAAAGTCCTCAAGAAAGAAGTCATCGCCGTTATCGGCTACGGCGTCCAAGGCCCCGCGCAGGCGCTCAACATGAAGGACAACGGCTTCAGCGTCATCATTGGCCAAGCCCCTGAGTTCAAGCGCGACTGGGACCGCGCCGTCGCTGACGGTTGGGTCCCCGGTAAGACACTCTTCCCGATCGCCGAGGCCGTCCAGAAAGGCACCATCATCCAGTTGCTGGTCTCTGACGCCGCCCAGCGCGCCGTCTGGCCGCTCATCAAGAAGAACCTCAAGCCCGGCGATGCCCTCTATTTCTCGCACGGCTTCTCGATCACCTACAAGGACAAGAGCGGCGTCGTTCCGGCCAAGAACATCGACGTCATCATGGTCGCCCCGAAGGGTAGCGGCCTCAACGTCCGCCGCAACTTCCTTTCCGGCGCCGGCATCAACTCCAGCTACGCCGTCTTCCAAGACGCCACCGGCCGCGCTGAGGAACGCTGTCTCGCCGTCGGCATCGCCATCGGCTCCGGCTACCTCTTCCCGACCACGTTCCCGCACGAGACCAACAGCGACCTCACCGGCGAACGCGGCGTGTTGATGGGCTGCCTCGCGGGCGTCATGGAAGCGCAGTACGACGTCCTCCGCGCCCACCGCCACAGCCCGAGCGAAGCGTTCAATGAGACTGTCGAGGAACTCACCCAGTCGCTCATCCGCCTCGTCGACGAGAACGGCATGGACTGGATGTACTCCAATTGCAGCGCCACCGCCCAACGCGGCGCGCTCGACTGGAAGCCGAAGTTCAAGAAGGCCGTCATGCCCGTGTTTAAGGCTTTGTACAAGCGCGTCGCCACCGGCGCGGAAGCCGAACGCGTCATCAAGGTCTGCAGCGCCAAAAACTATCCGCAACAGGTCGCCAAGGAACTCGCCGCCATTCGCAACAGCGAAATGTGGCGTGCCGGCGCCGCCGTCCGCTCCTTGCGCCCGACGGAAAAAGCCAAAGTGATTACCGCCGGCACTAAAGGCGTTTCGGGCCGAAAAGGCTAAAATCATATCGTTCACAGCGTAACGGTGAACCCCAGAGAGGAGTACACATGAAGAAGACCTTCAGCGTCTTGGTTGCAGTCTGTCTTAGTGTTGTCGCATCGGCAGAACACAATAACCCGTTTTTGGGGCGTTGGGCGCTAACACTTTCTGGTGGAAAGGCCGGGTGGCTTGGTGTTGAGGAAAAGGACGGTAAGTTGCAAGCCTCTGTTCTCTGGGGTGGGGGTAGTGTCCTGCCGGTGGCTAGCGTCAAAATCGAAGGCGAGAAGCTGATCTTCACGTGCATCCAAAAGGTCAAAGAAACAACAGGCAAGGGAAAAACGATTACCGAGACCGTCACGGCCACACTCCATGGCGACATCATGCAACTCGGTGCTGTTAAGCGCGACGAAACTGGCAAAGAATCTGACCGTGTCGAGTTCTCCGGAAAGCGGATCCCCGCGTTGCCGACACGGCCCGACCTGTCGAAGGTGAAGTTTGGTAAGCCGATTGAACTGTTCAACGGCAAAGACCTTGCGGGCTGGCGGTTGATTGACTCGAAAGCCAACAACGGCTGGAGCGTACAGGACTGCGTGTTGATGAACCGCGTCGAGAAAGGTAAGCACTTCGGCAATATCCGGACGGACCGGGAGTTCGAAGACTTTAACCTCAAACTCGAAGTTCGCACGCAGGAGAATAGCAACAGCGGTATTTACCTGCGCGGCATTTACGAGGTTCAGATCGCCGAGACTTGCGGCAAGCCTGTGGACTCACACAACATGGGCGCCATTTACAGTCGCATCTGCCCAACGGTAGCCGCCGAGAAACCCGCCGGCGAATGGCAGGCCATGGAGATCACGTTGGTGAATCGTCACGTCACGGTCATCCTCAACGGCAAAACCATCATCGACAACAAACCACTGCTTGGCTGCACCGGTGGCGCGCTGACCTCCGACGAATTCGAGCCCGGACCAATCTACCTTCAGGGTGACCACACCAGTATCGACTACCGTAACATCGTCCTGCGGCCTGTGGTGAAGTAGAACCGACGCTACTCGACGGTGGGTTCGTTACGGCTTCACCATTCGAAGGCCGACGGTGGCAGCGCGGGGAGATTCTTCCGATCAGTTTCGCCCGCCTCGCGCAACCACGGTGGCGGCGGGCAGTCGGCGAGGAGGAAGAAGTTCGCACAGCCACTGGGCGAGCGGTTACGTCCCAGCCTCTGTAATTCAGGGTTGTCGGATTTGGGATCGAATCGGTGATTGGTCATTGAGTGGGGCGATTCGCTGGGATCGGGATGCTCGGTCAAGACAAACCAGCAAGGTTTCTGCAGTTCCAGTGCCGTATTGGGCAACTGGAACACGGCGAAACTGCTGTGCGGTGTGCAATGTTTCTCCATCCGCAACCATGACCGCGCCAGTACGGAGGTGTCCGGGCGTCCGTCCTTGTCGGGACGCAGGTCGAGGCTTAGCCAGCCGCTGGCGGCGGAAATCGGGTACACTTGGACGGCGATGGCGCGCAATTTTCGGTTATGCGGGACGAAGCTTTGCGCAAATGATCCGCCCGTGGCGGAGTTGCCGTTGGTCTGGCAGAACGAGATCTTGCCCTCCTGCGACCACTTGATAAACGCCGCATTCCAATTGGTGCGCGTCGTCACAACGCTGGTTGGTGCAGTGGAATCACGATGCGTCCAGATTGTTTGTGGCACGCGCGATGGGTCGGCGAGAATGCCTGTGATGACGGCGCGAACGCGCTCGCGGATTTCCGGGTCGCTCGTGTTTTCAAACTCGCGTAACACCGGCAACGCCGAGCGCGGAAACGTGAGCAACTCCACCCCTGCCGCCTCGCGCGCCTTGTAGGTGTCGGCGCCAAGTTGTTTCACGAGTGCGCGGGTGCGGTCGACGTCCGGTTCCGCCGCCAGCGCGACAACAGTTATTAGACAAGCGAGCAGGGACTTCTTCATGGCTCAAGCATTATCATACACGAAGACCAGAATACACGTCATGCTGGAAGATTCTGGCCTCTAGGGTTGACACCGGCTAAATAGGCTACATCCATCGCAACCAGTTGGACTCGCCGCTCTTTTCAGCTGCCCTTTACGCCAGTAACCTTTGCGGCAATTATTGCATCCGGAACATATCCGCAACGTGAACATAATCAGACCAACTTATCGCAGCCGGTGCTGATCGGGTCAAAGTGGCCGGGACCGGGCTTGAGTTGTTCCTGCGGTGGGACGAGGTCCTGCTTGGATGCGTTCATCAGCCAATTCCAAGAGAAACTCTTGCCGCTATAGGCGGCGGTGCGGATGCCAATGGCGGTGAGAGTGCTCTCGGCAATACGCTGGCCTTCATTGAGCGGCTTGCCAGCCCGTATGCTCTCGAGCAGGTCAATGTGCTCCTGCTGCTGGCCGTTCACGTGCTGGCCTTCGTACTTCCAAGGATTCTCGCCTTCAATGCGACTGGAGCAATCGCTGGTGCCCTTGGTGCCGACAATCTTCTCACCCTCGCGGTCGGTGCCGGGGCCGTGACCGCTGAAGCTGGCGCAGCGGGCCCCATTGGCGTACTCCATTTCGGCAAAGACGTGGTCCCATATATTGCCGTTGTACTTTTCCCAGTTGGCGTCACTGCCGTTGTTGTATCTTTTGCAGACTTCCTTGGCATCAGCGCTGTAGTTGCGAGTTTGGCGCCCGCCGATGGCCATGAACTTCTTCGGCGGGCCGTTGAAGCACCAGTTCATCATGTCAATGTTGTGGACGTGCTGCTCGCAGACTTGGTCGCCGCTGAGCCATGTGAAGTGGTACCAGTTGTGGCACTGCCATTCGAGTTCGCTCATGCTAGGCATGGCTTTACGGTACCAGATGCCGCTGCAGAAGAAGTAGCACTGGCCAGCGACGAGTTCTCCGATCTGTCCTGCGTGGATGCGCTCCATCAGGGCAACGCGGCTGAATTCGTGGCGGCGCTGTGTGCCGCAAACGATGGCGAGGCCTTTCTGCACAGCGATCTTGGAAGCTTCCATGACCATGCGGCAGCCGGCGACATCGGTGGCGACGGGTTTCTCGGTGAAGATATGTTTTGGCTTGGGTGCATTGATGGCGGCGAGCATCTGACGGGCACGAAACGCAGGTGCGGTGGCCATGACGAGCAAGTCGCAATCGGTCTGGGCGAGTTTCTCATGGCAATCGAAACCATGAAAGATCTGATCGTCCTTGATGTTGACGCGGTCCTTGTACTTCGGATTCTGCTTCAAGTATTCGCGACCGCTTATGGCTTTGCTCTCGAAAAGGTCGGCACAGGCGATCACTTCGGTACCGGGGTCGGCGCTGAGGCATTGGCGGATGGCGCCACGGCCGCGGTCGCCGCAGCCGAGCCATCCGACTTTAATGATGCCGGAACCGGCAGCGTGTATGGTGTTCATAGCGCCGGTGACCAAGGCGGCGGCGCCGTTTGGTTTAGTGGCAGGTGTTGTTGACATGTGGAATTACCTTTTGGTTTGCTATTTCTTCTCGCCTTAAGCCTTCTTCGGGGTGTTGTCGCTGACCCAGCCGTCCAGTTGGTACTTGCCGGGAATAGCGGCGGGTGGGACGGGCTTGGCATCGGTAAGCTTCAGTTCGGCGGGTGGCAGGAGGTTGAGATTACACTTGGCTGTGAACCAAGTCCGTCTGAACCGTTGCTGGGAATAGGCGGACTCGCGGGCCATGATCGCGCAGAGCGTGCTCTCTGCGACGCGCTGGCCTTCGTTCAACGGCGTGCCGTTACGAATACTAGCGATGAGATCAGCGTGTTCCTGAACGTATGGGTTCGGATTCGCCCCGCTGTATTTCCATGCGTTTTCGCCATAGATGGAACCGCCGCAATCGCTCCATCCCTTGGTGCCTATGACGCGTTCGCTGGCGTTGAAGTCCAGACCGTCAATCTGACGGCATATACTGATGGTGCGCACGTCGCCGGGATAGAAGAACTCCGTGCCGAAATGGTCGTAGATGTTGCCGTATTTCGGCTCGGTGCGAAATTGGCGACCACCGATGGAATGGACTTCGTCGGGCAGCATGTTGAACGCCCAGTTGATTACGTCAATATTGTGGACGTGCTGCTCGCAGATGTGGTCGCCGCTGAGCCAGGTGAAGTAGAGCCAGTTGCGGAGCTGCCACTCGACGTCACTCTGGCCTTGTTCGCGTTCCTTGAACCAGAGGCCGCCTTGGTTCCAGTAGCACTGTGCGGCCACAATGGTGCCGATGGCGCCATCGTGGATGCGTTTCATCGTCTCGACATAACGCGCCTCGTGCCGGCGTTGCGTGCCGGCAACGACGGCGAGTTTCTTCTTGGCAGCCTCCTGCGATGCAGCGATGACCATTTTGATGCCCTTGGGGCAAACCGCGACGGGTTTCTCCATGAACACGTGTTTACCGGCTTCTATGGTGGCGGCGAAATGGATTGGGCGGAAACCGGGCGGTGTGGCCAGAATGACCATGTCCACCTCGGCCAGTGCAAGCAATGCCTTGTAGGCGTCAAGTCCGACGAAGCAACGGTTGTCGGGCACATTGAAATGTTTTTTGGTATCGTCGAGGCGGTCCTTAAAGGCGTCGGCGAGCGCAATGATCTTGATACCAGGAGATGACTCGACACAATTCTTCGCCGCGCCGGTGCCACGTCCGCCGCAGCCGATGACGCCGACGCGGATGGTGTCGGTGGGGGCGGCCCAAGCCATGCGGGCGGTGATGTCGGTCAATGCCAATCCGCCGATTGCCATTGCCGAGCCTGTTAGAAATTCGCGCCGTGTCAAACCAGTTCTCTTCGCCATGTTTATTCCTCCTGCTGTGTTGGCCGCTGAGATTCAGAACACTCTCATCTAGAAAACTCCGCACAGGATAACAACCGTTTCCTGAAACACAAGTAGTCAGACAGGCGAACTGGACAAAATATTCAGACCCACTGCTTGATTCGCAAAAGATACACTGCCTCTATTCACTTGCCACGACGGAACAGATTTAGGGGCGTGAAGTCACCGGAGTTCTCAGCATCGGCAGTCCAAACAGGGTAACTCCAACTAAACCCAAACGCTGCGGCTCGGTCTGAGCAGCCTCTTCCTTCCGCTTGGTGTCCATCAGGTGTTGCAGTGAGACTTCTTCAATGGGCCGATTTTCGCGTTCCACTGGAGCTGCCGCTTGTCTTACGCCAGTTTCCTGCTCCGCCCACAGACGTGGATCACGCGGGCGTTCCATCCGGCCTGCCAGCAGTCTTTTCACTTGCTTGCTGGCCGTCTCCAAGTCCACTGCACTGGGAATGATCATCCCGATCTGCCTCTGCTCCACCAGACGACTGGACTGGTACAGGTCGAGCAAGTCGGTAATGTTCCGTGCCATGCGCGCCACCCTCAACTCGTGTTCCTTGACAACGAGCGTCCGGTACGCATTAGGCAGGAACTTGTCCAACTTCGATGGTGCGTACACCACTAATCCCAGGTCGTCGTGCGTCTCCTCTGATATGACCTTCAACCTCCGTTCATAATCCCGGTCGATTTGATCCTGTTGCACCTCGAAGTACGTCGCCATCAGTAGAGCAAACATCCGATCCTGGTTTCGTAAACGCGATGCCACAATGGCTTGGTCTGTTGATATGTTCTCAGAATTGGCAATCTCGGCGGCAAACACAGACACCACCATCAACATGGCGGCGGAAACCGCCGTGGCAATCATCATATGTCTCATAAGCACCTCCGTCTGGCAACTTGCCACGTATCACAGGTACAGCCTGATGCTCTCGTTGCCTATCTTACCCTAACACCCGTCGCACCTTTGTCAATTAGCCCTCCGTGGTCCATTTTTCGTGCGTGACCCGATTGCCCGCCCCGCTATAATCTCCCCCCACACATGTCCAACCCGACACCCAAGACCGACGGCCTCACGCCGATGATGCAGCAATACCGCCGCGTCAAGCACCAGATTCCACCCGACGCGCTCCTCCTGTTCCGCCTTGGCGATTTCTACGAGATGTTTTTCGATGACGCCAAAACCGTCGCCGGCTTGATCAACCTCACGCTTACCGCCCGTAACGGTGTTCCGATGTGCGGCATTCCGCACCACGCCGCCGAAAGTTATATTGGGAGGCTGCTGAGGCACGGCAAGAAAGTTGCCATCTGCGACCAGCTCGAAGACGCCAAGCCCGGTAAGCTCGTCAACCGCGATATCACGCAAATCCTCAGTCCCGGCGCACATTTCGATGGTCGCATTCTCGATTCCGCCCGCAATAATTTCCTCGCCGCGCTTTGCTCCGATGCCGGGCGGTTCGGTCTCGCGCTTGTTGACCTCACGACCGGCGATTTCAGGGTTACCGAGTTACGCGGCGCCGAACAACTCGCCAACGAACTTGCCCGCGTCCGTCCCGCCGAGGCCATCGTCCCCACCGAGGAACTCGAGACACTCAAATCCCAGATCTCAAATCTCACGCTGACACCGCACGACGGTTGGGCTTTCGAACGCGAGACTGCCTTTTTCACGCTCCGTGACCATTTCAAGACACAGTCACTCGACGGTTTCGGTGCCGCCGACCTCACCGTCGGTATTGGCGCTGCCGGAGCGGCGTTGCACTACCTCCAGCAATCCCTCCGCCGTAACACCGCCCACATCCACCGGCTCGCCGTCTACAACGTCAGCGACTACATGACGCTCGACGCCGTCACGCAGCGCAACCTCGAACTCCTTGACAGCGCGCGCGGCGACCGCCGCCACACACTCGTCGCTTGCGTGGACCGCACGCTCACACCGATGGGCGCGCGCCTGCTTCGCGAGTGGGTCACGCATCCGCTCAAAGACGTCGCCGCCATCAACGCGCGTCAGAGCGTTGTCGCGACGTTCTGCGACGAGCCGCACATGCTCGCCGATTTTCGCGAACAACTCCGCGCCGTCCGCGACATGGAGCGCCTCCTCGCGCGTCTCAGCACCGGCAGCGGCAACGCCCGCGACCTCATTGCCCTCAAGGAATCCCTCGCCGCGCTGCCGAAACTGAAACAACATCTGTCCACCGCCATCGGCGTCCTCGCCGAACTCACTTCCAAACTCACTGAGCAACCCGACCTCGCCGACCTCATCGCGCGCGCTGTCGAGGACGCGCCGCCGCTCTCGTCGAAGGACGGCGGTCTCATCAAGCCCGGCTACAGCGCCGAGCTGGACGAACTTCGCCGCGCCTCCACCGACGGCAAAAGTTGGATCGCCGCGCTCCAGCAAAAAGAAATCGAGCGCACCGGCGTCTCCTCGCTCAAAGTCCGCTACAATTCCGTGTTCGGTTACTACATCGAGATCACCAAGTCCAACCTCGCCAAAGTCCCCGTCGATTATATTCGCAAACAAACCATCGCCACCGGCGAACGTTTCTACACGCCGGAGCTGAAGGAAATGGAAGGCAAGATTCTCGGCGCCGACGAAAAAGCCAATGCGCTTGAATTCGAGTTGTTCCAGCAACTCCGCGTCAAGGTCGAGGAACAATCCCTCGCCATCCAACAAACCGCCGTTGCGCTCGCCCAACTCGACGCCCTTGCCGGTTTCGCCGAGCTGGCGCGCCACCAGAATTATTGCCGCCCGACCATCAACGATGGCGACATCATTGATATTGCCGACGGACGCCATCCGGTTCTCGAACAAACCTTGGTCGAGGAACGTTTCGTTCCCAACGATTCGCGCCTCGACAACCGCGACAACCAAGTCCTCATCATCACCGGCCCCAACATGGCGGGCAAAAGCACTTTCATCCGGCAAGTTGCCTTGCTCGTCGCGCTCGCCCAGACCGGCTCGTATATTCCCGCCGCGCGCGCCACCATCGGACTCGTTGACCGCATCTTCACCCGCATTGGCGCGACCGACGACCTCAGCCGGGGCCAGAGCACATTCCTTGTCGAAATGAACGAGACCGCCAACATCCTCAATAACGCCACCCCGCGCAGCCTCATCATCCTCGACGAGATCGGGCGCGGCACCAGCACGTTTGACGGACTTAGCATAGCGTGGGCGGTCGCCGAGCACCTTCACAACAACGTCGGCGCCAAAACACTTTTCGCCACGCACTACCACGAGTTGACCGAACTCTCCGTCACGCTCCCGCGCATCAAAAACTTCAACGTCGCCGTCCGCGAATGGCACGATCAAGTCGTCTTCCTCCACAAAATCCTCCCCGGTGGCACCGACAAGAGTTACGGCATCCAAGTTGCCCGTCTTGCCGGCTTGCCGAAAGAAGTTATCGTCCGCGCCAAGGAAGTCCTCAACAACCTCGAAGAGTCCGAACTTTCCGCCGAAGGCAAACCGAAGATCGCCAAGACAAAACGGAAAGTCCTCCCCGGCAAGCGTGCTGTGAAGGTCAAAGAAATCCCCCAGATGTACCTGTTCGGCGAGAAGAAGTGAGACGATTCTTTGGTGAGACCCTTCGGTCAGACAGAAAGAAAATCTTCAGGCAGCGGGGCAGATGAGTAGTTTGGCACCACATCCTGACGCCACCGCCGCAGGTCCACGAGGAGAGCTTCTGCTCCTTTGGGAGTTTTGAAATCCAGTTTCTTTACCTGTGAACATTCTGTAGTGGTAGGACTGGTGGAATACACACGATCCAGAAATGCCTCGGCCTTTTTTCGCAAACCACTCACACGTTTATCCGTATCGCCCTTGTCGAATCGTTTGTCCAAGTCTTGTGACGTTCTTGCAAAACTCGCTTTTGCGGGCTTTTTCGGCGATGGATTTGAACGGGATGCAAGGGGAAGCGTCTCAGAGTTATGCATGAACTGACCGCGATCTTCCACCATCTTCAACGCCATCTTTTCCCTACACTC
>CAIKAP010000122.1 GCA_903825435.1 uncultured Verrucomicrobiota bacterium
ACTCGCAGACCTTCGGCTCGACGTAGTTTCTGAATCTGTCGCTTGCCCACTCGCCAACCTTCCTGTCGCAATAACACAGCAATCCGACGGTACCCATAGCGGGGATGTTCTTCGGATAGCTCCCGCAGTCGTTTGCGTAGTTGCTCCTGAGATGAGGACAGGGGACGACCTTGATACCAGTAGGTTGATCGTGCCAAGCGTAGAATCCGACATGCCGCCCGCCCAGAGCAGATCCCCTCTGCGACGATTCGCTGTGCCCAATCTCGTCGATGCCCCGGGCTCAGGCTTTTTTTTCGCATACCATCTCCAATACCCGATTCTTCAACAGCGATTCGGCCAGCATTTTCTTCAGCTCACTGTTCTCCCGCTCCAATTCCTTCAGCCGCCGTGCTTCATTGATCTCCATTTGCCCGTACTGCCGCTTCCAACGATGAAAGCTGACTTCCGAGATGTTATGTTCCCGACACACGTCCAAGACTGCCTTCCCGCCGTCAACTTCCCGCAGAATGCGAATCTTATCCTCTGTCGTATACCGCTTGCCTTTCATACTGGGTCCTTTCTCTAGGCCCCAAACTAACACCACAGGTGGCTCAAAAAAGCGAGTGTCACAGTCACTGGCCAGTTCATCGAGGGATGGGATTTCCGTCATGATAACATCCTTGGCCGACTTATTCGTTGGCCTTGCCGGGTTCGAAACTTGGGCGCGAGTTGCTGCCGTTGCGTAGGCGATAGTCAGGACAAACGCTATGAGACCGGCAATGAAATTGATGATGTGTGATTTCATGCGTGGTTTATAGAAAACGACGCCTGGCAAGGAAAGTCTATTCAGATATTGGCAGGGGTTTGCGCCAGTGTATTGCCGATTCAATCCATGAGCGTATCCAGCGGTTTGATAAGATCAATCATTAACGTCTTCATATGTAGCCGCTATTTGCTGAGATCTGATGCGTATTGCTTTTGCTGCTAGGAGAGAGACTACAAAAAATGAAAAGACAGATTTACGCTTACAAATCTGCAGCCTCACTCCATGGGCGCGATATTAACTGTTAACAGTTGATTCACACACTCCTCCATCCCTCCCCGCATGGGAAACCAACGGAACGGCTGCTTTGAAGCTTGTAACGTTTTCCTGTCTGCGTCCGTCTTCTGTTGATAAGGTATATGAACTTATGAAGCTACAAACGAAAGTACTGACTGGCTTGACATTGGCAACAGTGTTTGGGCTTGTGGTGGTGCTGCATGGCGTGCGCGCGGACGAGAAGGTCAACGGCAAGTTGCACGCGCTATTTCCACAATTCGATGCGGATCAGAACCACGTCCTGTCACCCGCGGAGCAGGCAAATGCGGTGGAGTCCGTCAGGAAACAGTACGGTGAGCATTGGGCTGAACAAGTCACCGCCTTATTCAAGGCTGTGGCGGTTGACGGTTCGGTTAGCGAAGCGAAGTGGAAGCAACAGGTCGAGGCGTTTGGTAAACAGGCTGCGGTACCAAAACAGACATACCACGTTACTATGCGCGACGGTGTGAAATTGGCTACAGACGTGTACCTGCCGGAAGGCAATGGACCGTTCTCTGTTGTGCTTACGCGCACACCTTACAGCCGCATCAGTTTCAAGGATGCAGGTGGGTTCACCCGCTCAGGCTTCGTTTTCATTGTGCAGGACATGCGCGGCCGGTTCGATTCAGAGGGCGAGAACCTGCCATTCATCGGATGTGGCTGGGGCGAACATCAGGACGGTGTGGACACGCTTGCGTGGATCCGACAACAGCCGTGGTGCAACGGCAAGATCGCCACCATCGGCGGCTCCGCGGGCGGCATCACCCAGAACCTGCTCGCCGGCGCGACCACCACCAATGCTCCGACTGCCCAATACATCACCGTCGCCGCCGCCAGTCTCTACCGCGACATTGCCTACACCGGTGGCGCTCTCCGCAAAGCCGACGTGGAGAATTGGACGACGCACAACAAATTCGACCCGAAGGCGCTGGAGTTGATGTGGACGCACCCCGACTACGACGACTACTGGCGGCAACTCGACACCTCGCTGAAATTCTCCACGATGACCGCGCCTGCCGTCCACATCGGCGGGTGGTTCGACATGTTCGCGCAGGGGACGATTGACGAGTTCGTCGGTCGTCAACACCACGGCGCCGACGGCGCGCGTGGCCGCCAGAAACTCGTCATGGGACCGTGGACGCACGGCATCGGCAAGATGCCCGTCGGCGAACTGACCTTCCCGAAAGCGAACAAAGTTCCGGCCGCGTTCGATTCCGGCAAGTGGTTCGAGTTCTTCCTGCTCGGCCGCGACAACGGCGTCCTCAAACAACCCGCCGTCGCCTACTACGTCATGGGCGACACCTCGACAACCGGCGCCCCCGGCAACGAGTGGCGCTTCGTCAACGACTGGCCCGTGCCGGCCACCGACACACCGTTCTACTTCCAGCGCGACGGGAAACTCTCGCCGTCAAAACCGACCGCGACCGAGGCGGCGAGCGTCACCTACACGTTCAACCCCGCCAACCCCTGCCCCACCCTCGGCGGCGGCAACCTCACCATCGCCCGCGGCCCGCTCAACCAGAACTCGATCGAGTCGCGTCCCGATGTCGTCCTCTTCACCACCGAACCGCTGACCGAGCCGCTCGAAGTCACCGGCCGCGTGAAAGCGAACATCTTCGTCGAATCCTCCGCCGCCGACACCGATCTCTCGGTCCGGCTCTGCGACGTTTATCCCGACGGCAAGAGTTACATGATGGCCGAGGGAATGTTGCGGCTGCGACACCGGAGCTCGTTCGAGAAAAACGAACCGCTCACGCCCGGCAAAGTCGAGCAAGTCACCGTGGACTGCTGGTCCACGAGCATCATCTTCAACAAAGGCCACCGCATCCGTGTCACCGTCACCTCCAGTAATTACCCGCGATTCGACGTGAACCCCGGCACCGGTAAGCCATGGACTGACAATTGCGAGCGCGTCCGCCAGACCAACCGTCTCTACTGCGACACTGCTCACCCCTCTTGCATTATCCTTCCCTGTCCCAGCATGTCTACGGAAGTACGAAGACGTTCTTGCAAAACTCGCTTTTGCGGGCTTTTTCGGCGATGGATTTGAACGGGATGCAAGGGGAAGCGTCTCAGAGTTATGCATGAACTGACCGCGATCTTCCACCATCTTCAACGCCATCTTTTCCCTACACTCG
>CAIKAP010000123.1 GCA_903825435.1 uncultured Verrucomicrobiota bacterium
ATTCTTCTGCTCACGTTCACCAACAAAGCCGCCAAGGAAATGCTGCGCCGCGTCGAAGGCGTGTTGCCGATGGATGTGTCGGCGATCTGGGGTGGAACCTTCCACCACATCGGCAACCGGATTCTACGCCGGCATGCCAAGCTGTTGAATTACGAGCCAGACTTCACGATTCTCGACCGGGAAGACCAGAAGGAGTTGCTCGACGCCTGCCTCGCTGATGCGAAGATTGACACGAAAGCCGAGCGGTTCCCAAAAGGCGATGTACTGGCAGAGATTTATTCGCTGACGGCGAACACGGAGCGGTCGATTGGGCGGGTGTTGGCGGAACAGTACAATTACTTTTCGCATCTGGAGGAGCAAATCCAGAAAGTGCGCGGCCGGTACGCCGACCGCAAGCGCACTGCGAACGCGATGGATTACGACGATCTCTTGGTGAAGACGCTCCAGCTTTTCCAAGAACACCCGGAAGTCAGCGAGCGCTACCGGGAGCAGTTCCAGCACGTGCTCGTGGACGAATATCAGGACACAAACAAAATCCAGGCCGACCTGATTGACGCCCTCGCGCAGCAGCACAAGAACCTAATGGTGGTCGGCGACGACGCGCAGAGCATCTATTCGTGGCGCGGCGCGAACTACCGGAACATCCTCAGCTTCCCGCAACGATATGTGGGCGCGCGGACGTTCAAGATCGAAGTGAATTACCGGAGCGTGCCGGCCGTGTTGGCGCTGGCTAACGACGCCATCAAGGGCAACACGCAACAGTTCGCCAAAACCTTGCAGCCGGTCCGCACCGGGGGCGCCAAGCCGTGGCTTGTCGCCTGTGCGGACGCCAACCAGCAGGCGCAGTTCGTCGCGCAACGGATTCTAGATCTCCGCGCCGACGGCCTGGCGTTGCCGGACATCGCCGTGCTGTACCGGGCGCATTTCCATGCCATGGAAATGCAGATGGAGCTGACCAAGCGCAACATCCCGTTCGTCATTACCAGCGGCCTGCGCTTCTTTGAGCAGGCGCACATCAAGGACGTGGCCTGTTTCCTCAAGCTTGCCACCAACTCCAACGACGAGCTTTCCTTCAAGCGCATCGCGCGGCTGTTGCCGGGCGTCGGCGGTGCGACCGCGAACAAATTATGGCGGGAATTCCAACCGATGTTAAAGCCGGAGCTTGGTGCGCCCGGCGGACGCGACTTACCGGCGACGCATTCGGCTGTGCCGAAAAAAGCGGCGGACGATTGGAAGCTGGTGGTTGACGCGTTCAACAAGCTCCGCGCGCTCCCGTTGCCGCTGCTGGCCGATGAGATGATCGAAATCGTGATCGACAACTTTTACGAGGCGTACCTGAAGGCGAAGTATCCGAACGCCCGCGCGCGCTTGGAAGACTTGAACCAGCTAGCCGCGTTCGGCACACAGTTCAAGGCAGTCGAGGACTTCCTCAGCCAGCTCGCCTTGCTCACCAACCTCGAAGCCGACGATGCCTCGCTCATCACCAGCGGCGAACAGGAATACGTCCGCCTCAGCACCGTGCATCAGGCCAAGGGGCAGGAATGGAAAGCGGTCTTCGTCATCAGCTTGTGCGACGGGATGTTCCCATTGTCCCGCTCGCTCGACAATCTGGAAGGGGAAGAGGAGGAACGCCGGCTGTTCTATGTGGCCGTCACGCGCGCCAAGGATGAACTCTTCCTGACGTATCCGCTCTACCGCGCGACTGGTGGCGATGCCGGTGGGTTTCAACGTCCCTCACGGTTCGTGGGTGAGATCCCGAAGACGCATTATCAGGAGCTCGCGCTCCGGTATCAAGGCGCGGATTGGTAGTTGCCGGGCGATTGCTGGTCTTGGTATTCTCGCCGCATGAATCTGCTCGACACCATTACCCAGCTTTCGCACGAATTCGGAACCGCGGACTTCGTCAAAGGCGGTGGCGGCAACACCTCCGCCAAGACTGCTGACACGCTTTGGGTCAAACCTTCCGGCACCACGCTGGCCAGTCTCACGCCGCAGACATTCGTCGCGCTGGATCGGGCCAAGCTCGCGCGCCTTTACGATGTCGCCGTGCCGCAGGACTCGCACGCGCGGGAGACGCTTGTCAAAGACCTGATGGCGGCAGCAGTGAAACCGGGTTCCACGGGTCGGCCTTCGGTTGAAGCGCCGCTCCACGATATTTTGGCGGGTGTATTTGTCGTCCACACCCATCCGGCGCTCGTCAACGGCTTGACCTGTGCCAAGCAAGGCGCAGCGGCCTGCGCACGGCTCTTTCCGGACGCGCTTTGGATTCCGTACATTGATCCCGGCTTCACATTGTGCATGGATGTGCGCCGCCGGCTCCACGGTCAGAAGTTGGTTCTCTTGGAAAACCACGGCATCTTCGTTGCCGGCGACACGGCTGAAGAAATCCGCGCGACTTACCGGCGCGTGCTCACTGCGCTGCGCGCCGAATACGCCAAGGCTGGCATCCCAACCGAATTAACACCCGGAAAAATTCCTGCGGCACCCGAGCCAATCACGCCCGACCACATGGTTTACACGAACCATCCCAAACTCGGCCCGGTCATGGCCGCCGACTCCGCCTTGACCCGCCAACTTGCCGTCGCGTTTGGCGGAATCCAACTCCTTGATGAGCGTTCACAGAAATTCATCCGCGAATGGGAAGTCGAAGCCTACCGACAAAAACAGGTGACCACATGAGCAAACCCTACATTCACGCCCAAGAAGCCTACGCCGAACTCGGCCTCAACACCGGCAAGGCCATTAAACAAGCACTCGCCCTGCCGATTGCCTTTCACTGCTGGCAGGTGGACGATGTCGGCGGGTTCGAGGTGAAAGAAGGCGGTCTGTCGGGCGGCGGCATCATGGCCACTGGCAATTATCCCGGCCGCGCCCGCACACCCGCCGAAGCCCGGCAAGACTTCGAGCAGGTCTTGAAACTTGTCCCCGGCAAGTTGCGCCTGAACCTCCACGCCCTCTACGCCGAGACCGCCGGCAAGATCGTTGATCGCGACGCGCTTGAGCCAAAACATTTCGCGAACTGGATGGAGTGGGGGAAGACCAACGGCATTGCCCTCGACTTCAACCCGACCTTCTTTGCACATCCCAAAGCCAACGACGGCTACACGCTATCATCCACCGATAAAGCCACGCGCCAGTTCTGGATTCGCCACACCGTCGCCTGCCGTAAGATCGCCGAAGCGATGGCGAGGCAGCAAGGCAGCCCGGCCACCGTCAATCACTGGATCCCGGATGGCTGCAAGGATTACCCGGCCGACCGCTGGACGCGCCGCGCCTTGCTCACCGAAGCGCTCGATGCCGCCATCGCGAACGATAAGTCGGTGAACAAGAAACTCTGTGTGGATTACGTCGAGAGCAAGCTGTTCGGACTCGGCAGCGAAGAATACGTCGTCGGCTCGGCGGAGTTTTACAGCAGCTACGCCCTCAGCCGCGGCCTCGGCTACTGTCTCGACATGGGCCACTGGCATCCCACCGAGGAAATCTACGACAAGATCTCCAGCCTCCTCCAATTCCACAAACGCCTCCTGCTGCACGTCAGCCGCCCGATCCGTTGGGACAGCGATCACGTCGTCATCTTCAACGATGCGCTCCGTCAGGTCTTCCTTGAAATCCAACGCGGCAACGCCTGGGACCGAGTGACCGTCGCGACCGACTACTTCGACGCCAGCATCAACCGGCTGGCCGCGTACGCCATCGGTCTCCGCGCCACACGCAAAGCGATTCTCTACGCCTTGCTCGATCCGACTGCCGAGTTGCAGAAACTCGAAGCCGCCGGCAACCGCGCGGGCTGCCTCGCCTTGATGGAGGACGCCAAGACTCTGCCGTTCGGCGCCGTCTGGGACGAAGCCTGCGACATTGCCGGCATGCCGCACGACCGGCAATGGATGAATGACGTAATGCAGTACGAGGCCAGCGTGCTCAGCGAGCGACGGTAAGATCGTGCAGGAGCGGCTTGCCTTCTGGTCGAAGACGTGACAATTTAAAAAGCGATGAGCAACAAAGAAATTGTTTTGGATTTGGTGAATCGGCTACCCAATGACACCTCGCTGCACGACATTGCCCGCGAGATTGAGTTTGTGGCCGGGGTGCGTGAAGCCCTCGCGGAATTGGATCGCGGGGAAGGCGTGCCATTGGCGGACGTCAAGAAGCAGTTGCCGACATGGGTTGCCAAGTAATCCTTGCCCCGCGGGCCATTCGCGACCTTGAAGCGATTGTCCGCTACATCAGCGCCAACGATCCACAGGCGGGATTGCGTTTCGGTAGCGCATTGGTACAGAAGGTCGAGGCGATCGGCACATTCCCAGAATCAGGACGCATTGTCCCAGAACTAGGTGACAAAACAATCCGCGAAGTCTTCCATGGTTCATACCGGATCGTGTATCGAGTTCGCGATGCCGAGCAGATCGTTGAGATCGTCCGCTTCTGGCATGCCGCGCAGGGTGAACCGCGAATCTGAGGTTAATATGAAAAAATTCTTCCGCCGGTTAGGTTGGACTGTTCTCACTCTGATTGTTTTGGTGCTGGTGTTGATCGGTGAGGAGAACTGGCGCGGGAAACATGCTTGGGAGAAGTACCGACACGAACGCGAGACAATGGGCGACAGTTTTGAGTTGTCGGCAATCGTGCCGCCACCGGTGCCGGACGCGGACAACTTCGCCGCAACGCCGGCGTTTGCGGAACTGTTCCCCAAACCTCCCGAACAGCCGCGCCTCGACGCCGCCAAGCTCCCAGATTGTGCTCATGGTTTTGACGGCAACTGGCGGGTGGGGCGCGGCGAAAACCTCGCCGCCTGGCAGAAATGTTTCTCCAATGACAACCTGCTCGTCGCGTTGGCCAAGTATGACCCCATCCTGAACGAGATTACTGAAGCCAGCCGCCGGCCCAAGTGGCGATTCCCGATCCGTTACGAAGAAAACTTCAAAGCCCTGTTGCCGCACGTCGGTTATATGCGCAGTCTGGCCCGCACTTACCGGTTGCGCGCGCAAGCGGAGTTAGCCGCCGGCCACGGTGACACGGCGGTGGCTGACCTGCAAACCTGTTTGCGTCTGGCGGACTCCTTGGACAACGATTCAGTGATCATTTCATTCCTGGTGCGGACGGCCGTCTTGGAGATCGCGATTCAACCAGTCTGGGAAGGTCTGGCGGCGCATCGTTGGACCGATGCTCAACTGGCCACGCTGCAAAGTGAGTTCGCGCGGGCTGATCAGTTCGCCGCTTTCGCCAAGGCGCTGCGCGGCGAACGGTTGCTTGCGTACTTCGCCATGCGGGGTTGGATTGATCATCCTGAACAATCCATCGCCTCTGAGTTAAATGTGCCGATGCAGAAGCTGCTCGCGCGCGCCGTGCCGACTGGCTTGTATTATCAGAACCTGCTGGGCATCGAACGCTTCTACACCGATACCTTTCTGCCTGCGATCGGTTGGGAACAACGGCAAGTCAGTCCGCGTTCGCTTCAGAACGTGGATGATTCAATCCGCACCATGCGGACGACGCCCAACAACATCCTGTGCAAAATGCTTTTGCCCGCCATCACCACTGTTGCCAAGAAAGCTGCGCAATCGCAGGTGGCACTCGATCAAGTTGCCGTCGCTTGCGCGCTGGAACGTTACCGGCTCGCGCATGGTGAGTTGCCGGTGACGCTCGACGCGCTCGTCCCGACCTTTATCGCCAAGGTGCCGCACGATGTCATTGACGGTCAGCCGCTGCGTTACCGGCGCACGGCTCCCGACCAGTTCGTGCTCTACTCAATTGGCTGGAATGCGACCGACGACGGCGGCAAAGTTGTGCTGGCCAAGGGCATTAATCCACCGCGTCCAGATGTCGACAAGGGTGATTGGGTCTGGTCATCGGCTCGGCAGGATGCTATGGCAGTGGAGCAGTAATAGATAATTATGAAAACACGCATTATTTTCGGATTGCTGCTGGCAACGGTCTTGGCTTGGTCGGCCCGCGCGGCAGACCTGCCGACTGTCGCGACAAACCTGCCCAAGGTGCTGCTCATCGGCGATTCCATCTCGATTGGCTACACCCCCGTGGTGCAACAGCTCTTGCAAGGCGTCGCAGATGTCTCCCATCCCCCTGGCAACTGTCAATTCACGGGCAATGGTCTGAAAAACATCCAGCATTGGCTGGGCACCCAGCAATGGGCTGTGGTCCACTTCAACTTTGGCATCTGGGACACGCATCTGTTGTACAACACCAACGGTCTGCTGGTCAGCAAAGAGAGCGGTCCCCAGCCGATGCCGGGCACACATCTGCGCTACACCCCCGATGAATATCGCGACAATCTGGCAAATCTCGTGACCATCCTCGAAGACACCGGCGCCAAGCTGATCTGGGCGAGCACCACGCCGGTCACGTCCCGCAAAGGCGCGCGCTTTAACGACATCCTCACGAACAACGTCAACGCCGCCACGCTCATGCAAGCCCACAACATTGCGATTGATGATCTCTACGCGTTTGTGCTGCCGAATGTGAAAGCGTGGCAGCACGCCGATGGTTGTCATTACAACAAAGAGGGCAGTGCCCAGCTCGGCAAGCAAGTGGCCGACGCCATCCAGCAGGCATTAACCCAACCCAAGCCCAACTACCCGACCCCTGTCAGCGGAAAGTAAGCCGGGCGGACGCTAAAGATAGCCGACGTGGCGAAGTCCCGTTCGGCTCATCGGATCGGGCTTTGGGATTGGACAATCATTTCGAATGTGCAAAATGACTGACTAGACCAGCAGTCAACCCGCCGACTGTGCCGGCGAATGTGCCGCCAAACACCATGGCGATTGGCCACATCTCAGAGCCATAAACACATGCGAGCAAGCCAAGCCAAGGAATGATCGCGCCAACCAAAATCGCGATGATGTCACGGAATAACAATCCGGCGACAACTCCCACCGCCAGCGACGCAAGACCTAAAATGAGCCAGACGATCATAGTATGTACCCCTCCATTAGTCTGCGCAATGACTCAGCGGCGAATGCCGATGCTGGTTAATGACCGGTTGCATGGCGGAAGTGTACCAAATTCCAAACCGTCAACAAGCAGATCCCTCGACAAGCTCGGGATGAGGTGCAGGTTCAGAACATCGGTAACAGGAGAGGTTCAATACATCGGTAACACTCAACAAGCGGCTGCTGAGCTATAGAGTGAGGCATGCCATGGAAAACGAGTGGACTGATGGATCAACGAATGGAGTTTGCGCTTCAAGC
>CAIKAP010000124.1 GCA_903825435.1 uncultured Verrucomicrobiota bacterium
CACGACAGCCAAGTGATGCAGGAGGTCTTGCACGGGGAAGAGAAAGTCATTCTGAGCGAAAAGGGTATGCCAACGACGCGGGCAAACGGCAAGCGCGGTCGCGCGGGATTTGTTGGGGCGTCTTGGACAAAGCCAAACGAGAGCAACCCTTGTCGGGCAAACAGCAATCGCGCAACCGGCACTGGGCCAGCGTGCGGGCGAAGGTCGAACACCCCTTTCGAGTGATCAAGTGCCATGGGGCTATCGGAAAGTGCGCTATCGAGGGCTAAGCCAAGAACACGGCGCAGTTATGGAGCTTGTTCGGATTAGCCAACCTCTACATGGCGCGAAAGAAACTCTTGACGCTGGCCTAAACGCAGGCCGTCACGATGAAGAGAACGCCTACTCAAAGGTCGAAACGCCAGAACGGAACCGTCGGGCCAGAAACGGAGGACCGACAAGCCGTCGTTTCTCCCCTCCTGATTGCCGGTTGCCTGAAAAATTAAACCAGCCTCTTCTCTCACCCCAAAAGACTAATTCCTCAGAGATTCCTTAAAAGGATTGTGAGTGAAGGATGGGGTGACCGACGGGATTTGAACCCGCGACAGCCAGATCCACAATCTGGAGCTCTACCAGGCTGAGCTACGGCCACCACCCGAAAGGCGGGGCGACTTTAACATTGCAACGGAGGTGGGTCAAGCTATGCTCGCGCGAAGTCAAAGCCATGAAAAAACTACTCTTATTAGTTTTGGCGGCACTGCTGGCACCGGTCACGTTTGGTCAAGTGGACGTCGCGCATCATCGTACCCTGATGTTGCAAGGCGAGGTGGCCGGGCGCGGCTCGGAGGGAATCAGCGGGCTTGGTTACTTCTGGTTCAACGAAAACAATTTCCCGTGGACCAACACCGCCCTGCGTGCCATCATCGGCGGCATCTACAACGACGCCGAGTTGAGCTATTTCCTGCCGTCAAATCCGAACACCGCCGTCGGCGTCGGCTTCAGCGGCTGGGCCTATCTCGGCGGCCTGACACCGTATTTCGATGGCACGAAACTCGGCTCGCTCCAGTTCTACGGCGACGGCGTCACGGGGCGCCTGTTCGTCAACCAGACCGTGCCGACCGGCACACAACTGCCGTTGAACCTGCGCGCCACCTATTCCATCACGGGCAATTCCTTCCGCAATGCCGCCGACACGCGCAACTTCATCCTGCCGCACACATTTGCCGAGCACACGTTCCGAGTCGAAGCGCGCCTCGGCGGCATCGAGCCGGGCCTGCTCGCCAAGCGCGGATTCGAGTTGTACCTCGCCGCCGACACCAACTACCGCAACGGCTTCGAGGCGTTCGGTCCGACCGGCGCGCTCTTCCCGAAACACGACAACTACCAGCACATCCTCGCCTCCGCCAGCGGCCGCGTGCCACTTGGCCCTGCTCTCGGCACCGTCCGCGTCGCGAGCGGGTTCGGTTGGAACACCGACGAACTCAGCGCCTGGCGCCTCGGCGGTAACCTGCTCCAGATGAGTGCCTACACCTTCACGCTCCACGGCTACTACACCCGCGAGATTCTCGCCGACGATTTCGTCCTCGCCAACACTATCGTCAGCCTGCCGCTCTACAAACCCTGCAACCTCGCCGCCCACCTTTACGGCGACTGGGCCACCGCCAAAACACTCAGCCCCTTCACCGGCGCCACCGGTAACTGGCACAACTATTTCGGTGTCGGCGCCGGCCTCAGCTTCCGTGCCCCGTGGGACATTGACGTCCTCCTTGGCTACGGCTACGGCATCAACGCCGTCCGCCACGTCACCCACGGCGGACATGAGATCAGCCTCGCGCTCGAAAAGAAATTCTAGCCGCGCGTGAACCGCATCCGACTCCTCTCTGAGCACGTCGCCAACCAGATCGCCGCCGGCGAAGTGGTTGAGCGACCGGCCTCGGTCGTCAAGGAACTTGTTGAAAACTCCCTCGATGCTGAAGCGAAACAAATCACCATCACCATCAAGAACGGCGGACGCACCTCCATCGTCGTCAACGACGACGGCTTCGGCATGAGCCGCGACGATGCGTTGCTCGCGCTCGAACGCCACGCCACTAGCAAAATCACTAAGGCCGAAGACCTTCACGAGATCAGCACGCTTGGTTTTCGTGGCGAAGCCATCCCCAGCATCGCCGCCGTCTCCCGCTTCACGCTGACGACGCGCGAACGCGGCACACTCAGCGGCACCCGGATCGAGATCGCCGGCGGCAAGATTCTCTCCGTCAAGGACACCGGCACCGCCGAAGGAACCATTGTCGAAGTTCGTAACCTCTTCTTCAACTTGCCGGCACGGCGCAAATTCATGCGGTCCCCGCCGACCGAAACCGCGCACATCGAGCACATCGTTACGCTCTGTGCGCTGGCTCATGTTCCGGTTTTGTTCCGGCTGACCGTCGATGACCGGGAAATCTTCCATCTCGCCCCCGCCCGCGACCTATTGACGCGCCTGCGCGAGCTTTACGGCGCCCAACTCTGCGAGCAACTCGTTCCCGTGAAACTCGAGCGCGGCGACATGCGCGTCACCGGCCTCATCGGCAAACCCGGCGTCAGCCGCAGGGACCGCAGCCAGCAACACATCTTCGTCAACGGCCGGCCCGTTGACAGCAAAGGGATTAACTACGCGCTGCGCGAAGGCTACCACACCGCGTTGATGCGCGGACAATTCCCCGTCACCTTCCTGTTCGTCGAAGTGGACACTGCGCTCGTGGACGTGAACATCCACCCGACCAAGCGCGAGGTCCGTTTCCGTGATGAGTTTGCCGTTCGCCAAGCCGTGATTGACGCCGTCCGCGCCGCCATCGAGCTGAAAGGCGTCACGCCGAAGCCGTTGCCAGCAACACTTACCGGTGCGGAGAACATCGAAACACCTTTTGCGAGAGGTGTGTCCGCGCCGCTGCCGTCAGAGCAATCTTCACTCGCGCTGCCCGCCGCTGAGGTGCAGACCGAGGAAGGCACGTGGCGCATCCTCGGCGCGATTGGTGAGTTGTACGTCGTGATGGAATCGACGGAAGGGCTGGTGTTGCTCGACCAGCACGCGGCGCACGAGCGTGTGCTATTCGAGAAGATGCTGAAGGATTTGCAGGCCGAGAACGCGCCGTCACAAAAGTTGTTGTTGCCTCAGACGCTTGAACTCGACGCGCACGATGCTAATTTCCTCCGTGGCAATCTCAAGACGCTCCACAAACTCGGTATCGGCATTAGTGAGTTCGGCGACAAGACATTCCTTATTGACGCCGTACCACCGTACTTCGGCCTGGAGAACCTGTTGCAGATATTTCGCGACATCGTGGACGAGCTTCGCCAGACCGGCGAACAAATCCACGCTCGACGGCTCGGCGAGGACAAGATCGCGACGACGGTCTGCCGTCACGCCGTCAAGGCGCACGACCCGCTTCGTGGTGAGGAACTGCGCGCGTTGCTCCAGCAACTCCACCGTTGCGACCTCCCGTACACCTGTCCGCACGGTCGTCCGACGATGATCCAGCTCAGCTACATCGAGTTGGAGAAGAAGTTCGGACGCAAGGTTTGAGATGGAAAGATACGAACGTATTGCGGTGGCTAATTTGATGGTTTGGCGTTGAGAGCCGCTTTCATCCATTCAATGTCATCGGCTAGGGACTTTCTCGCCGTTCCAAACTGTTGTGGAAATGCTTCTCTGAATTGTCCAGCAAGCGCCTCCATCCGTCGTACATAACCTTCGCGCCAGAGACGGGAATCAGCACCGACCTTCCGCTTGAACCGCTCGCGAACGGGGTTTGCACTCGTTCCGCCTCCAAAGATCAACATGCCAGGGTAAGCCTCGACGATGTTCTTGAGTGCGAGGCGTTGCGCATCTGTTTCAGCCAAGTGGACAATTGCCTGGCCGATGGAACGCACAGGATCATAAGCCCAAGGGTTGTAGGCATAGTCAGCGCACGTCGCAAGCGGAATACGATTGATCTCGTTCTGTGTGCGCATCGGGTTGCTCATGTAGCCGTCAACCACCTCACAGAGATCGGCGTCGCGCCCGGTGACCGGGCCGAGGTGCATGGTGGGATGGTTGTCGTTGACAGGGTAATTGTCCCACAAAATCATGCGATGCTTCACGATGCCACGAAAAATTTCCGCCGCCCTGCGGGTGATGCGGGAAGTCACCACGGCATCACCGGTCCAGAAAATGTAAATATCCGGGTCCAAGTCGCGCGCGAGTTCTTCGAGATACGACCGCTGTTTCGGCAAAGTGCCATCGCCCCAATAATACGTCGGACAGAAAATCATCTGCGCCTCGGGGTCTTTGGCGCGCAGGCGATGGAGAATCTCATTGACAACCTTGGCCTGCGTCGAGGCGTTGATGCCGCTGGTGATATCATCGAGTGAAATATTGAACCACTTCACGCCGAGACTTTGCATCCATGCGTAATGCTTGAACAACAAATCCACGCTTGCCGTCGAACCGTCGTTGACCAGTCGCTTGCTACACAGGTTCGGATTCATGCTGAAACAGAACTGCAACCCGTGTTCCTGCGCCGATTTCACGACTTTTTCGTAAGCCGCTTTTTTCCCCACCGGCAAATCCTCCCACCAACGGTTCGAATCGCCGTCAAACCAATTGGGGTGATGCTCAACGTCGAACATCGAGGCATAGCAGTTCGTCAAAAAATTCATCTTGAACCGCTTTAGATATGGAATCTCGGCTAGGTATTGCTCCGGCGTCCACGCCCAGCCTTTGATGCCGCGAATGGCAAAGCCTGGCTTTTCATGCGGGGCTGACAGCGGTTCTGGCAATGGACGCACCGACGACGGTAGATCAACGAAGAGTTTCTTAATCATCTTCGGACCGGAGGGTTGATTGCCCTCCCCGGCTGCCAACACGTGTTCGCCCAACAGTCCAACAAATCCAAAAGCAACCGCCATCATCAGGCCGCGCACAACACGCGGACTGCGCGCCTCGCCTGGGTCGAAGGCGTATTTGTTGCGCAGGTTGAGAGGCATATCCTACCGCTGGACGCGGGCGTTGCCTTTCCAGATGCTCCAGACTTGGTCTTCGTCGGCAGGCTGTGCGTAATCAGTCAGCATCGTCGTCGCCAGCGCGCCGGTGGCCCAGCCGAATTGAATCCACTTCTCCGGCTCCCAGCCCTTGAGAATCGCATAGAGCATACCGCCGACGAATCCGTCGCCGCCGCCGATGCGATCCACAACCGTAATGTCGCGCGGTTCGACGACGAACCAGTCGTCGCCCGCAGCCATGATCGCGCCCCAGAGGTGGTGATTCGTGTCCACGACTTCGCGCAGCGTGGTGCCGTACGTCGAGGCGTTCGGGTACGCTTTTTTGACGCGCTCGATCATACCTTTGAAGCCGTCAATTTTTGCTTTGAGTCCTTTGCCGCCCGCTTCGGGGCCTTTGACGCCAAGGCAGAGCTGGAAGTCTTCCTCGTTGCCGACGAGCACGTCCGCCAGGCTCGCGATTTCGGCGAAGATGGCGGCGAGTTCTTTCTCGCGGCCCTTCCAGAACGTTGCGCGGTAGTTCAGGTCGAACGAGATCCTGGTTCCGTGTTTCTTCGCCGCCCGTGCGAGTTCGAGGCAGAACTTCCCCGTTTCCGGCGACAGCGCGCCGATCAGGCCCGACAGGTGGAGGATCTGAACGCCTTCCTTGCCAAAGATCCGGTCCAGATCGAAATCCTTTACGTTCAGCGTTCGCCCGACTTCGCCCGCGCGATCATTCCACACGCGGGGGCCGCGCGACCCGTAACCGCTGTCGGCGATGTTGAACTGGTGCCGGTAACCCCACGGGCCGCCCTGCGGCACTTCTGGTCCCTCGAAGTCCATGCCGCGACTGCGCAGATTGTCCTTGATGATCTGGGCGATCGGGCTGCCCTTGACGAACGTCGTCAGGATTTTGACCGGCAGACCGAGGTAGGACGACACGCTGGCCACATTCGACTCGGCACTGGTCGCCTGCATGATGAACGTCCCGCCGACATTCACCGGCTGACTGGCAGGCGGTGTAATGCGGATGCCCATGCTCGTCGGCACGACGAGCGCGTACTTGCAGTTCTTCTTCAGCTCGATCTTCATGTGATGTTTCCTTTTATTTAGATGTGAAACCGCGAAAGACAGTTGTGAAGGCGATGCGCGCCTTGCGATGGAACTCGCTGCAATCAGTAAGGCATCGATAAAATGCTACCCCTATACTTGGACCAGCCCACTCCGCGCACAACTTTGTGATACCCAAACACCCATACATGCAGAGCCTCATGCCCGGATTCCTGCAAGATGTCATTCTCGTCTCGCTTTGCTTCGGAGAACTGCTCCTTAACAAGGAAGGGGGCGTATGTCACCACTTTGCAGACGAACAGTGGATCGTTGCCTTCCTTTGAAACCAGATCACCCGGTTGCACTTCCCGGCAGGAGGGGTTCTTGGTACGGAAGCCGGTAACTGTGGACGAACGAATCTGTGGTACGCCAATCAGCAAGGTAAGCAACCACAGTAAGCAATAAACCACTGCGGCCACAAGAAACCAGAAGCTCTTCCGTCTTCGAAAACTCAAAATTGAGAACATGGGATTACTGATCCTTCCCGCCGCTTGATCTGAAATGATCGGCGATTGCGGAGAGCTTCTTGTACCGTTCCAGCCATTCATTGGCGCGCCGTTTCCCTTCTGCGATTTGGTCGCGTGACAGCATGGTATTCATGTCGGCGATGATTTCCTTTGAGGGCTGATACCCTTGTGCTTCCGCCAAGAAGAACCACTTGTAAGCCTCGGCAACATCTTCCGCTACGAGTTTTCCTTCCCCATAAATGAATCCCAACTGATGCTGGGCCGACGGATAGTTCTGCTCGGCGGCTTTGCGATACCATTTCACAGCTTCTGACAGATCCTTCGTGACGCCGATGCCCTTCTTGTAGCAGACAGCAAGCCGCCATTGCGCTTCAGCGAGAAGCTGTTCAGCAGCCTTCCTAAACCATTTTACCGCCTCCGCCTCATCCTTCTGAACGATCTTTCCGGTTAAATAGCACACACCGAGATAGTTTTGTGAATATGCGTTACCCTTCTCAGCTGCTTTCCGGTACCACTTTACCGCTTCCGCGTCATCTTTCGCCACGCCTTGGCCAAGGGCGTAGCATGTCCCCAGATTGTTCTGTGCCACCTCGTCATCCTGCTCAGCAGACTTCCTAAACCACTTGGCTGCTTCTACCTCGTCCTTTGTCACGCCTTCGCCGGCAAGGTAGCAGATGCCTAACTGCCGTTGTGCCAAGGCGTCGTTTTGCTCAACAGATTTCCGCCACCACTTGATCGCCTCGACTTCATTCTTTGCCACCCCAAGCTTACCGAGCGCGAATACCTCCCCCAGCGTACACTGGGCCCTGGCATCGCCTCCTTCCGCCTTGGCGCGTAGTTCGGTCAATTGCTTGGTGTCATCTGCGCTTCGCTGGGCGTGGAGTGATTGACATCCAAACACCAAAACCGCACCCAGACTGTATAGCAATCTCTTGAGTTTCATGGGTATCATGGATTCTTCTCCTTGCGCTGCTCCCATAGCTCCCGTTCTGGCAGGAATACCAATTTATAGAAACATTCTTTTTTTCCCTGCGTCCTAAACTGCTGACATAGCTTGTCAATTGAAACGGCGATATACTCATTCGTAGGGCTGGGATCTACATCACGGATGTACTTGTACGTGTACTTATCAGACCCCATACGAAGATACGCCTTGCCTTCTTTCAGCCCTTTTGATTTTGCCATCTCCAACACGTTTGTCTTCGCTTTAGCAAAATCGCGAACTATTAAAACAACCGGGGTGTCTGGAGGCGGATTCCAGACATTCCCGTTTTCGATAAAGAACGATGCAAAGCTTCGATAAACCACACCTTGAGTCATAATATCTACGATGGTTTCTTCGGTGAAGTTGACCTGTTGCTTTCTGCTGCAACCTGAGTCAACCACCATCAACAACCCGCAGCAAGCGACAAGCATAAACTGTGATAGATGTTTGTTGTTCATAGCATGGTGGAGTCTAGCGATGGCATTTCGGCTGTTCAATCTGATTAAGTCCTGTTGCTGTGATTGCGCGTGTGTTGTGTGCCATCGATGATGGTTTCATCCTGTCTTCCTTCGCACGACATACCGGGCCTTGCCTTCCTTGACCTGAAATCCGATTTCTTTCTTGGGCGGTGCGGGCAGTCCAGGCGGGTCGATGATGGCCAGCACGCGCTGCAGGATGGTCACGATGGCGGCTTCGTGGACGTCGAGACGGTCCTTCGAATCTTTCTCCAGCGCGGCGAGTTTGCGGGCCAGTTCCCGGTTGTCCGACAGTGCGGCGCGCATCTTGATGAACGCCCGCACCACAAACACGCTCATTTGCGCCGCCCGCTTGCTGTTGAGGACATTGGCCGCCATGATCGCACCGTGTTCGGTGAAGACCAAGGTGGGTTTACGCCTGCCACCGTGCTGCAAACTTGAAGTACCAATTTGGCACTTCAAGTTTGTAAGTTCTTGCCGGGTAAGCCGAAAGGCGAAGTCATCAGGGAACCGGTCACGATTTCGTTTGACCGCACGGTTCAGCGCCTTCGTTTCCACCCCGTAGACCTCGGCGAGGTCGGCATCGAGCATGACGCGTTGCCCGCGCACCGTGTAGATGCACTCCTCGATGCGTTCCTTTGACACTGCCAGCA
The DNA here is from genome assembly GCA_903825435.1 of uncultured Verrucomicrobiota bacterium. Classification (GTDB taxonomy): domain Bacteria; phylum Verrucomicrobiota; class Verrucomicrobiia; order Palsa-1439; family Palsa-1439; genus CAIKAP01. Next base: position 8,669 of record CAIKAP010000124.1, read on the forward strand.
AGCCGTCTTTCATGCGGGTGTTTTCTACCACGAAAGACGCGAGAGACGCGAAGGAATTTTCAGTGGACGAACCTGACAGATTGCGGGAAGCTGGTGGGCATGACGGCTGACTCCGCCAGGACATCGCTCAAGCGCGAATTCCGTCGATTGTTCCATGCGATGGATTTCATCAGCAACCGGTATCTGGCACGAAAACGGCTACCGGCCAAGCTTGCGGCGGCATTCTACGATGTGTACCAGCAATTGGGTGTCGCGTGGGAGTATCTCGCCCTGCAATGCCGGCATTGGGATGGCTATCGGAAAGTGCGCGGCGGCAAACTTGCCTGCCGAATTTGCGGCACGATCAAGGGCACAGAAACGCGTTGGTTGTTGCTGCCAGCCAAAGGCCAGAAAATCATCGGCCGCCAGACCCGCCCCAACTCATCACACGTCTTTCCCAGCAAACAGGCCGCGACCATCACGGAGGACAGCATCCAGTTTCACGGCGCAACACTGCATGTGTCCGTCCACAACCGGTACGAATCGAGACTGTTTCGTGGCAAACACGACATCACCATCGCCGATGACCGCATCGTTCGCCTGTTGGAAAACGGCATGGAATGTTGGCTGGACTCGTACAGCCTCCACCTGAAACTGCCGCCACACGGCAAGCCGATCAAACCGCTTCCCTACAGCGCATTCGTCTGGGAACTGCCCAAACGAAAACTCCAGAAGTTTCCCGTCATGCTCGAATACGACACGCGCGACCGTTTGCAAGGTGTCGTGATTCTCCGGCCAATGAGAAGAGGCACGAAGAAAGGCAAGTAACCGATCAACTCGCCAATGGGTTGAACCAGCGCAGACCGGGGAACCGGTTGAAGTCCGTGTCGCAGGAGGCGAGTTCCACGCCATGCTCGATTGCCAGCGCGGCCAAGTGAGCATCGGTGATCAGATTCCCGGTGGCGTTTGCCGCCCGGCAAAGGCCCCCGAAGTGTCGCAAATGGGCTTGGGTCGGCTGGAGCACGGCCACGTTTGGCAACGCCAGCCAGTGATCGATCTGCCGCAATGCTTCCACCAAGTCCAATGGATTGGGCAAGATGCGCGGGTGCGTGGTAATCCGCACGAAACCAATCAGCACCGCCCACGGCAAGGCGACCGGCTCCGACCCTCGCAGCAATTCCAACAGCCAAGCTCTGGCTCGGTCGTGGTCCGGCGAATCAGCATTGACGGCGTGAATCAGCAGATTGACATCCACCAGCACCATCCGTTCGCCGCCTCTCAAGGCTCCTCGACCAACTGGCCGAGCTTGTTCAGGTCAACAGATGGATTCGAGCCGAAGTGATGGGTCAACAGATGTGGCAACACTGCGGCGGGTGCAGTCGCAGGCTTGCCGCCAACCCGCTCCGCGAGAAAGGTGAACAACTCCTCCTTCTGCTCTGGCGGCAATGACTCAACCGCTGCTTCGATTTCAGTCAACGTACTCATGCGCCAAACGCTAACATGCTCCTCCCGTTCCGGCAAGCGCCACTACCGGCAATGTCGTGTTTACTAAACGGTATATGTCCTCGCCGTTGTAGTGCCGCCGCGGCCGGTCCAGTTGGTGTGGAAGAATTCGCCGCGCGGTTTGTCCACGCGCTCGTAGGTGTGCGCGCCGAAGTAGTCACGCTGCGCCTGGAGCAGGTTCGCGGGCAAGCGGTCGCTACGGTAGCCGTCGAAGTACGCCAGCGCGCTGCTGAGGCACGGTACCGGGATGCCGAGCTTGGTGGCTTGGATGATCACGCGTCGCCACGCGGCCTGTCGTTTGACGACGGCGCGACGGAAGAACGGGTCGAGGAGCAGGTTGACGAGGCTGGGGTTGCGCTTGAACGCTTTCTTGATGTCGCCGAGGAAGACGGAGCGGATGATACAGCCGCCGCGCCACATCATGGCGATGCCGCCGTTGTTGAGGTTCCACTTGTAGGTCGCGGCAGCGGCGCGCATGAGCTGGTAGCCTTGCGCGTAGCTGACGATCTTCGAGGCAAACAGTGCCTGGCGGAGGTCGTTGACGAACTTCGCCTTGTCTCCTTTGAACGGCTTGGCCTTGGCCGGTATCTGCTGGCTGGCGGCGACGCGCTCTTCTTTCACGGCGGAGAGGCAACGTGCGAACACGGCTTCGCCGATGAGCGTGAGCGGCATGCCGTCGTCGAGCGCGGCGACGACCGTCCACTTGCCGGTACCCTTCTGGCCGGCGGCGTCGAGGATGAGGTCGATGACTTCTTTGCCTTCCTCGTCCTTGTAGCCAAGGATGTCGCGGGTGATCTCGATGAGGTAACTGTCGAGTTCACCCTGATTCCATTCGGTGAAGATCTGGTGCATCTCGGGGTTGGTGAGGCCGAGGCCGCGTTTCATCAAGTCGTACACTTCGCAGATCAACTGCATGTCGCCGTACTCGATGCCGTTGTGAACCATCTTCACGAAATGACCGGCGCCGTTTTCGCCGACCCAGTCGCAACACGGTTCGCCGTCCGTCGTTTGCGCGCAGATTTTCTGGAAGATCGGTTTGACGTGCGGCCACGCGGCCGGGCTGCCGCCGGGCATGATGGACGGGCCTTTGAGCGCGCCTTCTTCGCCGCCGCTGACGCCGGTGCCGATGTAGAGAAGATTTTTGCTCTCGACGTACTTGGTGCGGCGGATCGTGTCGGTGAACAGGCTGTTGCCGCCGTCGATCAGGATGTCGCCGGGTTCGCAGACCGGAATCAACTGCTCGATCAACTCATCCACGGCCTTGCCGGCTTTGACGAGCATGACGATCTTGCGGGGCTTCTCTAGCTTATCTGCCAGTTCATGGATGCTGTGGCAACCGATGATGTTCTTGCCCTTGGCGCGGCCGGCTACGAAGGCGTCCACTTTTTCCACTGTGCGGTTGAACGCCGCGACGGTGAAGCCTTTGCTTTCCATGTTGAGCACGAGGTTCTCGCCCATAACGGCGAGGCCGATCAAACCGATGTCTGCTTTGTTTTTCATTAGAGTAGTTCCTTTCTTAAAACTTTTTTACCAGTGCAATCCGCAGCTTGTTCTACTGCCCTGCATCAAGCCGAAAGTCAATTCTTCTGAGCGAGAGAACCGAGCGTGGCCACGGCGAGATGGCCCTGGCGAGCGTAGTCGATGGCCTCGCCGAGGATGCGGGCGGCTTCTTGCGGGGCGTGGAACCCCATCGAGTTCTCGGCGCTGACGAAATCCACGCGCCACTGTGCCTTGCGCTGGAGTTCACGCGGGAGTTCGAGTTGGGTGTCGGTCGCGCCGTGTTTCATCGCGGAGGCGATGGCGTTGATGAGGGCGACGACGGCGTCCTCGGCGCGCACTTGTAGGTTGTGGTTGCGTTTCTGAATGTCCGCGACACGTGCCTTAATTTCATCCTCGGGGAAGTGATGGCAGACCTGGCAGGCGTTGTTGATGTTGAGCAGCGGGCTGCGGACCCAGTGGTCGCTGATCTTGATGGCGCCTTCGCGTTTGTACGGCATGTGGCAATCGGCGCAGGCGACGCCGCTGCGGGCGTGGATGCCCTGGCTCCAGATCTCGAACTCGGGGTGCTGCGCCTTGAGCACCTCCGCGCCGGTGTCGGCGTGTTTCCAGTCGAAGAAACGGTGGCCGTCGCTGAACTTGTAGCTGTCGTAGTACGATTCGATCTCGTCGGCCTTGAGTCCGTTGTTCCACGGGAAGAAAAGTGTCGTCTTCGGGCCGCAGTAGTATTCGGCGTGGCACTGGCCGCAGACCATCGAGCGCATTTCCTGGCGGGTGGCGCGCGTGTTGGGGTTGTACGGTACCGCGCGGTCGCCGGTGCGCCATTTCTCGATGGACGGCAGATGCGGGACGGGCGCGCTGGACTCGGCAAGGCGTGCGATACCGTTAAGGAAACCGGGGCGGGTGACGCGCAACTGCATCGAGTCGGGATCATGGCAGTCAAGGCAGGCGACAGAGTGCTCCACGAGCTTGGTGGCGTTGGTGTACGACATCGCGCAAACCTTCTCGAACCCTTTCTGGAGCTGCGCGTAACCGTTGGGGCTGATCAACGCATTCTGAAGAGTGCCGGGCGCGCCGGCTTCGATGCCGGCTTTGCGGTAGGCGACGGTATTGGCGGCGTGGCAATGCAGGCAGGCGCCGGTTTGTGGTTTCTGGGTGACGCGCTTGGTCTCGCGCTGGTCGCTGAGCATGTAGGCGTGGCCGCGGCGGTTGCGGTAGTCAATCGCAAACGCGTAACCGGCAAAGATGGTTTTCAATCGCGGGTCGGCTTCGAGTTTGTCGGTCGCGAGTGTGTCGGAGCCACCGCCGCCGTACTTGGTGCCGGTGCGTTCGGAGGTGCGCTGGTAACCGTCGAATTGGCGCGGAAAATTTTTACCCCACTGCGCGGGGTCGGTCGTCGTCTCGTCGAGGTTGACGATCTTGAAGACGATCTGCCTCGCCTCCTGTTTGCGCGTGGCGATGTTCTCGCGCAACAACATCACGCCGACGGTACCGGCGGTGGCGGCCAGCAGCAGCAGGAAGTACTTGAGTGTTTTCATGGTGTTCCCTTCGTTTCAGCGGCTTGGTCCGTGGCCGACGTTGTCGTGGCAGCAAACGCAGTAGAGTTCCTCGTCTTTCAACACGCGGTGCGCGGTGATCTCGCGCACGAAATCCTTGTGGCAGTAACGGCAGTTCGCGTTGAGCACGGCGGCGTTGCCGGGCTTGATGCGGATCGGCTCGTGAAAATCCTGGAGGGTGAACCCCTTCGAGTGATGCCAGCCGTTGCTGGCCTTCGTGAACCATTTGCCGGCGAAATCGTGCGGCACGTGGCAGTCGTTGCAGGTCGCGTGGGCGTGGTGGCTGGCTTTCTGCCAGCCGTCGAACTGCTCGCGCATGATGTGGCAGTTCACGCACGCCTGCGGGTCGTTGGAAAGGTAGGACAAGCCGCGCGCGTAGAAGAACGTGTATCCACCCGCGCCGGCCAACATGCCGAACAGGATTGCCAGAATTGATTTCATCTACCGCAGCGCCAACGCCAGCAGCGCGCCGAACGCGACCGAGTGCGCCATTTCCGTCCAGCCGAGCCGCTTGATCCGCACCCGCGGCGCGAGACGAGCGGTGCCGACCGCCGCCCGCGCCACCGCCGGCGCGAACGCCAGCGCCACAAGCCATGAAACCACGCCGCCCGCCGCCAACGCAAGCACGAACACCGCGACCGCCCCGAAATACGCCAGCACCAGCGCGCGCCGTTGGGGCGGCTCGATGTGCATCCGCACGTAGAGCAGGCCGCCGGCGAAATAGAGCGCGTTGAACAACCAGAGCCAAAACGCCGTCGCATCGAGCCGTCCCGTCGCCGCGTACCACGCCGCCGGCGCCGTCAACGTCAGCCCGGCGGTCGCGGCCAGTTGCATCGCCAGGCTGCGCGGATTGGGCCGCGCCGCGAGCGCGGCGGTGACGGCGCTGAACCCGGCGAGCCACCAAAGTTCCCAAACGAAAAACAGCGGCACGGCGGCGGCGAGGCTCGCGGCCAGCAACAGCGCCATCCACTTGAACTGCCGCTTCAACCAGCTTGTGCGCGCGATATAGAAAGTCAGCGTGCTCACCAACAGCAGCGCCACCTTCCCATCGAGGACGCCGCTCGTGGCGACAGCGGTGGCGAAGGGCACCAGCAACATGCCCCACGCGCCGTGCTCGCGCGGCATCGGCGGACGGTCGGTTGTGTTCATCGCAGCGACACTACACCCGCATCGTGACTGTAGTATTGACGCGCGTCAACTCATCTGATAGCCTCCGCAGCCATGAATACGACCCTCTTGCTCGTAGCTTCTGTTTTCCTTGCCGCCGCCCCCGTCACGAAACAGGCTCCACCACCGGCAGGCTCCATCGGTGTCTCCTCCGACACCAAATGCCAGCTGCTCTCCAGTTTCTGCCTCGACTCGCAGGACCGTTTCCTCCTCTGCGACCAAATGAAGAAACGCCTCCGCGTCGTCACCGCCGACGACAAGCTCGTCAAGGACTACGACCTCGACTTCGGCCCGCAAGTCGTCGCCTGCCGCGCGGATGGCTCGATCCTCGTCGCCGGCAGCGGCAAGATCGCGGTGCTCGACGCGCAGGGCACGAAACAACTCGGAGCCGACCTCCCTGTCGGCGCCGCCGCCACCACCGCCGTCGGCGCCGGCGCCAAGGACATCTTCGTCTGTTGCATGTCGAAGACCGGCTTCGCAGTTTCCCGATACGACGACAAACTCCAGAACCCCACCACCATCATCTCCGGCCTGCGCGGCTGCTGCGGCCAGATGGACTTCAAGGTCCGCGACGACAAAGTCTTCGTCGCCCACAACACCCAGTTCAAGATCGAGACCTACGACCGCACCGGCAAGCTGCTCTCCTCGTTCGGCAAGCGCGACAACGGCACCTCCCAGTCCTTCAAGGGCTGCTGCGAACCGAAGAACATCTGCTTCGACGCCAAAGGCGACCTCTACACCGCCGAGTCGGCCCGCTGGACCGTCAAGAAATTCACCGCCAAGGGCGAGTACGTGAACTTTATTGGGACCATTGCCGAACCCGGCGACTGCGTCCGCGCCTCCATCGCCTGCACGAAGGACAATCGCATCTACATGCTCCACCATCCGCGCAATTTCATCCTGCCCATCCTCCCCGGCAAATCTCCCTCCACCGGCAGCCGCGCCACCTGACGCTCACAACCGCGCCAACACACTTGTTCGGCGCAGGTCTCCGACCGCGCCGCGGGCTTGACCGAAGGTCTTTCACTTCCTATTCTGCCCGGCGTGGAACGCTACCGGATTCATGCGGACGCGATGCTGTATTACTGCACGTTCAGCGTGGTGGACTGGCTGCCGGTATTTGTCGGCGAGCAGCCTTGTCAGATCATCGCGGAGAGTCTGACCTTCTGTCATCAGCACAAGCAACTCGGTGTGGATTCGTTCGTCATCATGCCGACACATCTTCACCTGATTGTGTTTGACCGCGAGTGGGACTCGAATCGCCTCCAGCAAACACTCACGGATTTTCGGAAGTTCACCGGCCGTCAACTCGCCCGGTTCTGCCGCGAAGCGATGCCGGCGGTCTTTGGTGCCGCGCTTGCGGCGGCGACGGGCGATGATCGTGAACACCGGTTGTGGCAACCGACCCGGCATCCCGAGTACATCGAGTCGGAGAAGTTCCACGACCAGAAACGGAATTACCTGCACGATAATCCGCGGCGGAAAGGACTGGTGCTGCATCCGTCGCACTGGCGCTGGTCTTCGGCGCGCTGGTACGAGACGGACGAGGACTGCGGGGTTCCGATTACACCGGTGATCTGGTGAGGAAACGGGAGACCTTCGGTCAGGCCAAGTGCGCGGTCTGGAGACCGGCGCACAACGAGCGACCGTCAGAGCCGCGCCAGCACGCCGCGGTTGACCAAATCGCCGCTGTCGCCTACGCTGCAAATGGGTTGGCCATGCGAAATGTGAGGGCGAGAATTTCAGCAGCGTTGGCAGATAATTCACAGGGCTGCCCTTATAACGAAAACAAAATGGAGGAAAGGATGAAAAGGAACCTGTTGGCTGGATTCATGATGATTCTGGTGGCAAGCGGTTGTGCCACGAGGTCCATTTTCAACTCTGGATACAGAGAAGATGGATATCGCGGGTATCGAGGCGGCAACTCGCTGTACAGAGGTGAATTGAGTGAATTTGCGGTTCTCGGTATTGATGCGGGCAGGGAGATTTCTGAGCAAGACATCATAGCCGCCAGCAGTGAGAAAAAAGAACGCCTCACGCTACGCAAGGGAGACCCGCTCCTGCTTATTCAGTCGGGTGCCATCATTCCCGATCAGGAGATGAGCGATGGCATGTCGAAGTGTTTCTCCGTGTCGGTGTTCACCGGCGTGCCGGAGGTGGACAAGAAAACGAATCTCAGCTACTCAAAATCGCTCCGATACGCGGCGGCGAAGGCTGGCATTGAGAAAATCCTTGTCTATTGGGGTGTGTTGGAATCAGGGACACGAAATCTCGTGACCAAAACCATCTCATGGGTTCCGATTGTCGGTTGGGCTGTACCGGACCAAGCTCAACAAGTCCGCATTCGCTTGAAGGTTTCCTTGATTGACGTCCGGACGGGTCAGTGGGAGATGTTCCTGCCGAAGGTGTATGAGGACACAGCGTTCAGCCCCATATTGGGACGGGAACAGTCGGATCAGGAACAAGTGGCTTTGCTGAAAGGCAAGGCATATCAAACCGCAGTCGAAAGCATCCTGACGCGATATGTCAGGTGAACCCCAACAAGTCAGTCCCATAAACTGTAAATTCAGTCGTCAGACGTTCTTGCAAAACTCGCTTTTGCGGGCTTTTTCGGCGATGGATTTGAACGGGATGCAAGGGGAAGCGTCTCAGAGTTATGCATGAACTGACCGCGATCTTCCACCATCTTCAACGCCATCTTTTCCCTACACTCG
>CAIKAP010000125.1 GCA_903825435.1 uncultured Verrucomicrobiota bacterium
CGAGTGTAGGGAAAAGATGGCGTTGAAGATGGTGGAAGATCGCGGTCAGTTCATGCATAACTCTGAGACGCTTCCCCTTGCATCCCGTTCAAATCCATCGCCGAAAAAGCCCGCAAAAGCGAGTTTTGCAAGAACGTCTCCTGATCTAGTTTTTACGAAAGATGACAATGGCGATACCCTTTTACATTTGGCGGCACGAAATCGCCTGATGGAGGCGGCAGCACTGCTGTTAGCCAACAAGGCTGATGTCAATGCAAAGAACAAGCACAACCGTACACCATTGCATGCAGCCACGAGCAAGGCTCTCGCCGAAGCACTGTTGCTCAAAGGAGCCGACGTCAATGCCAGAGAGACAAGTACGGTGAGACACCCTTGCATTCAGTGGCGAATCAGGATGTCGCGGTGTTTCTGTTGGCTAACAAAGCCGATATCAATGCAAAGGACAAACATGGTTATACGCCATTACACCGCATGGCGTTTAATGGGATCGTGGAAATGGTGGAATGGCTGTTGGAAAATAAAGCTGATGTGAGTGCTGTCACCGATAAAGGTTCGACGCCTCTACACTTGGCAATAATGGATTATCACAAAGAAGTAGTGGAGGCGTTGCTGTCACACAAAGCGAATATCAATGCCAAGAATAATCTTGGATACACAGCCTTGCACTGTGCGGCCATATGCAGCAATTGGGAGAGCGACAGAGACATGGCGAAACTCTTACTGGCTCACAAAGCCGAGTACGACATCCATGACGTGGCCGCCATTGGCGAGCTGGAGATGGTTAAGGCTCTACTCAGGGACAATCCCGTACTGGTTTGCGATAAGGATGACGCTGGCTACACACCTTTGCACGATGCGGCAGAAACCCGGCCAGAAGGAAGTAGTCGTCTTCCTTCTGGCCAATAAAGCTGAGATCAATGCCAAGACCAACAAGGGCAGGATGCCGTTGCACTTGGCGGCGAAATAACGGCCACACGGACGTGGTGGAATTGCTGAGCCAACGCGGAGGCCACGAGTAAGGATTGCCACTCGGCGGGCTGCGACGACGGATCAAGCCTCGCGCAGGTTTTTCAGCGCTGACAGTGCAGCGGCGGCTTCCGCCTGTTTCTTGCTGGAACCGGTGCCGCGGCCGACTTCGCGACCTTCCCACTCGACGACGGCCTCGAAGTATTTGTTGTGGTCGGGGCCGGATTCCTGAATGACCCGGTAAATTGGGTTGGCGGGTAACTTTGCCTGAAGCAGCTCTTGGAGCTGGCCCTTCGGGTTGTGTTGCGGTGTGGATCGCTGGACCTGCTTGTACTCGCCTCGGAACTGTTGGTTGACGAATTTGCGGGCGGCACGGACGCCGCCGTCGAGGTAGATAGCGCCGAGCAACGCCTCGTAGGCGTCGGCGAGGTTGGAGAGGCGCTCGCGTCCGCCGCTGGTTTCCTCGCCTTTGCCGAGGAGAATGTAGGTGCCGAGTTCGATCTCCTTGGCGCGGTGGAACAGCGCGTGGCGGTTGGCGAGGTGGGCGCGGATCTGTGTGAGCTTGCCCTCGGGCAGGTCTGGGTGAAGCTCGTAGATGCGATCCGTCAACATCAACTGCAACACGGCGTCGCCGAGGAACTCCAGGCGCTGGTTATGATGGTTCTCCCGACCTTTCTCGTGGGTCAATGACGGATGCGTCATCGCTTCCAGCAAGAGGTCCGCGTTCTTGAACGTGTGGCCAATTATTTCCTGCAATTTCTGCAACGGCATCAGTCGCTCCGGTTGTCTTGCGGCAGGATATGAGCTTCGAGCCTCCTTCGAACAACTTCGTCACGGAGCTGTTATTCAGCAGCAATACCACTCACCTTACAGGTAACCTTGGAAAAATCGAGTCAAAAAAGATTCAACCACCGTCTGTTTATGGCGCAACTGGTTTGATGCGGTAGCGGTTCCCTCAAGGTGTGACTTCTCTATTACTGGCCAGAAAAATCTTCTTTTACGCCTTAGCTACAAAGCAACTTCGACAGCACTATTGAGCCGTTTGTTTTTCGCCTTCGCAGAAAGCCGTATTCCGGTGTGCGCCGCAAACACTTTTCCCCTCGTGGTCAAAAAACTCATCTGTGCTTGATTCCTTTGGGTAGCATCGTTTTTATGGCGACGCCATGAGTTGGTCGAGGGCGAGAAGTGGTCAAACGCAAAAATCGCTTGCCTAGCCCGCATCGCGCGCTCATTGTGGGGCGCATGAAACGCATCGATGGCCGTCGTCCCAACCAGATTCGTCCCGTCACCATCCATCCGCACTACGTCAGCACCCCGGCGGGATCGGCATTGATCGAGATGGGGCAGACCCGCGTGGTCTGCGCCGCGTCGGTTGAGGATGGCGTGCCACGTTGGATGCGCGAACAAAGAAGAATCGGCGGCTGGGTGACGGCGGAGTATTCGATGTTGCCGTACGCTTCCTCGCCGCGCAAACAACGTGAGGTCACGCGCGGCTATCCCGAAGGCCGCACGCAGGAAATCCAGCGACTCATTGGCCGCTCGTTGCGGGTGGTAACAGACATGAAGAAACTGGGGGCGCGGACGATTTGGGTGGATTGCGATGTGTTGCAGGCAGACGGCGGTACGCGCACCGCGTCGGTCACAGGTGCCTACGTGGCACTAGCGCTGGCATTGCGTAAACTGTTGGCCGACGGAACACTGGCCGAGTCGCCGTTGACGGCGGCGGTTGGGGCGGTCAGCGTCGGTATCGTCGAGGGCGAGGCGTTGCTTGATCTTTGTTACACCGAGGACGTGGCGGCGGCGGTGGACATGAACGTGGTGATGACTGACCGCGGCGAGTTTGTGGAAGTACAGGGCACAGGCGAACAAACGCCATTTACTAGGCAGGAACTGTCGCGGCTGCTGAAACTGTCGGAGAAAGGAACAACGGAACTGTTTCGTGCGCAGCAGAAAGCGTTGCGCTGAACCGTCAGCCGAGGTACGCGGCAAGTTTTTTCTCGATGTCCTTCTTGCCGATCATGCCGACCATCTGTTCTTTGACTGTGCCGCCTTGGAACAACAGCAATGTCGGGATGGAGCGAATGCCGAACTTGGTCGCGAGATCAGGACTGCCGTCCACGTTGAGCTTGGCAATCTTGACCTTGCCGACTTTTTCGTCGGCGATCTGATCGAGTACGGGCGCAATCATCTTGCACGGTCCGCACCACTCGGCCCAGAAATCTACCAACACAGGCACGGCTGACTTGGTGACTTCCGTATCGAAATTTGCACCGGACAAAGTGACGACGTTAGTACTAGCCATTAATAACCTCCGCTTGACGGATCGCGTCCGTCTTATTTGTAAATCGAAAACGCCAGATACCCCAGCACTGCTACCGACAACACGGCTGCGGCAAGAGACAATCCCACATCCAGTCCGATCGGACCAGCTTCCATCATCACGGGCACTTGGGTGAGTGGGGCGGTTTCGGGTGTGGCGGACTGGGGCGTCTCCTCGACTTTTAACCTCACCGTCGGGCGCGGCATCTCGGGTACTTGGGCGCGAGACGCAGGTGTCGGCGGTAAAGCAACGGTTGGCGCGACTGGAGTACCTGTGCCAGGCTCGCGGCGCAAACGGACTGTCGGACGCGGCATGTCGGACGCCACTGGTTTTGCGGCAGGCACAGCGACGCGCGAGGTTTCTTTCTTCGCCTCGGACGGCATGCCCATCATGGCGGTTTCCTTTTTTGTCTGGTCTACGCCCATCGCCGAAGTGTCGCGCTTGGAGCTTGGCGTTGTCATGCCGGGGGGCAGATTGATACGAACAGTGTCTTTCTTGGACTCGTTTTCTGAAAGGATATTGGGGTCAGCCATGAGTTTAACTCTCCGAGATGTTTTATTTACGACGCGTAACATACGCTGCCTCGCCCGCTCCTGTCAATGCGTTTCATTGCATTCTCGCCGCCACTCACTATAATGCCGTCCCTATGTCTGCCGCCCACGAACAACATCAACAACTCCGCGACCTGCTCGCCCAAGGCCGACTCGACGACGCCCAGTTCCGCTGGCTCGAGCTTTCCGAGCAATTCGCCAACCAACCCGATTTTCTCCTGACCCTCGTCAAGGAGTTCGCCGACGCCGGCCACCCGCGCACCGCCGCCGAGCTGGTCGCGCTCATCACCCCCAGCCTCAAGGCCGCCGGCAAACACCACGAATGGCTTTACGCGCTCAAGCTCCGCGCCGCCGCCAGCCCGAAAGAAAAAACACTCCGCGCCGAGCTGGCCGAAGCCTACACCGCCATCTACCAGACCGACCCGCGCCTCAAGGCCATCCTCGCCATCTCCGTGCTCGATAATGACACCGTGCCGATGACCGAAGCCATCGCAAAAATCGAAACGCTCCTCGCGCTCGCGCCTGGCTCCTACTGCCAACAGAAAAGCTGGGGCTTCGGTCGCGTAAAAAGTTTCGACGCCACCCTCGGCCGTCTCATCATCGCCTTCCCGCACAATCCCGACCACGCTCTCCAGCTCGCCTACGCCGGCGAAAGCCTCACTCCCGTCAGTGCCGACCACCTCGAAGTTCGCAAACAAACCGACCTCGCCGGCCTCCAGCAACTTGCGACCACGGAGCCGCTCGCGTTGCTGCGCCTTGTGCTCGTCAGTTACGGACACGCCATTTCATCCGAACGACTCGAACCGATCCTCGCGCCTTCCGTCGTCGCCGACTGGAAGAAATGGTGGGATAACACCAAACGCCTTGCCAAGCGCGACCCGCACTTCGACGTGCCGGCCAAGAAAAGCGCCCCGATTGTCCTCCGCACCGCGCCCGTCTCGCAACAGGACGCGCTCCTCGAAGCGTTCCGCGACGCGCCGAGCCTCATCCAGAAGACCGACATCGCCCGCCAGTTCCTGCGGATTGCCGACGAGATTGACGACCCCGAACTCCCGTTGCAGGAAATGCAGGACGGCCTCCTTGCGTCGCTCGCGGCCACCAAGCTCCATCTCCGCGTCGTCCGCCTCGAAGCCGCCTTCCTCCTCGAAGACATGCGTGTTCCCGGCACCTTCGTCGTCGACGAACTCCGTCGCGTCACCAACCTGCCCGCGTTGTTCGACGAACTCAGCGTCGCCTCCGAGAAACGCGCCGTCGCTGCCCTGAAAATCTCAGAGACGGACCGCCTCATCGCCTCCGTCAACCAATTCTCTGCCAAAACGCTCGACCAGATTGCCGACCTCCTCGCGCCGGCCGCGCCGCAGATCCTCCAGAACGTTCAGAACCAAGCCGCCAGCGCTGAACTTCTCGCGTGGATTTGCCGGAACATTTCCGGAACATCGTGGCTCCAACCGCTCTCTGGCGCCGTCCTCATCCAGGCCGTCCTAAGCGCCATGGAAATCGCCACCGCCAAGTCCGCCGCCAAACTCTACGACCTCCTCCTCAAAGACGAGATGCTGCTGGTGGACCTTCTCGCGAACGCGCCCACCGATGCCATCCGCGACGTCGCACGACGGTTGCTGGCCACGCCCGCGTTCGAGGAACTCGACCGCCGCCTCTTGATGGCCCGGCTCGTCAAAGCGTTCCCGTTCGTCCAGGAATTTCTCATCACACGCACCGCCAAGGAACAACCGTTCATCGTCTCCTGGACAAGTCTTCGCCGCCGGCAAGCCGAACTCGACGATCTCATCCAGAAAAGAATTCCGCAGAACAGCAAGGAGATCGCCCAAGCCCGCAGCTACGGCGACCTCCGCGAGAACTTCGAGTACAAAGCTGCCAAAGACACCCAGAAAGTCCTCATGCGCCGTCGCGGCGAACTCGAACTCCTCCTCATCCGCTCGCAAGGCACCGATTTTTCCGATGCCAAGACCGACGCCGTCAATATCGGTACCACCGTCACCGTCACCGACCTCGCCACCGGCCAGCCGACGACCTATCACATTCTCGGCGCGTGGGACAGCGACACCGCCCGCAACATCATCAGTTACCCTGCCGCACTCGCGCAGACCCTGCTCAACAAGCGCGTCGGCGATGTCGTCGAAGCCAACAGCGATACCGGCAAGCTTCAGTTCCGCATTGATCGCATCGAGAACCCGCCTGACGAGATTCTCCAGTCGCTCTGAGCATCCGAGGGCAATAAGTTAGAAATCGGCCCAAAGCACCAGACGTTATGGTGCGAAATTGAAGCAACCAAAGGAGCACGATAATGAGACTGGCATATACAATCATGGCGGTGATAGCCGCGACGGTTTTTATCGCCGTTGGCGGTTGCGAGAACAAACCGGCCAAACCGCCCGAAGCGGAAGTTCTTGAGCCGGTCAATACGAACGACGCGGCCGTCATCGAGACGAAGTACGGCAAGATGGTCGCGGAGTTCTTCCACAAGGAGGCGCCGAAGACCGTCGCCAACTTCCAGACGTTGGCCAAGAAAGGTTTCTACGACGGCACGACGTTCCACCGACTCATGAAAGGTTTTATGATCCAAGGTGGCGACCCGCTCAGCAAGGACCCGAAGAACCTCGACCTCGGCAGCGGCGACCCCGGCTACAGCATCAAGGCCGAGTTCAACAACCAGCCGCACCGTCTCGGTACACTCTCGATGGCACGCGGGTCGCATCCCGACAGCGGCGGGTGCCAGTTCTTCATCTGCCTTAACCGTTGCGCCGACCTCGACAACCAGTACACCGCCTTCGGCAAGCTCATCAACGGGACGAATGTCCTGAAACAAATCGGCACCCTGCCGACAAAGATGAACCCGTACAGCCACGAGAAGAGTACGCCCGAGGAACGGCTCGTCATCGAGCACATCACCATCGTCCCACGCGAACAAGCGTTGAAGTAGAGAACAGCATCTTGTCGTCATGCAGATTCTCATAACCGGCGCGGCGGGCAACCTAGGTTCATTCCTCACCCGGCATCTTACCGGTGGAACACACCAACTTCGCTTGCTGGTTCACCATCGCCCAGCACCATCCGTAGCAAATGCGGAAGCAGTCCGTGCCGATCTTGGTAATGCGCAGACGCTATCCGGTGTGTGTGACGGCATTGACTGCATTGTCCATTTTGCCGGGGTGCTCTTCGCGCCGCGTCCGGAGAAATTCTTGCCGACCACCAATGTTCGCTACGTTGAGAACCTTGTGACTGCCGCATCGGCGGCTGGCGTAAGGAGGTTCATCCTTATCAGCTTTCCGCACGTCGAGGGCGAAACAACGCCGGAGTGCCGCGCTACCGATCGTCTCGATGGTACGCCGGGCTCCTTTCATGCGCGAACCCGGCTCGAAGCCGAGCGTTGTGTGCTCGCGCGGATGCCGGAGCCAGTTATCTTGCGGGCGGGAATGATTTACGGGCGCGGCGTGTTGATGATTGACGCTGCACGCTGGCTGGCAGAGCGACGATTACTCGCAGTTTGGCGGCAGCCGACATGGATTCACTTGTTGTCGTTGCCGGATTTTCTCGATGCGACAACAGCGGCCATTGAGAACCCAGCAACGCGCGGCGTCTACAACCTCGGCGACGACAAACCGGTTACACTGCAGGAATTTCTCGACGCGGCTTGCGCCTATTGGGGTTGCACTCGACCATGGCGCGCGCCGCGCTGGATGTTTCCCTGTGCCGGCGCGGCGTGCGAGGCATTTGCGGCGCTGTTCGGGACGCGGGCACCATTGACACGCGATTTTATCCGCATCGGCATGGCGTCCTACGCGATGGATCCCACCCGCATGAAAACGGATTTGCTGCCGCAACTGAAATACCCTGTCCTTCATCCGCAAGGAGTCTTATAATTGTTACTCGTCCGTGCCGCGTTGACAATGCCGCGCGGCTTCGGTAGCCTCACTACGCCATGATTCGACGATACAGCCGCGAACAGATGCGCCAGATTTGGGCGGACGAAAACAAGTTCCGTATCTGGCTGGAGATTGAGATTTTGGCGTGCGAAGCGCGTCGGATTCCCGCGAAAGACCTTGCCACGATTCGGCGACGGGCGAAGTTTTCTGTCGAGCGGATCAACGAGATCGAGAAAGTCACCAACCACGACGTGATCGCGTTCCTGACGTGCGTCGCCGAGAACGTCGGCCCGGCGTCGCGGCACATCCACGAGGGATTGACCTCATCGGACGTCGGCGACACGGCTCTCGCCTACCAAATGGTGCAGGCGATGGATATCCTCATCGCGGACGTGAAGGCGTTGCGTAAGGTGATCGCACGGAAGGCGAAGATGTTCAAATTTACGCCGTGCATGGGCCGTACCCACGGCGTTCACGCCGAGCCAACGACGTTCGGCTTGAAGATGGCGTTGATGTACGACGAGTTTGGCCGGGCGCTTGTGCGGCTCGAACGCGCCCGCGAAATCATGGCCGTCGGCAAGATTTCCGGTGCGGTTGGCACGCACGCGCATCTCTCGCCGAAAGTTGAAGCGTATGTCTGCCGGAAGCTCGGGCTGCGTCCCGCCAGCATCTCGACGCAAGTCCTCCAGCGCGACCGGCACGCCGAGTATTCGGCGGCGATGGCATTAGTGGCGTGCTCGATTGACCGGTGGGCGCAGGAGTTCCGGCATTTGCAGCGGACGGAGGTTTTGGAGGCGGAGGAATTTTTTACGAAAGGCCAGAAAGGTTCGAGCGCGATGCCGCACAAACGAAATCCGATCACGTGCGAGCGGCTGTGCGGTCTGGCGCGCGTGTTGCGCGGCAACGCGATGGCGGCGATGGAAAACGTCGCGCTCTGGCACGAGCGGGATATTTCGCACAGCTCGGTGGAGCGCGTGATTTTGCCGGACTCGACAACGTTGTTGGATTATATGTTGGTGAAATTGACGGATATTACCGAGAGGCTGCTGGTGTATCCGGAGCGGATGCAGGCGAACATCGAGGCAAGCAAGGGATTGACCTACTCGCAAGCCGTCTTGTTGGCGCTGACGAAAAAAGGTCTGACGCGCGAGGCTGCCTACGCCATCGTGCAGCGCAACGCGATGTTGACGTGGCGCACGCCCGGCAAGTCGTTCAAGGATTTCCTGCTGGAGGACCCCGAAGTCCTGAAGTATCTCACCCCGCGCGCAGTGGCGGATTTGTTTGACATCTCCATCCATATGCAAGAAGTCAACAACACCTTTAAGAAAGTTGGTATCAAGTAATGAAAGCCAAAATCATAGTCATGCCGAAGAAGACCGTGCTCGACCCGCAGGGTAAGACGGTCAAACACGCGTTGGAATCGATCCACTTCAAGGGAATCAAGGACGTCCGCATCGGCAAGTTTATGGAGATCGAACTCGAAGGCGGCAACAAGGCGGCGCTCCAGAAGCAAATTGACGAAGCCTGCCTCAAGCTGCTCAGCAACCCCGTCATCGAAGACTACGAGTTCACCATCGAGTCATGAAATTCGGCGTCATCCAATTCCCCGGCAGCAACTGCGATCAGGATTGCTATCACACGCTGGCCAACGTCTTCGGCCAGCCCACTCATTACGTCTGGCATAAGGAGACCTCGCTCGGCGACGTTGACTGCGTCGTCGTCCCCGGCGGTTTCAGCTACGGCGACTATCTCCGCACCGGCGCCATCGCGCGGTTCTCCCCTGCGATGAAAGCCGTCGCCGACCACGCCAAGGCGGGTGGCCTCGTCATCGGCATCTGCAACGGTTTCCAGATCCTCTGCGAAGCGCATCTCCTACCGGGCGCGCTCATTCGCAATCGCAGCCTCAAGTTCATTTGCGAACACGTCCAACTCCGCGTCGAGACGACCGACAGCCCGTTCACCAACGCCTGCAAGAAAGGTCAGATTCTTCGCATTCCCATCGCCCACGGCGAGGGCTGTTACTTTGCCGAGACGGAAGTCATCGAACAGTTGAAACGTGACGACCGCATCCTTCTCCGCTACGTGAACAACCCGAACGGTTCCGTGGATAACATCGCCGGCATCTGCAACGAAGGGCGCAACGTTTTTGGCATGATGCCGCACCCTGAACGCGCCAGCGAGAAGATTCTCGGCAGCGAAGACGGGCGGTTGATTTTCGAAAGCATCCTTGCAGCGGTCCCCGTCAAGTAAAGACTGGTTACCCCTCGCCAAGACAACCTCAGCTGGAGAGTTGCCCACGGGCGAAGCGTTCCGGCCGGAGTGGATTGATTTCGAGCACGGCATCCGCGTCGGCAACATCGAGCCACACGAGCGGATCACGCAGATCCTGAAGTTCCACCTTGAATCGCGCCACCAAACGCCATTTGTAACCGACCGTTGGGGTCGCGGCGTGTTCTGGCAATGGATCTGTTGGCTCCCGCGTGCGAACCGCGCGGCGAAACCGCTCTCGCACGACGTGAATTTCTCCTGTGCCAAGCTCTTCATCTCCATCGATCAAGACGAGAAGATTTTCAAAAGCGGCCTGCAAATCGAGCGCGGCTACGCCGTCGGACCGGAACCGTATCCGGGCTGCTTGTTGAAGGAGGACTGGGATTGGCACCGGCTGATGAAACAGTGCGCAACCGGTACGGTGCTCGACGCCGAACTGCAGCGGCTGCTGAAGCACGAGGGATTTGTCGTCGAGGTCGGCGACTTCGAGTCGAACGCCGTCTTCACGGCGAAGAATTTCCGTTCCGCCCGCCAGCTTCGCGAAGCGGCGCATCCGTACCCGAAGAACGAGTGGGTTGGCTTCCAGCTTTATTATCCGATGACGGCTCGCGAGGTCCGTGACTGCTCAGGACTGGAACTGGTAAAAGCGATCTGTGGCGTCTTTGCCGAGGTTATTCCCGCAATGAACAGTTGCATGAGTGTGCCTCTGGTGTAACTTCTCCCCCTGACACGGCTCAGTACAACAAACGAATCCAATCAACCAAGACGTTCTTGCAAAACTCGCTTTTGCGGGCTTTTTCGGCGATGGATTTGAACGGGATGCAAGGGGAAGCGTCTCAGAGTTATGCATGAACTGACCGCGATCTTCCACCATCTTCAACGCCATCTTTTCCCTACACTCG